>JAISFV010000145.1 GCA_031263445.1 Synergistaceae bacterium | reverse complement strand
TCAACCAGAACAGGTTCCGCATAGGCTTCGGCAGGAGGAATTTTGGCCAGGCACTGGCTATGTTCTCCGACTTCATGGACAAGCATACGGCGCGGGGACACGAACCGGCCGAAGAGGGGGAACGGGCATAGGCCGCCGCTGCGGGGAGCGCAGGCGCGTTCCCCGCATTTGTGGTTGTCCGGGCTAGCTCGAAAAGCGAGCGCATACCCTCGTTGACGGCGCGTCCAGCGGCGCAGGGTTTTAACCGCTTTGAGCGGTTCATAGAATTGAATTAAGCCCTCGACTTTACCAGGGGTACGTGATTCGCTGCTCTCTGGCATAAGGCATAACAGAATCCGTTTTGTGTGAGGCTGCTATTACGGAACTTAATTAGAAATACCTGGGCTGGCGGCGTGGCTGTTTTGAATTTCTGTTGCCTATTTTTGCGAGACCGATATGCCGACGGAGGCGAGTTTTTTTTCGACTATCTTTATCTCGTTTTGGGACAAAAGACCCTTTGAGAGGGCTTGCTTGTACTCGTTGAGCATCTGGGCGCGCCATTCCACCCCTAAAAGCCTGGGGGCGAGCCGGACGGCCTTGTCGGCCATGTGCTCGAAGTAGCGCTGCGTCGTCGCCCACGAACCCAGCCTGCCCTTCTGCAGGGAGGAGAAATAGCCCCACATCGTGTCTGAATTTTTTACGGCGAGCGGATAATCGCGCGCAATCTTCGCCCTGTAGTCCAAAAGGAACTCGTCAAGCGATTTGTACACCCTGAAGTAGGAGTCGCGATAGACTGACTGTCCCTTCACTTCCTCCCGAGAAGACTTCTTTATCGACGGGCGGCCTGAGTTGCGCCAGTTTTTGTCGGCTTTGATCCCGGCGCCGTTGAGCGCGTTCTTCCAGAGATATGAGGTCCAAAAGCCCGTTTCGTGGGCGCTCTGGCACGTGGCGGCGAATGCGTTTATCCCCTGCACGGCAAGCGCGTTCTTGTAAAACTCCTCCGCCGACACCGCGAATGACGGCGGCGCGCAGAAGAGCGCTAAAAAAAGCGCGAGGCAGAGGCACGCCAAGACCGCCCTGACAGACCTTTTCGCGCTCCGCCCCGCAGAAGCCATGCTAGCCAATCAGCCTCGCTATGTCCTTCCAAGTGACGAAGGCGATCAGCGCCAAGAGAAGGGCGAAGCCAGCGATGTGGATGCGGTTTTCCCATACCTCAGGGAATTTGCGCCTGAACACCATCTCGCCGAGCAGGAATACCAGCCGCCCTCCGTCGAGCGCTGGCAGCGGTAGCAGGTTCATCAGCCCGAGGTTGAGGTTTATCACCGACAGGAACATCATGAACGTCCAGAACCCTTCGCGAGCGTAGTTGCCAGCCATCACAGCTATGCCGACAGGGCCCGCCACCTCGGCCTGAAGCCTGCCGGTTACCATCATCCAGAGCGAGTTCAAGATTTCCACGCTCATGCGCCAGCAGTAAGCGAGGCCGCTTATGAGCGCCTTGCCTGGAGAGTACCTGACGCGCGTCGGCTGGACGCCCCAGAGCCTGGCCTTTCCCTCCTCGTTGTAGGGAACCTCCCCGGTGAGCGTCACTCTTTCGCCGCCGCGGCTTATGACGACCTCCACGCCGTCCTCTTCGATCTTGGCGAGGGTTGACCTTATATCGCCCCATTCGTTTATCTCATGCCCGTTGATGGATATCACCCTGTCGCCTGGGACTGCGCCCATCTTCGCGGCCGGGTAGCCCTCCATCAGCGCGCCGACGACGGGGGACTTGAGATCCAGCACGCCGTACGAGGCCAACAGCAGTGAAGTAAGCAGCCACGCCAGTGCGATATTCGCGAACGGTCCGCCTGCGATTATGACGAACCGCTCCCACGCGCGCTTTATGGGGAAAGCCCTTGCAGGGTCAGGCTCATCATCCGGGAGCGGCTCGTCCTCCATGCCCTCCAGCCGCACGAAGCCGCCTATCGGGAAGGCCCTTATGGCCCACAGGACGCCGTTCCTCCTCTTCGAGCAGAGGCGAGGCCCCATGCCGAACGCGAATTCGTGTACCTGGACGTCGCGCCAGACAGCCGCCAGATAATGCCCTGCTTCGTGTATGACCACGCAGATCCCTATCACCAAAAGGAAAGCCAACAAACTTACCAGCACTTTTCAAATCCTCCGCCGAGACAAAAATTACAGCTTTTTACAGCTTACCGCACATAGTACCACAAACGGCAATCGCGCGAAACCGTAGTTCCGGAGTTTTGCCGGAGGCTAGGCTTTTTCAAGGAGGCAGGCAAGCGTTTTCGTGAACTCCTTGCTGTTTTCGACTGGCTCGCCGTCCGCTATCGAGGCCAGCCCGATGAGCAGCACGGCCCACTCCTTCAGCCCGTCCGAATCGATTTCATCGGACTTCTGCGCTATTTTTTCGATCAGCGGGTGAGAGGGGTTTATCTCCAGCACTCTCTTGTCGGACGGGATCTCTTGCCCCAGCGACTTGAAAAGCCGCTTCATCTGGAGCGAGACAGGTTCGCCCTTCTGGACGAATGTCGCCGGTGAGTCCACGAGACGGGACGACAGCCTGACGTCCTCGATGCCGGAGGCGCTGCCGCCTAGCTTCGAGACGGCTTCTTTCAGCTTAGACGCGATGCCGCTCTCCTCGGCTTTTTTCGCGGACTCACGGTCCTGGCTTTCGTCCTCGCCTGGAATTTCCACGTCCTCTGACGAAATCGAGACGAAATCATGATCGGCAAATTTCCCGGCCGTCGGAACCCACAGCTCGTCCACGGGGTCGCTCAACAGGAGGACAGGGACGCCGCGCTTGCGGAACGCCTCCAGTTTCGGGGACGCGGACAGCGTTTCAGACGTCCCGCCCGAGAGATAGAAGATGTCCTTTTGCCCGGGCTTCATCGAGGAGACGTATTCGTCCAGCGAGACGCGGCCGCCGTCTGACGTTTCGAGCAGGCAGAGCTTCATCAGCGCCTCCCTGTTCTTCGGGTCCGAGATGATGCCTTCCTTTAATACTACGCCGAAGAGCGTCCAGAATTTCCTGAAATCGTCCAAACGGTCGTCCCTCATCTTCTTGAGGACGTCCAGCACCTTGCGCGTGACGCTGTTTTTTATCATAGCCGTCCTGCGGTCCTGCTGCAACAGCTCCCGTGACACGTTTAGTGACAGGTCCTCCGAGTCCACGACGCCCTTGACGAAGCGCAGGTACTCCGGGATGAGGTCGCGGCAGTCGTTCATGATGAATACCCTGCGTATGTAGAGCTGTATCCCGTGCCGTCCCTCACGGTAGAAGAGGTCGACAGGCGGGCGAGAAGGGACGTAGAGCAGCGCGTGGAACTCCGTCGTGCCTTCCGCCTTGTAAACGATGCGCTCCATCGGGTCGTCCCAGTCGTGGGTCACGTGACGGTAAAAATCCTTGTACTCGTCCTCCGTGACCTCGCTCTCCGGACGTACCCAGAGCGCCTTCATTGAGTTCACCGGCTCTGGCTTGGCGCCCTCTTTCTTCTCCTTGCCGGTGTCGTCGACGTATATCGGGTAGCTCACGAAGTCCGAATACCGCTTTATTACCTCGCGGACGGTCCAGCCGGTCAGGTAGTCCTTAGCCCCTTCTGCCTCGCCGTCTGCGTCGTCCGGGCGCTCTTTTACGTGCAGCACCACGTCCGTCCCGTACGCATCCCGCTCGCAAGGCTCCACCGTGTACGTCCCGTCTCCTGACGAGTCCCACATCCACGCCTCGTCGCCCGCAGCCCTCTTGGTCAGCACCGTCACCTTGTCTGCGACTATGAAGCTGGAGTAGAAGCCGATGCCGAACTGTCCTATGAGGTCGGCGTTGCCGGACGTGGCGGCCTCCTGCACCGCCCGCACAAACTCCTTGGTGCCGCTCTTGGCGATCGTGCCGAGGTAAGAGACCAGCTCGTCTCGGGACATGCCTATCCCGTTGTCTGAGACGGTGATAGTCCGCGACTCTCTGTCAACCGTCACGGTTATCTTTCCGTCCTTCGCGAGGCCGGAGAGCCTGTCATCCCTCAAACCCTCGATGCGGAGCTTGTCGATCGCGTCAGACGCGTTCGAGATCAGCTCCCTCAAAAAAATATCGGGGTTCGAGTAGACGGAGTGGATCATAAGCTCCAAAACCTGCTTTGCCTCGCTCTGGAATTCAAATTTCTCTATGTTTTCGTCCACTGCCTCTTCGCGCTGCATGAATACCGCCTCCTGTATGCGTTGGTGACTTTGCCTGATG
>JAISFV010000135.1 GCA_031263445.1 Synergistaceae bacterium | reverse complement strand
TTCATAAAACAGCGTTCCTTTTTCTCTCGATGAAACGATGATTATTTCTCACGTTTTCCGTAAACTGACAGCACAAACCCCAAGGATCACAATTTAAAAAGAGAAGGAGACTGGGAGAGATGAAAAAGTTTTTAGCGTTGTTGGCGATATGTTTCGTGTCCTTCGTTGCTTCATGCCCGGCTGACGCCGCCACGGCGGGAGGGAGTATCTTCCGCGTGACGCAGGCGATCATGCCGAAGTGGGATCCGGCCGTCGGCTCTGACTACGCCTCGGGCGCGGTGCTGATCAACCTGTACGACAGTCTGGTGTTCCCGACGCCGGACGGGCGAGTCAATCCATGGGTGGCCGAGAGCTGGACTATATCGCAGGACGGCCTCAAGTGGGATTTCAAGATTCGCGAGGACATCGTATTCCACAGCGGCAACAAGCTGACGGCGCACGACGTGGCGTACTCCATGAACAGGCTGCTGGAAATAGGCGAGGGGTTCGCCTTCCTCTTCTACGCTTACATCGACTCCGCCGAGGCTCTTGACGACTACAGAGTGCGCCTGAACTGCAAGGCACCGTACGGCCCTCTGCTGAACAGCCTCGTCCGTTTCTACATCGTAGACAGCAAGCTGCTCAAGGGCAAATACGCGGCCGGCGATTACGGCGAGAACGGGGACTATGGCAAGACGTACCTGTTGGAGCATGACGCCGGGTCAGGCCCGTACGCAGTGGACAGCGTCAGCACGAACATCTCGGTCGGCGGCAGCATTTTCCGCGACTACTGGGCCGGGTTCGAGAAGAACGCGCCGGAGAAGTTCATATTTTACTCCTCGAACGAGGCCGTGAGGGTCAAGACGATGATGAGCCGCCAGGAGCTCGAAGCGGCGGATCACTACCAGACCACCGAAAACATCCAGGCGATGCTGGATTCAGATCCCACCCTCAAGCTCGCGCACAACTACACCGGCGGCGGAGTTAACCTGTGGATCAACAATCAGAAAGCTCCGGTCGACGACCCGAAGGTGCGGGAGGCGCTGGGCTGCCTCATCGACTACGCGACGATATGCTCCAAGATCCTGCCTGATTCCGTACAGAAGAAGAGCGTGATACCGTCGAACTCCCTCGGATACAAGGCTATGTTCAATTTTTCCCTCGACCTGGAGAAAGCCCGAAAGGCGATAGCGGAGTCGAAGTACGCGGACTCCATAGCCAAGACGCCAATAGAGCTCGTCTGGAACTCCGAATCCGCCGACCGCGAGAAGATCGCGCTCATGATCCAGGCCCTGGCCTCTCAGATCGGCGTCAAGGTCTCCATCGTCGAGCTGCCCTGGTCCACGATAGTGGCAAATTCCGCCAAGGTGGACACGTCGCCGATGACCACCATCGTGTCCGTCACGCCGGTGACGGCCGATTCAGGCGCACAGTTCGTCTCGCAGATCAGGAGCAAGGCGACCGGGACGTGGGAGAACATGAACTGGGTCAACGACACGGCGCTGGACGCCCTCATAGACAAGGCGCTCGCCACAGTGGACATAGACAAGCGGGCGGCGGCCTACGGTGCGATTCAGGATTACATGGCGAAGCGCTTCACGTTCGTGCCGATAACGGAATCCCCGGAACGGCTCGTTTACCAGTCGTCCTACGTAGAGCTAGCGCCCAAGATCCCGCTCCAGGGCTTTTCGTTCTATCTCAGGGACATCAAGGTTTTCCCGGAGCGCAGGAAGTGATCAGGCCCGCCTGCGGCGAGGAAGAGGGGGATAGGGATTGCCGTCTCTGTTGGTGACGATCCTGAAAAGGCTGGGCTGGGCGTCGGTCGTCCTGGTCGGCTTGTCGATATTGATCTTCTCGCTCGTGAGGATCATACCCGGCGACCCGGCTCGCCTGGCCCTGGGCCCTACCGCGCCAGAGGAAGTAGTGGAGAGGTACAGGGAACGGATGCACTACAACGAATCGCTGCCAGTTCAGTATTATTTCTGGCTGCGCGACGTCCTGCGCGGCGATTTCGGGCTGTCGACCGTGACGAAGCGCGGGGTGTCGCAGGATCTGGGCGAATTCATGCCGGCCACGCTGGAGCTGGTGATATGGGCTGGCATTCCACCTATCTTTTTTGCCCTGCTTTTGGGCGTGCTGGGCGCCATGTACAAAAACAGATGGCCGGACTACCTCATACGCTTCAGCAGCTATATCATCATAGCCACCCCAACGTTCGTCTGGGCCGTGCTGTTCCTGCTGATATTCGGCTACTGGCTGCCGATCCTCCCGTCCATAGGCGGACGCCTGTCGATGGGGTTTACGGTCCCTCCGGTGACCGGGCTGATGGTGTTGGACGCGCTGATCTCCGGGCAGCCGGACGCGGCGTGGGACGCGTTCGCTCACCTGCTCTTGCCGTCGCTCGCCCTCTCGCTCGGACACACCATGCAGGAGGCCAGGCTGACCCGCTCCTACATGCTCGAAAACGGGGGTAAGGACTATATCACGATGGTCACGTCGCAGGGCGTACCCCGTGACGTGGTAAACCGCAAATTTTTGCTGCGGCCGTCCGTAATACCCACCGTATCGATCATGGGCCTGGACATCGCGGCAATATTCGGGAACGCCTTCCTGGTCGAGACGATCTTCAACTGGCCGGGCATGTCCCGCTACGCGATGAACGCCATTTTAGGCAAGGACATCAACGCCGTCTGCGGGGTGGTCATGGTACTCGGGGTCATCTTCATAATGACTAACCTGCTGGTGGACGTGATCGTGATGATCCTGGATCCAAGAATGCGCCAGTCGCGCTCAAAGTAGAGGTGGTACCGGATATGGACGAATCGTGGAAGGAAACGCTCAAACGGAGCTGGCTCAAGTACTCGGAGAGCAAAATAACGGTACTCGGGCTGGCCATTGTAGCCGGCTTTGTTTTCCTGGCACTGCTCGGGGAACGCATAGTGCCGTACCCGGAACATATAGGTTCTTTCGTGGACTTCGCGAACGCGAGCGGCGCACCGAGCGGCGCTCACCCGTTCGGGACGGATCTGATAGGGCGCGACGTGCTGAGCCGCATCGTGGGCTCGTTCAGGAACACGCTCCTCATGGGGGTCATCGTGCTTTGCATATCGGCCCCTATCGGATTCATGGTGGGAGTGATAGCGGGATACAACAAAGGGAAGCCCGTCGACACGGTCCTGATGCGCCTGACCGACATCTTCCTCGCGATCCCGCCATTGGTGCTGGCCTTGGCGATTGCCTCCGTGCTGGAACCCAACATGACGAATTCGATGCTCGCGATCACCGTCATGTGGTGGCCGTGGTACGCCAGGCTCGCATACGGCGTGTCCTCGTCGCTGCGCACGGAAAATTACATCATTTACGCCGAACTGACGGGCGTAAAGCTGCCCCACATCATATTCAGGGAGATCCTTCCCAACTGCCTCTCATCGATGCTCACGAAGATGACGCTCGACATGGGCTACGTGATCATAATGGGCGCCACCCTGAGCTACGCCGGCCTGGGCGAGCAGGCGCCGAAACCGGCGCTCGGCAGCATGATCTCCCAAGGCGTCAAGTACATGCCGGAGCAGTGGTGGCTCACAGTTTTCCCGGCGATAGCCATAATAGTGCTGGTACTGGGCTTCAACCTCTTCGGCGACGGGATCAGCAACATGCTGGGAACGGACGAGAGCTGATGCGGGACATAGGCGAAGGCGGGATTCTGCTCGACATCAAGGGCTTTTCGGTGTCGTTCGACGTTTATGGCAAGGTCAGCCACGTCCTGGACGGGATCACGTTCCGCGTCCGCTCGGGCGAGAGGGTCGGGCTGGTCGGCGAATCCGGCTGCGGCAAAACCACGACACTGAAGGCTGTCCTCCGCGTACTGCCCAAGAACGCCGTCATAGGCGGGGGCAACGTACTGTTCGACGGGCGGGACGTGTTCGGGATGGCCGGGCCAGAGCTGGACGACATGCGCCGCAGGGGGGCCGGGATGATATTCCAGGACCCGTCCAGCGCGCTGAACCCCGTGTTCAGCGTCAAATCGCAGTTTTTGACGGCGCTGAAATACGCGAACCCTGCCGGCACTTCGAAGACACGCCTGTACGAAATAGCGGTGGATGCGCTCGACAGCGTGATGCTGCCCGATCCCCACAGGATCATGGACAGCTTTCCTTACCAGCTCTCGGGCGGCATGAAGCAGAGGGTGTGCATAGCGATGACGATCGCCGCCGGGCGCAGGCTGCTTTTGGCGGACGAACCAGGCACATCGCTCGACGTGACCATACAAGACCAGATACTGCGCCTCATCAACAAACTGGTCTCGGAAAAAGGGCTGTCGGTCGTGATGGTCTCCCACTCCGTGGGCGTGATCCGAGAATCCACTGACTACGTCAACATCATGTACGCCGGCACGGTCGTAGAAAGCGGGGCCACGGGAGACGTGTTCGGAAACCCGATGCATCCCTACACGGCGGCGCTGATGTCATGCGTCCCTAAGCTGACTGGGCGAAACATCGCGCACGGGATCCCCGGGAGGGTGCCGGACTACATGAACCCCCCTGCCGGATGCCGTTTCGCTCCGAGATGCCCACGCGCCAAGGGCGCCTGTCACGAACGGAAGCCGCCTCACGCGGAGGCCGCTCCCGGACATTACGTTAGCTGTTACTTTGCAAGCGAGGCGGTCTGATGTCGGATAAAATACTGGAGATCAAGCACCTGAAAAAATATTTCGCGCTGAAAAACCGCCTCACGGTGAAAGCCGTAGACGACGTGAGCCTCGAACTGGGCAAGGGCGAGACGCTGGGCCTGGTCGGAGAGTCCGGGTCAGGCAAGAGCACCATAGCTTACGTGCTGGTCGGCATGTACGAGGCCACAGAGGGCGACATCCTGTATAAGGGCGAGGACTTGGCGAAGGCCGGGCTCTACCGCACGCTGAAGCAAAAAGGGGAAATCCAGATCGTATTCCAGGACCCGGGCTCATCCCTCAATCCTAAGCGCACGATACGAAAGAGCCTGACGGTGCCGCTGCAGGTACACGACAAGGGCTTGTCGAAGCCCCGGATGGACGCGCGGGTCGGGGAACTTTTGGAGGCGGTAGGCCTGCCAGCCGAATTTGCCGACAAATACCCGCGCGCCATGGGCGGCGGCGAGCGCCAGCTCATCTCCGTAGCGCGCGCCCTGGCGACGCACCCGTCGCTCGTCATCCTCGACGAGCCGACATCGGCCCTTGACGTCTCCATACAGGCCAAGGTCATCAGCAAGCTGGTCGCCCTGCAAAAGGAACTCATGCTGTCGTACCTCTTCATCACCCACGACCTGAGCCTCATGCGCAACGTGGCCGACCGGGTGGCCATCCTGTACCTCGGGCGGCTCTGCGAACAGGCCCCTGCCGCCGATTTCTTCGAGAAGCCGCTGCACCCCTACACGCGTATGCTGCTCTCCTCCATCCCGGTGGCGACATCGGAGGAGGAGGAGCTGAAACCGGCCAAGATCCTCTCGACGGGGGAAATACCAAGTCCCGTCAACGTACCGCCCGGATGCGCGTTCCACCAGAGGTGCAAGGACATGCTGCCTGTATGCGCGGCAGAGCGCCCCGTGATGAGGGAGGTCTCCCCGGGGCACGAAGTCTGCTGTCATCTGTATAACGCTAACTAACCCACGAGAATCTGAGGAGGTACTTCATGTTCAGCATAGGAATGGAAACACGGGACGAATACATGAGTTATGAGCTGACGCGCGGAGCGCTCACGCTGATCAGGGACGTGATGTTGGTGAAGCCCGGCGAGAACGTCGTCATAACGGGAGACTCCTGCACGGACAGGAGGGTGGTCGAGGCCACAGCGGAGGCTGCGTTCGCCGCGGGGGGCAAGCCGACGGTGATCTACTCGCCTACCGCCGCTAACTCTTGCGTCCAGCCCTACGCCCCCATCGCAGCAGCAGTCGAATGCGCTGACGTGTGGATAGAGTTTACGTACTCCTATGTCATGCATACGCCCTGTTTCCGAGCCGCCCTCGATGCCGGCTGCCGCTACATATGCCTGACCGGCATGGACGTGATGATGATGGTTCGCACCATAGCGAACATAGACTACGACCTCGTGATAGAACTCGGCGAGACGCTTCAGCGCCACGTACAGGCCTCGGACGAGGTCGTGGTGAAGAGCGCGTCCGGCACCAGCCTCAAGGGTTACAACCGGGGGCGCAGGGTGCGCCTCTCAGGCAAGAAGGCGACGGAAAAGGGCTATCCTGTGATGCTGGCGGGGCAGATATCGTGGAATCCGATAGAGGAGACGATAGAAGGGGAGCTGGTCTTTGACGGTGCCATCTGGCCGCCTCTTGACCTGGGCAAGCTGTCGTCGCCAGTCGCCTTGACGCTCAAGGAGGGCAGGGTCGTAGACATCCGCGGCGGCCATGACGCGGAGGTGTTCAAAAGGTGGATGGAGGGACTGGGCGACCCGGAAAACATGTACAGGCTCGCCCACTATTCGCTGGGGTTCAACCCAGGCGTCACAGCGGTCACGGGGCGGATAGTGGAGGACGAGCGCGTGTTTGGCTGCATGGAGTTTGGCATCGGAAGCCAGGGGAAGTCCATAATGGCCGTCGAGTGGGCGGCGGCAGGTCATACCGACGGGATCGTGCTAAACCCCACGATAATACTGGACGGAAACGTTTACGAGGAGGACGGCGTATACCTCCACCCCGAGGTCCGCGAAATCTGCAAAAAGATGGGCGTCTCTGGATACTGAGGGAGAACCGGCACATATCAACTCGATTTCAATCTTTGACTGGCCGCCGGATCCGGCGGCCAGGTCGTTTCTCACGCTAGTTTGTAATCAGATGCCTAAAGTTAAAAGATTGTGGGTTTATTTTTAATGGCCTAAAGCGCAGCGCGTATGTGCCGCGAGACGCACCGTACTCATGACGTGCCTGTATTGCCGCATCGCGCGGTCGCCATCAGGAGCTTGATCCTGTTGAGCTGATTCACGTTGCTGACGCTGATGTCGTAGTCCAGCGCTAAGATGTTTGCGCCCCTGTAGCGGCGCTTCAGCTCCTTCATCACGCCCTTTCCCGTCACGTGGTTCGGCAGACAGGCAAAGGGCTGTATGCAGAGGACGTTGTTTACGCCGCTCTCTATGAGGCGCATCATCTCCGCCGAGAGCAGCCAGCCCTCGCCGGCTTGGTTGGCCAGAGAGACCATGCCGCCCGCGAGTTCAGCCATGCCGTATATGTCGTGCGGCTCGCCAAACCTCGTACCCTTGAGCGCCTTCGCTATGGGGCGTTTCAGGAACTCCAGCGCCGATATCCCGGCCTGCCCGGCCAGGCGCGGGAGGAATTTGCCAGAGAGTTTCGCGTTCGCGAACACCGGGTCGTAGAGGCAATAGGACATAAAACCTGCGAGGTCAGGCACGACAGCCTCCCCGCCCTCGGCCTCTATGACCTCCACTAGCTTCTCGTTGGCGTTCGCGTGGTATTTCACCAGTATCTCGCCCACGATCCCGACGCGGGGGCGCGGCGCAGGGTTGATCGGCAGGGCGGCGAAATCGGCCGTCATTCCGCGCACGTCGGCCACGTACCGCCGCCACCCTCCGCGTATGACGTTTTCCTTGCAGCGCCCGGCCCACGCCCGGTACAACCTGTCGGCGCTCCCCCGTTCGATCTCGTATGGGCGCGTCCTGAGTGACAGGCGCATCAAGAGGTCGCCGTACATCAGACCCAAGAGCGAGCGCCAGACCGTGCCGGCCGGGACTGAGAAGGCCTCCGCGCCGCTGTTGCCTTGGGCGTTCGCGGCGAGCACCCTCACCTGACTGAATCCGGCGGAGTCAAGCGCGCGCCTCAAGAGGGGGACGTAGTTGCTGGCCCGGCAAGCGCCGCCCGTCTGCGCGTACAGGCAGTCCGTCGTCTCAGGGTCGTACCGCCCGCTTTGCAACGCTTCGAGGAACTGGCCTATGACTACCATCGACGGATAACATGCGTCGTTGTTGACGTGCTTCAGCGCCAGCTCCGCCGTCTCCCGCCCGCCCTCGGGCAGCACCTCGAAATTGAGCCCCGCTTCTCGCATGGCGATCTCCAGGAATTGGAAGTGATGTGTGGAGAGGGGGGGGCAGAGTATCGTGCGAGAAGCGTCAGGGCGGACGGACGCGCGCCGCTGTTTTGACACGCGCGCCTTGGCGGGCCGGACAGCGCCCTGTGCATGCCCCATCCTGACAGCGGCCAGGAGCGACCTTATCCTGATCTTGACGGCGCCGTTGTTTTTCCCCTCGTCTATCTTTATGAGAGTGTGCAGTCTGCCTTGCCTTTCCAGCAGGTCTGCGGACTGGTCGGCGCTGATGGCGTCCAGGCCGCATCCGAACGAGTTCAGTTGCACCATCTGCACATTGCGGAACGCCGGGTGCCTGGCGACCACCGCAGCCGTCCTGTAAAGGCGGGAGTGATATACCCACTGATCAACCACATAGAGCGGGTCGGCCTCCCCTGTCTCGTCAGCCATCCAGCAGACGGAGTCCTCCGTGAAAACGGCCACGCCGTAGCCGTTTATCAGCTCCGGGATCCCGTGGTTCACCTCCGGGTCGAGGTGGTACGGATGCCCGGAGAGGACTATCCCTGTCGTGCCGTCCTTGATGGCCTCCAAAGCCTCGCGCCCGTAAGATTCTACATCCTCCTTGAATCGCCGCGCCTCCTCGTATGCCATGCCAAGGGCGGCTTTTATCTCGCCTTTGGACACGCCGAACGGCGCGAGCAGGCCGGACAAGGCACGAGCCATTCTCTTCGGCGAGTCTATCGGCATCGGCTGCCGCATGAAAAGCACGCCGTCGTCACAGAGCTCGTCGATGTTGAGGAACGCCACGTCAGGATATCCGGTCACGACCGGACAGTTGAAGTGCTGGTGCGCGTCCGCGAACTCCTCCTTCTCCATCAGGACGACAGGGTAGAATATCCTCTTTATCCCGCGCGAGAGGAGATCCGCAATATGCCGGTGCGCCAGCTTGGCGGGATAACAGAGCGTCTGGCTGGGTATGGTGTCCATGCCCATATGCTCGGGCGGCGCGGCTGAGGACAGCTCGACCCTGAATCCCAGGCCGGTGAACAGCGTGAACCAGAGAGGGTAGTTCTCGTACATGTTCAGAACCCTCGGAATCCCGATGACGCCCCTCGGCGCGGCGGAGGCCGGCAACGGCTCGTAGTGGCTGAACAGCCTCTTGTATTTCCGTTCAAACAAGTTAGGCGGCAGGGCGCTTTTCCGTGGCGCAGCGCCCAGTGAAGCGCCCTGCTCGCAGCGGTTCCCACTGACGAATCCCTTGCCGCCGCTGAAGAGCGTGCGGGTGAGGATGCACCTGTTGCCGCACCCACCGCAGCGCGCGGTCGAGGTTTTTGAGCAGAACCCCTCAAGCCCCTCTCTGCCTATCGTCGTCCCCGTCTGCCCGCTGTACGTGTCGCGCGCCAGAAGGGCGGCACCGAACGCGCCCATGAGCTCAGGGATCTCGGGGCGCACGACCTCGCGACCCGTCAGCAGCTCGAAGGCCCTCAGCAGGGCGTCGTTTTTGAACGTCCCGCCCTGTACCACGATGCGCCGGCCGAGTTCGTCCGCGTCGCGCAGTTTCAGTACCTTGTAGAGCGCGTTTCGGACGACGGCGTATGCCAGCCCAGCCGAGATGTCCCTGACGTTCGCCCCTTCCTTCTGCGCTTGGCGCACCCGCGAGTTCATGAATACCGTGCAGCGCGAGCCGAGGTCGACCGGCATGGTCGATTCAGCCGCCGCCTCCGCGAAATCGTCCAGATCCATTTCGAGGGATTCGGCCAGGCTCTGCAAAAATGACCCGCACCCCGACGAACACGCCTCGTTCAGGAATACGCGCCTGACCACGCCGTCTTTGACGCCGAGACACTTCATGTCCTGCCCGCCGATGTCGATCACGAAGTCCACGCCCGGCAGCACGAATTCCGCCGCCCTCGCGTGGACCACCGTCTCGACCTCGCCCACGTCTATGCCCATCGCCGCCTGCACGAGCTTCTCTCCGTAACCTGTGACGCCGCTACGGCAGATCCTGACGCCCTCCGGCATTGCCTCGTACAGTTCCAGGAGGATTTCGCGCACCGCCGTCAGCGGCTCGCCGCCGCCCGTGACGCGATAACGCCAGAAGAGCAGCTCGCCCGCGCTCCCGGTCAGCACGACCTTTGTAGTGGTCGATCCGACGTCTATCCCCAAAAACGCGTCGCCCCTGTATTCGTCCAGGGGCTTCTTGGCGACGCGGCCCGCAGAGTGCCGCTTGCGGAAGGCATCCCTAGCCTCCTGGCTGGCGAAGAGCGTCGGGAGGACATTCACCTGGCCGCGCCTCCCGGACGAGAAAAATTTCACGGCCTTCTCATGCAGCGCCGCCATGTCCACGGGGCCGCCCTTCTTGCCCAGTATGGCCGCGCCGATGGCGACGAAGAGGTGCGGGTTTTCAGGGACGACGCACTGCCCGGGCGAGAGGCAAAGCGTCTCGGCGAAGCGCTTGCGCAGCTCCGGCAGAAAGTACAGCGGCCCGCCCAAGAACGCCACGTTGCCGGCTATCCTCCTCCCGCACGCGAGGCCGCTTATCGTCTGGTTCACTATGGCTTGGAAGATCGACGCCGCTATGTCCTGTTTCGACGCCCCGTCGTTCAGGAGCGGCTGTATGTCCGTCTTGGCGAAGACGCCGCACCGCGAGGCTATTGGGTATATCGTCTTATAGCCCTTCGCCAGATCGTTTAGCCCGGACGCGTCCGTCCCCAGGAGAGACGCCATCTGGTCGATGAAAGCGCCGGTGCCGCCAGCACACGTCTCGTTCATCCTCTGATCGGCGCCGGCCTGGTCGAAGAACGTGAGCTTCGCGTCCTCTCCCCCGAGCTCTATGCAGACATCGACGCCGGGGAGGTACCTGCCTACGCTGGCGCTGCAAGCGACGAGCTCCTGCGCGAAAGACACGTCTATGCCCTCAGCGAGCGAGAGCGCGCCTGAGCCGGCGACAGCCATGGTTATCATCGAGCTGCCGTAATTTTCGCGTATCTCGCCCATCATCTCGCGTACGGTCGAGGGTATGTCGGCGAAATGTCTGCGATAGTGGCTGTGGATCATCTGATCGTCTTCGTCGAGGATGACCGTCTTCGCGGTCGTCGAGCCTACGTCCAGCCCTACATGCAACAGGGACATGTGAACTCACCTCAGTTCATGTTCTATCCGCAGCGAGCGCCTAAAGACGCCGCGTAATTGTCATCTATGACAGGCTTGGCAGAAAGCCGTCCTGTCTCTACAGAATGTATAAGCGAGCGTTTTCAGGCACTCAGCCCAAACGCCAGGCTACGTTACAAATTCTGATTGGTATCAAGGGCAAAGGGGTGCCGGGAGATTGCGCCGGGGCTGTCTCTATTTTCTGGATACTACGTCGAATCGCGACTCAGGCGCGATCGGCGGGTTTTCGGCTGTGTGCTGTCGGAGATTGTTTTTGAGGCCTTCGCAGGAAATTTCCGCCGCTTCGCATATAGAAACCCCATACTCGGCGAAATCCAAGGAATGATCCGACGCCATGCGGTGCCTTGAACGGCTTGTCGCGGTCGTCGTGTATGCGCTTTGGTTTGACATATCTGCCACGAGCAGGTAAGAGCTTACCCCAGAGGGCATGTCAGGATAGGGCGCACGCGGCTGCGCCACCAGCACGGAGGCCTGGAGAAGCAGAAAAGACGCGGCCACGAGCAACGCCAAAGCCCTTTTGCCTTGCGAGCCAGCCAAGAACACGCTTCTACCACCTCCGTATGGCTAAAGGATACCACAGTTTCCCGAAATGCGCCAATCGCGTTCAGCTTTCACTTATTTCTTTCCAGCCCCGCCGGCGTCCTCGGATATTATCTCAATCCTGTATTTCTTTTCCCCTGGTTTGACGAGGTTGAACTCTTCCCGCGCCAGGTAGGCTATCCCCTCCGGGGTCTTGTAAAAGTTGATCTTCTCCTGCAGCTCCTGATTTTTCCTCGTGGACTCCGTGAGCTCTTCCATGCGGGACTCCAGCGTCATCGACAGGCGCTCTATGCGGCCGGCCTCTTTGAAGAAGGTCATGACCGAGACGGCCACCAGAAATGACGCAACCGCGTACACCACGACCCAGCGGATGCGCGGCGGGCTCATCTTACATCCTCTCTGGGGCCGAGATGCCCAAAAGCGAGAGGGCGTTCGATATGGCCACCTCGGCCGCGGCGACAAGCAGCAGCCGCGCGTTCATGACGCGCTCCTCACAGCCCAGCACTTTCTGGCTGTTGTAGAAAGCGTGGAACGCCTCAGCGAGGCCAGCCGCATAGAACGCTATCCTGTGCGCCTCCAGGTTTTCAGCCGCCTTGCGGGCCTCATCGGGGAAGCGTGAGATCTCCTTCGCGAGGCGCGCCTCCAGCGGGTCGCGGAGCGCCTCAGGGTCTATCGCGGATATGTCCGGCACGGCTATCCCCCGCGAGGCCGCCTCCCTCATTATGCTGCGGATCCGTGCGTGGGCGTACTGCACGTAGTACACAGGGTTGTCCATCGTCGTCCGCTTCGCCACCTCGAGATCGAACTCAAGGTGGCTGTCGCACTTCCTGCCGACGAACGAGAACCTGGCCGCGTCGCGGCCTACTTCGTCCATTACCTCGCGCAGCGTCACGAACGTGCCGGCGCGCTTCGACATCGACACCGGCGCGCCGTCTCGCAAGAGGCTGACGAACTGGATCAGCATGACGTCCAGGCTGTCGTCCGGCTTGCCTATGGCCTTGTTGGCGGAGCGGATCCGCGGCACGTAGCCGTGATGGTCTGCGCCCCAGACGTATATGAGCCGGTCGAACCCGCGCTCGTATTTGTTCTCCAGATACGCTATGTCGGACGTAAAATATGTCGAGACGCCATTTTGGCGGACCAGTACCCTGTCCTTGTCGTCGCCGAACTCCGTGGACCTGAACCAGACTGCGCCGTCGCTGTCGTAAGCGAAGCCCCTCGCCCTCAGCAGTTCGATGGTGCGCGGGACGAGGTCGCCCTCGAAGAGGGACTTTTCCGAAAACCACACGTCGAAGTCCACGCCGAAGTCCGAGAGGTCCTTCTTTATCATCTCCAGCACCGCCGCGCAGGTCTCGTCCCTGAACAGACCGGCCGTTTCCCCGAGCGGCTGGCCGGCCAGGGCGGGGCCGCGTTCGTCCAGTATTTTTTTGGCTATGGCGTCGATGTAGTCTCCTGGGTACCCATCCTCCGGGAACGGGGCTTCCGCCTCGCGCCCCAGGAGGGCGAAATACCTGGATTGCGTGGATTTCCCGAGATTCTCCATCTGGAGGCCGGCGTCATTGATGTAATACTCCCGCTCGACTTTCCAGCCGGCGAACTCCAGCAATGAGGACACGACGTCCCCCACCGCCGCGCCGCGCCCGTGGCCCAGGTGGATCGGCCCTGTCGGGTTCGCGCTCACGAACTCGACCTGTATCCTGCGGCCGCGCCCGATGCCGCTCCGCCCGAAATCTTTGCCTTTTGCGAGCGCGTCCCTTATCGTATCGGTAATCCAGTCGCTCGCAAGCGTGAAGTTCAAAAAACCCGGCAGGGCGACCTCCACTGACGCGACGCCGCCGCAATCGCCCAAACGCGAGGCGATGTCCTCCGCGAGCTCTGACGGCTTCACGCGAAAGACCTTCGCCAACTGCATCGCCGCGTTCGTCGCCCAGTCCCCCTGCCCCTCGTGTCTCGGGCGCTCCAGGAGAACCGAAAAACCCTCAGGCGTTTCAAGCCCCCTCGACGAAGCGGCCCCGTCTATGGCCTCCCTGATCAATAAAGCGAGCTTCTCCCTCTTGTCTTCCATACCGATACCTCTTTCCGCCTATATGTCCGTTAAATACTTCGCTTATTTTCTGAGCGGCACGGTCATTTCCGACCACCTCCGCGCCAGGGCGAGCTGATCCATTATCAGGCCGGCCAGCGACGCGTCGACCGTGGCGGTGCGTACCGTCCATTTCGACGAGGCTTCGAGCTGAGACCTCTTCTCCCGGTGCGTTACGGATTCGTCCAGCGCGGCCTTGGAGTCACCGTGCTGGGTTCTGCCGGGCAGACCGAACGACCTGTAGCCCTTTGGCGTGAAGACTGTCACGCTCTGCTCGAAGACGAAGGGGAAACAGAACGAGAAGCCCTCCCTGTCTCCCGGCATACCGTCCAGCAACTGCGGCAGCCCGCCCGGCATCCTCATCAGGATGTCGCCGCCGGCAACGATCCCTAGCGCCGCGCGAACGCCGAAAGTCGCCCTGTAGCCGTTCGCGACTGTCTGTACGGACGCGGGTTCCAGGCTGAGTGCGGGCAGGTTGAAGGATATCTGGCCCGCTATGTCCATGGCGTCCTTCGGGACGCTGTCCCCGTCGCCGGCCAGGACGCTTGCCCAGCCGCCCGTAGCAGTGATGTCGAGTGAGCCGGACGCTATGCCGTCAGGGCCGATGGAGAGCCGCCATTGCTGGGAGAGCGTGTTTTCCGCCGCGCTTCCGGCGGGGAGGACCGCCCTCTGCACCTCCTCGCCGTCGAAGCGGAACATGGGCGCGCCGCGCAGCGAGTACGGCAGCTTGCCGAATCCCCCGGCACGGCCCGCAGCGAAATAAGACTGGGCAGTGCCGCTGTTCACGGCCAACACCGGATCGCTCCAGACCGACATGGAGTCCGGGCCGTTGACGCCCACCGGTATCCGCTGGCACCAGAATACTCTTACGTCGAAGCCCATGGATTCGAGCCACTTTTTTGCGATGAGCGTAACCTCCCACGGCGTCCACGGGCCGCTCTCGCCGACGGTGCCGCCGACTGTGACACCTGCCGGCTGCGTCCCGCCGATGCTCTTTATCTTGCCGCTCATATATGCCGTAATGCTGTCGACGGCTTTCTGGGGGTTTCTGCCGGCCTGTATCCCCAGCGGGAGGCGCGGCGCCGCGAACGGGACGTTTTCGAGGCCCCTGAGCTCCCGCAGCGACGAGGCAAGCCCTCTGCTGAGGCTGAACACGAGAGAGGGCGGGGATTCGTCGAGCAAGCCGCCGCCCTGCCACGCCGGCTGGTTCATGACCGTCCAGGCGATATGTTCGAGGCCCCGTTCCACCCTGCGCTCCGGGCTGCCGACTCCGGTTCCCTGCCAGTAGCAGTCCATGCCTTCCGGGATCTCCGCCTCTATCCGCTGTTCCCACACGGGGAGCGGCCCCGCGAGCGTTACCACGTCGTCGAGGTAGCTCTTTCTGCGGCTTGCGGCCCGCGTCTCTATCGCTATGACCCCGCCGCCTGAGCCAGGAGGGATGATGGCCTTGAATCCTTCCTGCCCCATGTCGGTTTCGAGCGAGCCGAGCGTTTCCCCGCTCGACGGGTCGAGCCACAGGGCTTCTGTCACCTCGGCGGACGGGTCGGCCTCGAATAGGTGCCGGAGGCCGAACGCCCGCGATTCCGCTGCGCCCGTCCCCTCAAGCGGCATGAGAAATCTGTGCCGCTTTTCCATGCTACCGTCCGGCCTCATCGAGTAGTTGTAAGAGCTGAGCCAGACCATGTTCCTGGCGCCAGGGAACGCGGCCAGGGACGGCGCTTCCCTGGACAGGCGGATCACGTCACCCCTCGCGTCCCATGCGGCCGAGGACGGCGGCGCAGCGGCGAAAATCAGGATGGCGCATACTGCCAGCATTTTGAAAACGAAGAAAAATGACCTTGGCCTCATCGCGAACCTCCGCTGTCCGAAAATTTAAAGAAAGTTGATTTATCCACACGACATGCAATGTATTATGCTTCCTGATCCCTTCCGTGGCAATATTTGTATTTTTTTCCGCTGCCGCAGGGGCATGGGGCGTTCCTGCCGATCTTGGGCTCCTTCTGTACGGGCATAGGCTTCGATTCCCCGGCGTGCCTCGCGGCATCCTCCTCAGGCGTGAGGTCGCCGCTCCCTGGCAACAGCATCCCGCGCCCCTCGCGCATGGCCCTACGGCGGGATCTGTCCTCCGTGACCACGGTCACTCGCAGCGCGTACTCCGTCACCTTCTCGCGGACGCTCTGCAGCATCTGCTGGAACAGGTTGAACGATTCGAACTGATATTCAATGAGCGGATCCTTCTGCCCTATCGCGCGGAGGCCGATGCCGCGCCTCAGCTCGTCCATGCCCAGCAGGTGCTCCCTCCAGCAGGAGTCCAGCGCCTGGAGCAGGATATAGCGGAAGAGGTTCGACGACGTCGCATCGCCCAGCTCCGCGAGTTTTTTGTCGAAGCGCGCCCGGAGCTCGGCGCGCATCTTCTCCGTCGCGCCCTCCATCTCGTCGGGGACCGAAACGTCCTTGAGCGGCGCTTCGATGCCAGGCCAGAAGAGGGCTTTCAGGCGCAGTTCCGCCGAGTGTATGTCCGGCTCATCCGGGTTGGCGAAAATCTTTTCCGGGTCGGCCGCCGCCGTGAGCGTGTCGTCCAGCACGTTCCACGTCCGCTCCTGGATGTCGTCCGACCTGATGATCGACTCGCGCTCCCTGTAGACCGCCTCGCGCTGTTTGTTCATCACGTTGTCGTAAGCCAGCAGTTGTTTGCGTATATCGAAGTGCATGGACTCGACTTTCTTCTGCGCACCCTCTATCGTCTTGTTCAGCAGGGAGTGTTCTATCGACTCGCCCTCCTCCATGCCGAGCTTCGTCATGATGCCCTGCACCCGCTCGCCGCCGAAGAGCCGCAGCAGGTCGTCGTCGAGGGCCACGTAAAAACGGCTCTCCCCCGGATCGCCCTGCCTCCCGGACCGCCCGCGCAACTGGTTGTCTATACGCCTGGACTCGTGGCGTTCGACGCCTACTATCCGCAGCCCCCCGAGTTCTACCACCCTGGCGTGTTCCTCGTCGCACTTCTCCTTGAAGCTGGACAGGAGGTCATTATATTCGGCTGAGCCGATTTCTGTCTCGCGCTTCGCGGCCTCCTCCTTCGCCATGGACTCGGGGTTACCGCCCAATACAATGTCCGTGCCGCGCCCAGCCATGTTCGTGGCGACGGTCACGGCGTTCAGGCGGCCGGCCTGTGCCACTATCGCGGCCTCCCTCTCGTGTACCTTCGCATTCAGGACGTTGTGAGGGACCCTGCGGGCCTTGAGCAGCTTGCTCATCCTCTCGGAGTTCTCGATTGACGACGTGCCGACCAGGACGGGCTGGCCCTTTTTGTAGCTCTCCTCGATCTCGTCCGCCGCCGCGTTAAATTTCTCATGCTTCGTGCGGAAGATCAGGTCAGGGTTGTCCTGCCTTATCATGGGGAGGTGGGTGGGTATCGTGATGACTTCCAGCCCGTATATCTCCTTGAACTCCTCGGCCTCGGTGAGCGCCGTCCCGGTCATGCCAGAGAGTTTGTTGTACAGCCTGAAGTAGTTTTGCAGGGTTATCGTGGCCAGGGTCTGGTTCTCCCGCCCTATACGCACCTTCTCCTTGGCCTCTATCGCCTGATGCAGCCCCTCCGAGTAGCGGCGTCCCACCATCAGCCGGCCCGTGAATTCGTCCACGATGACGATCTCGCCGTCCTTGACGACGTAGTGGATGTCGCGCTGGAAGAGGTTGTGTGCCTTGAGGCTCTGCGCTATCTTGTGCGCCAGCTCCGTGTTCGCGTAGTCCGTGAAGAGCTCCGGGAGCTTCAGGATGGACTCGCAGTGCGCAATGCCCTCCTCGGTCAGCGCGACGTTGCGCTCCTTTTCGTCCACCTCGAAATCGACGTCACGCCGCAGCGCCCGTGCAACCGCGTCCGCCTTCCTGTACGGCTCTACGCTGTCCTCCGACGGGCCGGAGATAATGAGCGGCGTCCGCGCCTCGTCGATCAAGATGGAGTCCACCTCGTCCACGATGCAGAAGTTATGCCCCCTCTGCACCTGGTTCTCCGCAGAGTGAGCCATGTTGTCCCGCAGGTAGTCGAAGCCGAACTCGCTGTTCGTCCCGTAGGTGATATCGGCCTTATAGGCCCTTACCCTGTCCTCCTGGTCCATAAATGGGGCTATCACCCCCACGGAGAGCCCCATGCCGTTATATATCGGCGACATCCAGTCGGCGTCGCGCCTCGCCAGGTAGTCGTTCACGGTTATGACGTGGGCGCCCTTCCCATCCATCGCGTTCAGCACGACGGCCAGGGTGGCAACCAGCGTCTTCCCCTCGCCTGTCTTCATCTCGGCTATCTTGTGCTCGTGCAGCGCCATGCCGCCTATGAGCTGTTCGTCGAAGTGCGACATCCCGAGAGTCCTCTGCGATACCTCGCGGACGCGGGCGAACACCTCCGGCAGAATGTCGTCAAGGGTCTCCCCTCCCTCGACCCTGTCCCTGTAGAACGCCGCCGAGCCGGCCAGTTCCTCGTCAGACAGCTTTTGGACCTCCGGGCCCAATTCCGTTATCTCGTCCGCCTTGCCGC
>JAISFV010000065.1 GCA_031263445.1 Synergistaceae bacterium | reverse complement strand
GGATCTGCCCGGCTTCGGCGGCAGCGACGAGCCGCCCGCAGGCTGGTCCGTCGGAGACTACGCCGATTTCGTCGCCAGTTTCCTTGAAAGCCTTGGGATATCCGAAGCGGCTATGATAGGCCACTCCTTCGGCGGGCGCGTGATAATAAAGCTCGCGTCGGGGACGTGGAGGGTCAAAGTGACGAAGGCCGTCTTGACTGGCGGCGCCGGCATCCGCAGCAGGGCGACGTTGCGCGGGAAGCTGCGGTCGTGCCTCTACAGGGCGGTCAGGCGCGTCATATCGGTCGAAGCCGTCAAGAAAAAATTCCCCCTCCTGCTGGAGCGGTGGAGGATGAAAAACGGCTCCGCAGACTATCGGAACGCGACCCCCAGGATGCGCGAATGTCTGGTGAAGGTCGTAAACGAGGATCTGACGCGGCACTTGCCTGACATCAAGTGTCCTACGCTCCTGATCTGGGGCGATCAGGACACCGAGACCCCGCTTGCGGACGCCAAGACCATGGAACGGCTGATCCCAGACGCAGGGCTTGTGGTATTGAAAAACGCGGGGCATTACCCCTTCATAGACCAGGGCTACGCGTTCGGCAGGGTGCTGGATTCCTTCCTCTGCATCAGGAGGCATTCATGATTACGCCCAAAATTGTGCGGATCACGGCTCTGGTACTTTGTATAATCTGCGTTTGGCTTTTGACGCCTCAGAACCCGTATGGCGCGGAGAGCCAAGTTTTTGCCGCAGCCATCTTTCTCCTATCGTGGGCTGTGACATCCCTGCACGATTACCACATGTTTCAGCTCAACTCATATAAACCGGCCGTTCATTTACGATGGCTGCGACGCAGTTTCGCCGAAGAATATCTGGCGCGGTATTGTTTTTACGCAGCGGGCTTTTTTTGCTTGCATTTCGGCGGACTATCTGTACTGACGGTTCATGTATACGCCACTTTTTGTTCACTGCAAGCTATTTACAACTGGCCTCTGGAGAAAGCAAAAAAACCGCTCGTTTACACGAACCGCGTCAAGCGTATGCTTGCCACGAACTCCGCGCTGACAGCGGCGATTCTGGCGCTCTCGTTTTATCATGGCCCCCGGTATGCCGCGCTGCTCCTCTGGCTTCTCGCCGCGCCGCTCGTGACGCTGCTCTCTAACGCGATAAACGCGCCGCTCGAACGCGCCATAAACAGATGGTACATAGAGGACGCGAGGCGTATCCTGAGAGGGATGCCCGGCCTCACAGTCATCGGCGTCACTGGCAGTTACGGGAAGACCAGCACGAAGTATTTCCTGCAGCGGATACTCTCGTCAAAGTTCAACGTCCTCATGACGCCTGAGAGCTACAACACCCCGATGGGCGTCGTAAAGACCATAAGAAACGAGCTCAAACCGTTTCATGAGGTGTTCGTCTGCGAGATGGGCGCACGGAACGTCGGGGACATAAAGGAGATATGCGACATAGTGCGCCCTGGATATGGCGTGATAACGTCGATCGGATCGCAGCACCTCGAATCGTTCGGCACCATGCGGAATATCGTCCGCACGAAGTTCGAGCTGGCGGACGCGCTGCCCGCAGACGGCGTGCTCTTCGCGAACTTCGACAACGCGTACATACGTGACGAAGCCGCTCGGAGGGGCGGCTGCCGCGCGGTCAGCTACGGGATGTCGGCGGGGTGTGATTATACCGCCCGAGATGTCCGCGTATCCAGCGCCGGGTCTGCGTTTACGGTTGTTTTTCCAACCCGGTCCGCCAAAGAGTTCTCCACGAAGCTCCTGGGGCGGCACAACGTGACGAACATCACGGCGGCGCTTGCTGTGGCGGACTTTTTCGGGGTCGGCTCAGAGACGGCCGCTGTCTGCATCAGGAGGCTGGAAGCCGTCCCGCACAGATTGCAGCTCATAAGCCGCGGCGATATGATCATCATCGACGACGCATACAATTCTAACGAGAGCGGAGCGGGGGCTGCATTGGAGGCATTAAGCGGCTTCGACGGATTCAAGATACTGGTCACGCCGGGCATGGTCGAGCTGGGGGAGGAGCAGGATCGCCTGAACTGCAAGCTCGGTGAGACAGCCGCCTCTGTCTGCGACTTCGTGATATTGGTCGGCGGGGTGACGGAGAGCGTCCTGGCGGGCCTCAAAAGCGCTGCGTACAGTGACGATAAGATCTTCACGGCCGCGAGCGTCGCCCAGGCCTTTGAAAAGGTCGCCGCGATCAGGGCTGGCAGGCAAAAAATTGTCCTGATCGAAAACGACCTGCCGGATAATTATTGATGCCTCATGCCAGTTTGAAATCTGGGGGCTATCCCGGCCCCGAAACCCGACCGTCCCCCTAGAACGACCAACTGTCCTCGGTCAGGTCGAGCTGGCGGATTTTCTCCTCGAAGCCGAACACGGTGGCGTCGATCCGCTCCACGGTGGCGTCGATCCGTTCCATGTTGGCGAACCTGTACCCGTCCGGCATCCTATTCGCGTAGCGCTTTACCTTCAAAAGCGCCTGGAGGTAGTTGCGTTCCTCCTGTGCCAGAAGTTCTGCCGCCTGCATGGCGTCGGGCTCGCCCTTCGTGACAAAGAGCTTCGCCGTGGCCATGTTGGCCGTGAGGCTCATCTCGTCAAACCAGAGGTCGGCCAGCGCCTCGCGCAGTTTCTCCCTCTCGCCCTTGTCCTTTATCAGCCCCAGCGTGCGGTTTATCAGGAGCAAAAGCTCGCGCACCTCTGAGAGGGCTGTCTCGTATGCGACGCGGGGCAGCGAGCAGTCCGCGATCATCCGCGCCTCCTGCTCCTCGGTCACTCGGTGTTTCAGGAGGCGGCCCACCGCCGGCTGTATCGCGATGCGCGCCGGCTCGCTCTCCTTGGACAATATCTCGCGGTAGAGCGTCTCAGTGTCAAAATCGTAGTGTTCTGCCCTGCTCCTCGGTATGAACGACACGTAGCCGGTGTCGAAATAGCCCTTCCTGCCCGCCCGGCCCGACATCTGCAAAAATTCGTTGCGCGTGAGCGGGCCGTCCACGTACTTTGCCATCTGGCCGAAGACCACGCTCTCTGCGGGCAGGTTGACGCCCAGCGACAGGGCGTCTGTCCCCACCACCACGTCGAGGATCCTCTCGCGGAAGGCCATCTCGACCAAGAGCTTTTCTTTGGGGAAGAGGCTGCCGTAGTAGACACCGACTCCGGAGACCATCGTCTCCGGCATACGTGAGACCTCCAGTATCTCCCCCATCTCGCGCAGCCTGGCCCTGTCAGCGCGCTCGATTTTTTTCCTCGTGCGGGCTATCTGCTTCGCTATGTAGTCGGCGCCGCGCCGCGAGAACACAAAGACGAGCGCGTCGCGTATGCGCGAGTAGTGTATGCCCTTCTTGCGAAATACTAGCTTCGTCACCCTCTCCTGCGTCTCGAACAGCTCGAAATCCCTCCTGCCCATCTCCTCCAGGTAACGCCTGACGGTCTCGGGGTCGCCGAACGTCGCGCTCATGACGAGCATCATCGAGTCCGGGCTAGTCCCACGGATGCCGTCGATGTAGGCCCTTGTCCTCTCAGATGAAGCGAAGATGAAGTGGAACTCGTCGATGATGACGCGCTGGGAAGGGTGATGAGCGTACTTGAGCGTGTATATCTCCTGTGTGCAGCAGAGGACGGCCGCGTCCGAGTTTTTTTTGAAATCCCCCGTCTCCAGGCCGACGTCGAACCCCATGCGGCGGAGATCCAGGTAGCGCTCGTTGGAAAGCGCCTTTATCGGTGCCGTGAAGATCACCCGCCAGGTCGGCATCACAGGGCTGCCGCTCTCGTCCATCAGCCCCGCCCACCGGTACGCCACCCACGTCTTGCCGCTCCCCGTAGGGGCGGACAGTATCCCGTTCTTGCCGGATATGAGAGCTATAGCCTTCTCCTGCCATTCGTAAAACATCTGGCCGCCCCTTTAAAGGTTCATCCTGTAAACGATCATGCGCCAGTCCCCGGCTGGAGTACGGTCGATCCGTTCCCCGACGGGTTCCGCCCCCATTTCCTCATAAAAGCCGCTCTCCAGCATGTCCGACGCGACAGCTAGGTACCGCGCGCCCGATTCCTCCGCCATGGCGCAGGCGTGGAGGAAGAGCGTAGCCTTGATATCCGTCCCGACAAGCTCCGGGAGGACGCACAGACACAGGACGCGTGACTCGTCCTCGGAGAGTTCGAGCGAGTAAAAGCCCTGGATCTCGCCCTCCTCGTCCTGGGCCACATACGTCAGACGCTCCTCTGTCTCCTCTGGGGAGACGGAGAGCGCCCCGGACTCGAGCCAGTGATTCATTAACTCCCTGGGATACTCCCAGTACGACTTCGCCCGGAAGCATATGTGCGAGAGCAGTTCCGCCTCGTCGGGCTTCGCGGCGCGTATCAGGGGTCCGTCCGGTTCCATCGTCTCCCGTTCTCTCAGTTCTTGGCGCGCTCGAACACGGAGAACGAGAGCGGGGGGAGCGTGAGGCTCAGAAGGTAAGGCCGCCCGTGCATCTCCACGCTGCCGGCGTCCCTGCCCCCCATGTTGCCGCAGTTGCTGCCGCCGTACTCCGCGCCGTCGCTGTTCAGGACCTCGTTCCAATGCCCGCCCTCCGGGACGCCTATCTTGTATTCCATCCTGGGGACTGGCGTGAAATTCCCGACGCAGACGAACACGCCGCCCTCGTTGTCGCGGCGGATGAACGAGAAGACGCTCGAATCGGCGTCGTTGCAGTCGATCCACTCGAACCCCCACCGCTCGAAGTCGCCCTTCCAGAATGCCGGCGTGTCCCTGTAAAACTTGTTCAGTGCCGTGACCCAGGCCAGGACGCCGCTGTGGAACGGGTCGTCCATCTCGTGCCAGCTCAGGCTCACGTCATGGTTCCACTCCGAGACCTGCCCGAACTCGCCCCCCATGAACAAGAGCTTCTTGCCTGGGTGGCCAAACTGCCACCCGATGAGCGCCCGGAGATTCGCCGCCTTCTGCCATTTGTCCCCGGGCATCTTCCCGAAAAGCGACCCCTTGCCGTGCACGACCTCGTCGTGCGACAGAGGGAGGACGAAGTTCTCGCTGTATGCGTACCACATGCCGAACGACAGCTCGCCCTGGTGGTACTTCCTGAAGATCGGGCTCATCCCCATGTAGTGCAGCGTGTCGTGCATCCACCCCATGTTCCACTTGAAGCCGAAGCCGAGTCCGCCTACGTAGGCCGGGCGCGAAACCATCGGCCACGCCGTAGACTCCTCCGCCGTGGTCTGGATGCCGCCGAAGTCTATGTACAGTATCTCGTTCATCTTGCGGAGGAAATCTATCGCCTCGACGTTCTCCTTGCCTCCGTACTGGTTCGGTATCCACTCGCCCTCCTTGCGTGAGTAGTCCAGGTAGAGCATCGAAGCCACTGCGTCCACGCGCAGACCGTCCGAGTGGTACTTGTCGAGCCAGAACCGAGCGGACGATAGCAGAAAGCTGCGCACCTCTTTGCGCCCGTAGTTGAAGATCCCGCTCTTCCAGTCCGGGTGATATCCCTTTTTGGGGTCTGCGTGTTCGAAGAGGCACGTCCCGTCGAAATTAGCCAGCCCATAGCCGTCCTTCGGGAAGTGGGACGGCACCCAGTCGAGGATGACGCCTATCCCGGCACTGTGGAGCGCGTTAACCAGCTCCATGAACTCGTGCGGCGTCCCGAAGCGCGAGCTCGGCGCGAAATAGCCCAGCGTCTGGTAGCCCCATGAGCCGTAAAACGGATGCTCCATGACGGGCAGGAACTCCACGTGCGTGAAACCCGTGTCGCGCACGTAATTCACCAGCTTGTCGGCGAGTTCGTGATACGATAGCGAGCGGTCGCCCTCCTCAGGGACATGGCGCCACGAGCCGAGATGTACCTCGTAAATCGAATGCGGTGCGTCAATCGCGTTGTGCGTCTGTCTTTCCAGCATCCATTCCCCGTCGCCCCATTTGAAGCCGCTGAGATCCCACACGCATGAAGCGCTCCGGGGCGGCGTCTCCCACCAGAAGGCGAACGGGTCGCCCTTTTCCATCACCTGCCCGTCCGCGCCCGAGACGATGCTGTATTTGTAGAGGTCACCGCAGCCGACGCCTGGCACGAAACCCTCCCACACGCCTGAGCTGTCCCACCTGACGGCGAGCTGGTGCGAACGGGAATCCCATCCGTTGAAGTCCCCGATGACCGACACGCCCTTGGCGTTGGGCGCCCATACGGAGAAGAGCGTCCCGCTCTGCCCGCCCTCCGTCATGGTGTGCGAGCCCAGTATCTCATAGAGCGCCGTATGGTTGCCCTCTCTGAAGAAGTAGATATCCTTCTCCCTCATCAGGCTTATGCCGTGAACCACATTGCCAGCGGACATGTTCACTCCTCCCCCGTGAGGCCGCGCATGGCCTCCACAAACTGCCTGGCGCGCTCCGACGACTTCATGAAAAACGCTTCTGCCGTCCTGGATGCGCAGGGATCGAATTCTACGAGCCTTTCGCCAGGTTCGCATGACTCGCCTGGCTCTGCAATTTCCCTCCTCAGATCTGCGGCTTTGCCTGCTATCGAAGCGGCCCTTTGTGAATAGTCCCCGTCGCACCAAAGGACCAGTTTCCGCGACAGCCTCCATGCCTCCCCGGCGGCTGCGTCCACGCCCTCGTCGGATGCGCCGAAGTGGAGCCTTATCAGCTCGTCCGTCTCCTGCGTCAGCTCGGACGGGCCAGGGCCTGCGAAGTATTCCGGAATCGAGCGCGCGCCCAGGTAAAACGGCGTCATAGGGAGGACGCATGGGTTACCGAAGCACGACCAGACGACCGTCTCGTCGCAGTTCTCGTTAAGATCCACGATCAGGCTCTCCATGTTGCTGCCGTTGCATATCCTCGTATAGACGTTCCGCCTTATCTCGTCAGGCATTATGCCGCCACCGTCGTGCGGGCTCACGCGCCATTCGCCCGGCCCGCTGAGTTCCGTGAAATCCTCCGGGCGCTCGCAGTGACAGCTCAGCGTCTCGCGCAGCCTGTTTATCGAAAGCGGCTCCTGCGGGCTTGATGAAAAGGGCAGACGTGCGCCGCGCGCTTTGATGTCTATCTTCACTCCTGCGGCGAGCGCCAGCCCGAAAGAATGCCTCGCTGTATTGATCGGTGCCATCATGTAGTCTGGGTGCTGAAAAGCGCGGGCAAAATCGAAATCGTCATGCCTGCCCGGGCGTCCTGGAGCGTACCAGCCGCGCTTTATTGCGTACTCTATCAGGCCTGGCGAGGCCAGAAACTCGTTCGGCTCGTTCAGGCACATTTCCCTTATGGAGTAGTGGTTCGGGTTGACAAGGACGTGGTCGTCCCGCAGCCGCTGCGCGGCGAAGTGCTTTCCGTTCACGACCTGGAATGTCCAGGCCTCTCGCGCGTCGGCAAACGTGTAGGAGCGCCCTGAGTCCCTGTAGCCGTATGTCAGCACGAGGTCGGACGCTATCCTCACCGCGTCCCTGGCGGAGCGGGCTTGTGACGCGACTATCCAGCGCAGCCCCCATCCTATGCCGCCGTCCGTGAGTTCAGGAGCATCTTCGCGGGACTTGCAGCAGGAGTTGCTCACAACCGCTACGCCTCGCTCGTTGACGAACGAATCGCCGAAGGACTCGCCTGGCGCGGGACGGAGCGTCTCCGTCCAGAAAAATCCGAGCGTAGGGGAAAGCGCCGGCACCTGCGCGCTGTCTTCCTCGAACGAAAGAAGGCCGCCTCTGCCCTCCTGCCCTTTCACGTAATGGTGCCTCATGACGAGCTTGCCGCTGTTGTCCTCGTTGTGTCCTACGAGCACCCGGCCCGTAGAGCTGGCGTCCCGCCCGGCCACGA
>JAISFV010000130.1 GCA_031263445.1 Synergistaceae bacterium | reverse complement strand
GCGAGCCGCTTGTCGATATATTTTCCCATGATGACCCCTCCCGGGCGGAATGTGCTAGAATTAGCAAAGCTGATCAATTTACTTAAACGACGTTTTTCCGTTTATGAAGGATGCCGCAGCAAGGGCCTGGATCTTCGCCCTTCAGGCATCTGGCACTAAATCAGCTTTTGCTTAAATCTAAGCTACCAGGAGATACTACAACATCACGCCCTTTTTGAGAAGGGACTGGGAGGACTGTCAATGAAAACTCGTTTTCTTCACTGCAACATCAATGTGAGCGACCTCGAAAAGAGCATCGCGTTTTACGGGCAGGCGCTGGGCCTTAAGGAAGTGAGGCGCAACGACCAGAAGAATTTCACGATCGTGTTCATGTCGGACGGTTCGAGCGACTTCAAGCTCGAACTCACGCTCCTCAAGGACAGGAAGGAACCCTATGATTTGGGCGACAACGAGTCGCACATCGCCTTCGAGGCCGAGGACTTCGACGCCGCGCACAAGCTGCACGAGGAGATGGGCTGCGTCTGCTTTGAAAACCACGACATGGGGATTTATTTCATAGAGGATCCAGACGGCTACTGGATGGAAGTGATCCCCCCGCGTCACTGACGGAGCGGTTTTCACCTTCGCCCTTCTGGCCTCTGGCTATAAATCATCCCTATTATTTACACTTTCGTCACAAACCTATGACGCCGCCGTGACATCTCAGGGCGGCGTTTTCTGTATGATGCGTCCAGGAGGTGACGGAAATGTCACGAATTGCGAAACGCTTTACAGTCGCGCTCAGAGCCGCTTTGTTGCTGGCCGTATTCCTCTGCTTTGGGCGTTCCTCGCCTGCGTCGGCGTCTTTAATGCTCGACGTGGCCGCCGATACGCCCGTCGTCGAGTCCGGAGCCGCGAGGCGGGTCGTCGTGAGGGCGCGGCTCCGCCCGGAGCCAGCCAGTACAGCCCCCGCCAAGCGCGCCCCGATAGCGCTCGCTATCGTCCTCGACAAATCCGGCTCGATGCTGGAGGGGGCGAAGATGGAGAATGCCAGGAAGGGCGCTCTGCGCGCGCTGGAGTTCCTAGGTCAAGGCGACGCGGCGGCTGTCGTGGTTTACGACGACGAGGCAAGGACTCTCGTGCCGCCAGGACCGGCGCTGCGCGGGGATTTTGCGCGGGCTGTTTCGAACCTGCGGCCCGGCGGGTCGACGGCACTCTACGACGGGGTGGGGCTGGGCGCTAAAAGTATCGCCCCTTACGTAAACGAGGGCTATGTGCCGCGCATACTGCTTCTGTCGGACGGCCTGGCAAACGTCGGCCCCTCATCGCCCCGCGAGCTGGCTGCGCTGGGAAAGAAGCTCGCCGCGCGTGAAATGACCATAACCACTATAGGGGTAGGCCTCGACTACAACGAGGATCTTATGACGGCGCTGGCGGCAGAGAGCGGCGGCAACTCCTACTTCGCGCGGAACGCGTCATCGCTCTCAGAAATCTTCGCGCGGGACATGGAGGACGCGTCCTCGCTGTCCGCGCGGCACGTGACGGTCACGCTCGTATGCAGGGACGGGTCGGTCCCGCTGAAAAGCCTGGGGCGTACCGGGAGCATGGGCGGAAAAGCTATCACGACGGACATAGGCAACGTCTACGGGGATGAGAAGTACGCGCTCTTCGAGGTGGAGATACCTTCTCAAGGCAACGGGTTGCCGTTTGAAGCCGCTTCTGTGTCGGTCGAATATGAGGACACCCTTACGGGCAAAAAGCATAAAATAGAGTCGCCCCTCTCGCTGCGCGTCACTAACGACAGAGAGGAAGCGCGGAAAAACAGGCGGGACGACATAGCGGAGCAGGCCGAGATCGCGCGGAACGCGGAGGCCCGCGAAGAGGCAGTGCGCCTAGCGGACGAGGGGCGGGCGGGCGAGGCGTCGTCGCTCCTGCGCTCACGCGCGGAAGAGATGAAGAGCGCGGCGGCGGCGATGCCATCCCAGGCACCTGCCATGGAGAGCGAAGCGGAAGATCTGGACGCGCTCGCCCAAGAGGTAGCGTCGGACGGCAGTATGTCAAACGAGCGGAGAAAGGAGACGGTGAACAAGGCATACATACAGAAAAATCAGCAGAGCGATGTTGTAAAATAGCCGTATGAAAAGAGCCGCACGGAGCATCCTATCGTTCCCTCTGGCATGGATTTTCGTCGTCGCGGTGCTGCTCCCCAGCACCGCCCTCTGCATCTTGGCGCTGCGCTCCGCCGACCGGGAATCCCTCTACGCCCAGAGGCGTTTCGAGAGCGCCTTGGCGGCGGAGGCCGGGCTGGCGGCAGAGAGGGCGGACGAGGTCATGCGCGGGATATCTCAGTCACTGGAGGAGATCGCGCGCTACAGCGACACGGATGACTGGCGGGCGGCAAGCGCCGTCGTCGAAACGCCGTTTGAGCTTAGGGGCGGCGAGATCTCGTTCCCTGCCGCGACGCCCAGGGCCGAGAGGGATGCGTTTCTCCTGTCGTTCGGCGATTTCCTGCGAGGCGGCGCGGCGCTGCCCACCTACGACAGCGTGACCAGGATATACCGGAGCGATTACGATGACTACCCTTATATAAACGAAAGCAAGCTGTCACCAGCGCCGCCGGCAAAGCGTTCCGGCGTGGATAGGCAGAGGGCGGAGAGCATGCTCGCGGCGGACTCTGAGGTCATGAGCGAGGCGTTATCCCAGGCCTCTTCGGAGGGGTTCGAGCTCTCGGCGCGCAACGTGGCCCCCACCGCAGGGCTGTCAAAAGCGGCACCCGTCCCGGCCGCTCCTCCTATGAAGGAAGGCATTTCCGAGGCGCTTCCCACGCCTGAACAGGGACAGCTCTCACGGACGGTCTCGCGCCGCCGGTCGTTCACGGAGGTGACGGGCGAGTCGGATTACGGGCTGCTCCCGCGCCTGTCCGAAAACGGCCTTTCGATACTCTTCTGGGCGAAGAGGCAGGACGCGATAGCAGGCTGCTCCCTCAACATGGCTGCCACGCGGGATCTCATAGCGGAGGCTATCCCAGGTGTCCTCACCGACGTGAGGGTGCTGAACGTCCTGGACGAGAACGGCGACCCTATAGTGGAGTCAGAGACGTTCCCGGCGCTCGACTGGCGCAGGCCCTTCGTCGCGAGGGAGATATCCCCGTCGCTTCCCCGCTGGGAAGCAGGCGCGTGGCTCGTCGATCCAGATGCCCCCGCGCTTCGCGCGAGGTTCACGCGGATTGCCGTCTCTGTCCTCGTCGCGGCGCTCTTTGTCGTGATGGCGAGCGGCGGCATCCTGGTGGCCCGGGCGGTCACGGCAGAGACGCGCGCGGCGGCGCAGAAGACGGCCTTCGTCGCCAACGTGACACACGAACTCAAGACGCCGCTCACGTCCATAAGGCTCTTCTCGGAGCTGCTGCTCTCAGGCAAGCAGACCGACGAAAACCGCAGGCGCGATTACCTGCGCGGCATATCGGCGGAGGCAGGCAGGCTGTCGGCCCTCGTGGAGGACGTGCTCACGTTTTCGGCGCGCGGCAGGAATTATCCCATGTCGCCGCTCGACCTCTCCGACATGGCGAGGGAAGTGCTTTCCATCATCGAACCGCGCCTCGCGGCCTCCGGCTTCACGGTCAGCCTGAGTGCGGATGGCCCGGTTCCGGTGAGAGGGAACAGGGAAGCGCTCGCGCAGGTGCTGACGAACATGCTGTCAAACGCCGAGAAGTACTCGGGGGATGTAAAGGAGATCACTGTCACGGCGGGGCGCTGCGGCGAGACGGCGGTGCTCAGCGTGTTGGATCGCGGGATAGGCGTCAAGCCAGGGATATCGGCGAAAATTTTCCAGGAGTTCTTTCGCGGCGACGACTCACTTTCAGCGATGAGGAGCGGTGTCGGCTTAGGGCTGTCGATAGCGAGGGGCATAGCGGAGAGGCACGGGGGCAGCGTGACCTATTCGCCGCGCGATGGAGGAGGGAGCGTTTTCTCACTCTCCCTGCCGCTCGACGCGTCAAGCCCGCGATAAGCGAAAACGCTTCTCTGCCGGACGTGGACGTGGCCGGCGCACACGGTTTTTCCCCGTGATCCGAGTAATAAAGCTTACTGACGTATATGTGATATGTATTTAAACATTACCGACTGGTTTTGGGGAGGAGTGGAAAATGAAAAAGAAAGCGGTAATATTCGACATGGATGGTCTCATGATCGACAGTGAGCGCATTGTATCCGAGTGCTATATAAAACTTTTCGCCGAAATCGGCAAGACAATGTCACTAGATTTTTATAAAAAGCTTTTGGGGCGGCCAGTCGGGGTCGTTTCAAAAATGCTAGAAGATGAGTATGGCGACGATTTTGACTGGATGGCAATCTCTGAAAGGGTTCGTGATATGCTGGATGAGGTGTTCAGGCATGAAGGTGTTCCGTTGAAGCCAGGGCTGATTGACCTACTCACGTACCTAAAGGGGGAAAAATACAAAACTGTAATAGCCACATCCAGCTACCGAAAGCGGGTGGATACGATTCTTAGACAGTCAAGACTCGGCGGGTATTTTGACGGTTCAGTTTGCGGAGACGAGGTAGTGGTAGGTAAACCCAATCCCGAGATTTTTTTGAAAGCCTGTCAAAAAGCTGAGTGCGAGCCGTCCGAAGCTTATGTGCTCGAAGATTCCGAAATGGGCATCGAAACGGCTTCCGCGGCGGGAATTGACTGTATCGTCGTGCCGGATATGAAATACCCAGAGGACGAGTACGCGAAAAAAGCCTGCCATATCGCCGACAGCCTGTACGATGTGATGGAAATGATAAAAAACGAGTGATAAAAGGAGGTTTTTTACATGAGCGGAGTCCGCATACGGAAATTTTTCATGCATCTCGTCACCTTTTTTACGCTCTTTACCGTCCTTTGCCTGGAGGCGGGCAGCGCGCGCGCGGCGCAGGGGCTTCTCGTGCGATCCGCCGATTTTTACCCTACTGGCGCCAAATTTACATTTCAGGTGGCCTCGGAGGGCAGTTTCAACTTCACGCTGCCTGGCGCGTTTGACCTGGACAGTCTGCGGTGCCTCACGATGGAGAAGCTATCGTCCATCGAGACGGAATCGCTCCAGGTGATCGAAGCAGACCCGGAGGAACTAAGGCCGTTTGAGAGGAGCGTCCAGGCCGCGCAGAAATCCGTCGATATCCTGGAGGGGCGGAGCGCGGCGCTGAACCAGACGCTCGTCATGCTCGCGGCCCCGTTTTCGGACAAGGACGGCGGCGCGAAAATAGACAGCGGGGTTCTCTCAGGATACATCGGCTACCTCACTGACGCCCAGAAACTGCGCCTCGACGTAGCGTCTGAACTGGTCGATACAGGCGTTGCCCTCTCGGAGGCCAGGAAGGTCTTGAAGAGGGCGCAGGACGAGCTCGAAGCCCTGAGACTGCGGCTTGAGGGGAAAAAACCGTTCAATCCGGGGAATATCTCAACGGTGAGCGGGACTACGCCTGGGCAGGCCGTACTGCTCTTCGAGGCCTACACCCCGGCCGCCGGGTGGAACGTCGGCTATGAGATGGCCATGAACAGCGCCACGGGCGTCATAAAGACGAAGATGAACGCTGTAGCGCACCAGAGGACTGGGATGGACGCAAGCGGCGGCCTGTCGTTCCACACGAGGATGCCGTCGTTCGCCGTGACCGCGCCGGATGTGAGGCCCCTCACGGTAGGGATCAGGGCCAATAACGACAAAGGCGGCGGGAATTTGGCGGGAGCTATGCGTTTTGATGCTGACATGGCGCTTGAAGAAGCGGCCCCTAAAATGGCTATGGCCGCGAAACCCAGTCCAGCCCCGCCGCAAACAGTCTCCACCCTGGCCAACGTCACGATAAACGGCTCGGGGAAGGTCGAGGGCGACGGGAGCGTGGCCAAGGTCATGCTGGGGGGATTCGACCTTAAGAGCGCCCCCATACTGGTCGCGATCCCTGAGCAAAGCAGAGAGGCGTGGATCGTGGCGAGCCTGGACGAAGTGCCGCCTGCGTTCCTGCCCGGTAACGCCGAGCTTGCAGTGGACGGCGCAGCCACCGGGCGGGCGTCTATCCCGGAGTCCGCAGGGGCCATTCAGATCCCGTTCGGCAAGGCCGCGCGGCTCACTGCGAAGAAGACGCCCTACGTCAGCACACGCGAGCGCTCATGGCTCGTCAAGGGGGTAGTGAACGACGGCTATACGCTGGAAATTACCAGCGGGATGGAGAAGGAGCAGGAAATAACAGTCCGCGACCGCGTCCCGTTCGCGACGACCGACAAGGTAACGGTGGACGTGAAAAAGATCGACCCCGCGCCGTCTGAACGGGACAAGGAGAACAGGCTGCTCTGGAAGCTCTCTGTCAAGCCGGGCGAGACGAAGAAGATAACGGTGGAGTACACGCTCACGTTCCCTGACGGCGAAACGCTGGAATATCGCTAGCGGGGTGCGAGAGACGCCATGGGCGCGGAGGATCGTGAAAATAAAAGGATACTCGCGGCGGAGGACAACCCAGCCATACTGACGGGTCTGGCCGACCTGCTCCGACTGGAGGGCTATGACGTGGTCGAAGCCTCGGACGGGCGGAAGGCGCTCGAACTCTTCAAGTCCTCCCGCCCCGACCTCGTCATCCTCGACGTGATGATGCCGTTCGTGAGCGGCTACGACGTCTGCCGCGAGATAAGGCGCTATGACCGCTCGACGCCGATACTCATGCTCACCGCGAAGACGGCGGAGGTGGACAGGGTGGTGGGGCTGGAGCTGGGGGCGGATGACTACATCGTGAAACCGTTCGGGATGGCGGAGCTCATGGCGCGCGTACGCGCCGCGCTGAGGCGGGCGGCTCTCTCTGCCCCGCCAGGCCTGCCTGAGCCCGCGAGGCTGGAGGCAGGCGACCTGAAGGTCGATTTCGACAGCATGACGGGCGTGAGGGGAGGAGAGCCATTTTCGCTCACCCCGAGAGAAAACGCGCTCCTGAGACATTTTGCCGCGAACGACGGGCGCGTGCTGTCGCGTGACGCGCTCCTGGAGGCGGTATGGGAGATAGACACCGGCTGCGACATCACCACGCGCTCAGTGGATCAGCACGTGGCCCGGCTGAGGCAGAAGATCGAGGCCGACCCGTCCAGCCCGAGGCTCATCGTCACGGTTCACGGCGCGGGCTACCGCTTCGAGGGGCGCAGGGCGTCATAGCGGCCGTTCGAGGTCTACGGTCATCCCGTCATCTGCCGCCACGGCCTTCGTCCTCTCGGTGGACAACGTCTCCGCGATCCTCTCCGGCCCGTAGTCCAGCAACATGCCGCTCATGTGCGTGACGATGGCGAGCTTCGGGTGGACGGCCTGCAACAGCGATGCGGCGTCCGGCAGGGACAGGTGGTCGAGTCGCGCCCTCGGGAGGGGCATGGTCACGTTCATCACGAGGATCTCGCATTCACCGTAGCGCTCTGGGAAAGACGGGAGCGCGGCGGTGTCGCTCAAAAGCCCCCACGTCGGGAGGCCTTCCTTGCGGAAGACCACCCCGTAACACTGTACTCCGTGATGTTCGTGCCGCACAGACTCCACGGTGACGCCGCCTGGGAAGGCCGCCCTCCTGCCGTCCTCGTGCCGATGGAGGTGCTTTATCTTTTTCTCGGCGAATTTCAGCAGGACGGAATCCCCGTCCTCGCTGGAGTCCTCCGTCAACAGCACGCAGCCCCTCTTCTCGGCGGATTTCAGCGTCATACCCTCCGCCAGGACGGTCAGGTCGGAGCTGTGATCGATGTGCCTGTGCGTGAGGATTAGCGTGTTTATGTCGGTCGGCCACAGCGGGGGAGAGGCCTCGCAGATACGGACGAGGCTGCCTGGCCCCGGATCCAGCACGCCTCGGCAGCCGCCATATGAGAACCAGATGCCCCCTGTGCCGCGCCTCTGGGACAGCATCATAAAACGCGTCCCGGCAGTCCCGAGGAAGCGTATGAAGTTTTTCGGGTATTTCGTCTCCGAGGGGTCGGCGGTTGCGGAGCGCGCGTCCCCACTGTCCTCAACTTTATTTTTCAAAAAAAAATCTCCTTGCGAATAAAATTATATGGATGTATTATATCGCTTTGAAGGGACATAAAGCGGCGGCAAAAAAAATTGCTAGAAATTGTTTTTTGGGTCGCTATGTGCTAACCTTTTAGTAGTCCGTCATCTGTCGGGAGGTGCTGAAAATGGGCGAGGCGCGAGATATGTGGATGGTTGGGGATGTCCTAGAGGCAATGTCAGGCACCAAGATTCCACCCTTTATCGTGAACGCGGTGCAGGAGGTGCAATCCTGGCTTTCGGCGGCGCTCTCCGAGGATGCTTTTATGGAGCCAGCGGATCTGATATCGAGCAATGACCGGCAGGTATCGGCTGATCTGGAGTACCTTTTCAATCAGCTTGAGTGGGTGAGCGTACACGCCGACATGGTGCCGCTCACGAAGGACTCGTCGAGCCACGAGGACGCGATCGTCCTCTCCGTCGGCCCTATGCTCCTTGACGAGGGTATGCGGATGATGGTCGATCACGCGGCGCTCTTCGCGAGCGGCGTCTGCAAAAGGGTGTGGGTGATATCCGACACGTGGGTCATAGGCGACGTCCTCCCGTACATGCCGCACATAAAGGCGCTTAAAAAGCGCGGCGTGGAGCTGCACTTTCTGATGGTCACCCCGTGGGGGTATTCGGAAATCCCCTGGACGAGGGGATAGCGGGCGGCCGGCAAATAACCGATAGGGCGCGGCGTCGTTTCGGCGCCGCGTTTTTTTAGGGAGCCGGCCGCCTGTGCGAACTAATCAGCGTTTCCTTATGATCCTTCGGAGGGACAGATGAAAAAAAGAGAGTTAAAGATATTCATTTACGTAGCCCTGTTCCTCGCCGCCTCGATACTCTCCCTGGTCGAGCTGCCGCAGCTCTTTTCGGACGGGCTGTCGTTTTACGCGTTCGACGTGGGCCAGGGGGACGCTTTTTTGTTCCACTTCCCTGACGGCTCGAACGTCCTCATAGACTCCGGCACGAGGAAGTCAGCGGGGAAACTCGTTTCGAAGCTCAGGGGCCTCGGCGTGCGGAAGATCGATCTGGTCGTGGCGACCCACCCTCACGCAGACCACATCGGCGGCATGAAGGACGTCATAAGCGCGTTCGATATAGGCAAAGTATGGGACAGCGGGTATAACCACGGTTCGCCTGTCCAGAAGGAGACGCTGGAGGCCATACGGAACAAAAAGATCCGCTTCGGCCGTCCGAAACCCGGCTTCGTAGAAAAAATCGGCGACGCCGGCATAGAGGTCCTAGCGCCGAAGCGTCCTCTCAGCGGCACGGACAGCGACCCGAACAACAACAGCCTCGTAGTGCGCGTAACATACGGCGAAATCTCGTTTCTCATGACAGGCGACATAGAGGAGGCGGGGCGGGCGAGCGCCGGCCCCTTCCCGAAGACCACAGTCCTCAAGGCCTCGCACCACGGCAGCGCGAACGGGACCGACGACAAACTGATGAGGGAAGTCAGGCCCGAAATAGCTATCCTGACATACGGCAAAGGCAACCAGTATGGTCACCCGCACAAAATCGTGCTGCAATTGCTCGAAAAGTACGGCGCGCGGGTCTACGCCACCGTAGACGGCGACATCACGATCACGACCGACGGCAAAAAACTGGACGTGTCGCAGAGAGGGAAGCGTTGATCATGGACAAACCGCGTTTCTTTGTGGACGCCATAAGCGGCGGCTTCGCGAGGTTGCTGACCGGTGACGGCAACAGCCTGACCGTGCCGCTTTCCGCCATCCCCGAAGGCGCGCGTGAGGGGGACTGGCTCCGCGCGTCGTTCGAGACCGACCCGGAACAGAAAGCCCGGGCGCTGGGTGAGATTGAAGATCTTTACAACGACCTCGGCGACAACCCGTAAACCGCCGTTTGCTTCAAAGGCTTCGCAGATGACGACGTATACTTGACGTTTCATGAACTGACCACTATGCGAACGGGAAACAACGGATACATTCACATATGAGACAGGGTGTCTGCAAAGTGGCGGCTGGCAGCACTATCGCTCGTTTTACCCCTGGTACACAGAAGGTCATGAGCATGGTAAACTAAGTCTGTGAGTTTAATTTATAGGGGGAATACGCCATGCTCCAGATCAATATGCGTGAAGCAAAAGCACACCTTTCCGCCCTAGTAGACAACGCGACGAAAGGAACGCCTTTTGTCATCGCTAAATCTGGCAAGCCTATGGTGACTGTCCTGCCTTGCGCGGACGCGCAAAAGCGGATCGGCTTTTTGAAAGGCAAAATAACAGTCCCTGACGACTTTGACCGAATGGGCGATTCGGAAACCGCCGCGTCTTTCCAGAGCATGGAATGAAGCTGCTGATCGACACGTGCTTGTTGCTGTGGGCGGCGGTAA
>JAISFV010000100.1 GCA_031263445.1 Synergistaceae bacterium | reverse complement strand
AAGTATCAGCTCGGACATGCCGATAACGGCGTTCATCGGCGTGCGTATCTCGTGGCTCATCTTCGCGAGGAACATGGATTTGCTTCTGTTCGCCTCGTCCGCGCGCATAGCGGAGAGCCTGTATCCCCAAAGAGAGGCGAGCCCGCTTATTATGACGAAGGTAAAAGCGAATATCTGCAAGGCGGTGATCCTTTTCATGTTACGGCGAGTAGCCATTATCTGTACATCCTCGACATCGACCCCGACAGCCGCGAAAATTTTGCCGTCTGATCCGTATACGGGGGCGTAAGCGGACATCAGCCCCTCCCACCCCTCTGTATATGTGCCTATTCCTTCGCAGTTGATTTCTCCTTCAAAGGCGTCCTCAACTCCGCTCTCGATAATGGGATCGACAGGAAGAGTATCAAGGCCAACCCTCGTTTCTTCGTCGAAATCATTGTCGGCGATATACTGCAGCTCGTCACCCGTCATGCGCATGTAGTAAATGTATTTGACATCGATCTTTTCGGAAAAATCCCTCAATTTTTCCTTTAATTGCCTATATTGGGGAAGTTCCATATCCTCAGCGTCACGGTAAGAATCGAGTTCATCGCCGCTCACCAGCGAAGACGCAGCGATTGCGAGGGCTTTCAGCCTTTCCGTGAAATTGCGTTCTTCAGACTCCATGTATTTCCACAGAATCACGTTTGTGTACATGGACAGGAAGAAAACAATAACCGACGTGGCAATGAACAGCAGGCGAACGTTTTTTGTGTTGGAGATTATCCGCGTCAATATTTTTTCTCTGAATGTCATTTGCTTTCACTCCCGTCCGAAAAGCGGCGCGTTATCGAAATTTCCAGTCACTCTCAAGGCTTCTTCGAACTCTCCGACGAGCACGAGGTCGGAAATCCTCGACAGGGAATCCCTGGTTGCTTCGTCGAGCGGTCCCTTGCCCAACGCGGAAAGAATCATATCCGCGTCTCCAATATTCTCGGAGGCGAGGGCATTTTTCAGCAGATTCAGCGACTCGTACACGCTTTGAAGTTCTGCGTCAGGTGAAATTGTCCTTCCCTTCTGGAGAGCGTTTTTAATCCGCTCGGTTATCGCGGTAAGTTTTTCGATAAAGTTGCCGACTTCTGCGTTGATAAAACCCGTGTCGCCCTTCTTTCCCGCTTCCTCCAGCTCCGCCGCCATGCACGAAAGCGTGTCCGCGCCGATGCTCGCCGACGCGCTTTTCAGCGCGTGAACCTGCGTCGTGAATAACGCGAGGCTGTCTTTATCATGCGCGCTCAAAAGGATTTCAAGCCGCTTCTCGGCGTCCCGGCAGTAGGTTTCTAGTACTTTCACATAGCCTTCCACTGTCCCGCCCGTGAACACGATCCCACGAAAAGTGTCCAATCCTTCGATTTTCAGATCAGTTTCGGGCCGAAAGTCGCTTTCGCTCGCGTGCCGTCCGGATTTCACCCTCCTATCCCTCGGAATCCATCTGTCCATCAGCTCGTAGAGGCGATATATCTCTATTGGTTTCGACAGGAAGTCGTTGAAGCCGTTTTCCAGAAACATCTCCTTCATCCCGGAAACTGCGTTGGCAGTCAGCGCGATTATCGGGACTGTCCTGAAATATTCCCCGTCTGTCGCGCGGATCGCCGCCGTTGCCTCTATCCCGTCCATCTCCGGCATCATGTGATCCATAAATATCAGATCGTACTTGTTCTCCCGCACCATTCTGAGAGACGCTTCCCCGCCGGGGCAGGTATCGACGTTCATCTCGAAGGGGGCCAGCAGGCCCTTCGCAATCTTGAGATTCACCTCGATGTCGTCGACCACTAGCACGCTAAAGCCTGGCGCTGTGAAATTCACGCTGAGGCTCCGCGCGTCTGCGGGATTTTTTTCGTCGATATTTCCAATCGGCCCGCAGCCGCGGTCGAATGACTGAAGTATGGTCGCGGTGAACACCGACCCCTTTCCGTACTCGCTGGTTATGCAGACGTCCCCGCCCATCGCCCGGCAGAGGCTGCGCGCTATGGACAATCCAAGCCCAGCTCCTTCAATGCCGGTGTTGCGCTCCATGTCCACGCGCTCGAAATCGCCGAAGAGACGTCTTATGTCCTCGGGTTTTATCCCTATGCCGCTGTCCTCGACGATGAAGCGAAGCAAGACCCTGTCGCCTTCCTTCTCACAGGACGATGTAAATTTGATAAAGCCGCTTTTCGTATATTTCACCGCGTTGGAGAGCAGGTTCAGCAATACCTGGCGGATTCGCCCCGCGTCGCCGGTCATCCGGGAGGGGATGTCAGGGGCTATGCGGGTCACGAATCGGACGGGGCTGTCCGCGAGCCTGACCCGTATGATGACCGTCACGTCGTTAAAGAGCGAGGCCGCGTCGTAGGCCGACGGCGTTATATGAAGGTTGCCGGACTCTATTTTGGAGAAGTCTAGTATGTCGTTGATGATGGAGAGCAGGTTCGCGCCGGCTCCTTTTATGTCGCGTATATGCTCCAGGCATACGGGACGCCCGTACTCCCTCTCCGCCAATTCGCTCATGCCGAGTATCGCGTTCATCGGCCTCCGCAGCTCGTGGCTCATGCGGGCCAGAAATAAGGTCTTGCTCCTGTTTTCCCTGTCTGATTTGAGCCTTGCCGCGTTCAGATCCTCGACGCTGCCCATGACTTCGTTTATGTCCATGCTTATATGCGCGACCTCGCGTTCGAGGCTGTGGGCGTGTTCGGAGACAAGCGCGGCGGCTCGCGCCACCTCGCCGGATTTTTCCCGTATGACGTTTCCCGGCTGATCCTTGCAGATCAACGCGTCCAATCCCGCAGCCATTGCACTTGCGTTATCGATGTCGGCGAGAAGTTCCGCTATCGACGCGACGTGGTTTATCGCCTTTGTCACCAGGGAAAGCACGACTTCGTCGATATAATCCGCTATGTCCATAATCCACAACCCCCCTCGGAACCTTGAATCGGCACAGGCTACCAAAAGATATGGAACGTACAGGAATCAGCCCCGTCCTTCAGGCATTCTTCGGAGTCGTCATGGATGATCTCCGCTGACGGCTCGAACTTCCACGCCATCGCGGTCAGGATCCCCCTGTTGAACGCGCACGGATAAGGGTTGTTGCAGACGCTTAATATTTCGTTTTTGCCCGCTACGGGCGCGCATCCGTAATGTCCGATACCTTCCGTCATGGTGTTGGTCTGCGCGTCGAACAGGCGTTTGCCGTTTTTGCGGTGATTGATGTGATAGGCTACGTCTATGGCATATATGGCGCTCTTGACATCCGTCGTCCAAGACGGGAACTCGGCGTTTCGCGGAATGGACATGCCGATGTTGAACAGCACCCTGTCGCCTATCTGCCGCGCTATATTCTCGAACGCCTTGAGCCACGCCTCCTGCGAATACCATCCCTCTTTGTCCATCACGAGTTTTTTATCTGCTACCGTCCCTATGCCGACCTGGCTCAGATACCGCCGGGATATGTTCGTGAAGTACCCCAGCCCGTCTATGATCGAGTACACTGTCTGACCGTTCACCTCTATGCCGGGTTCGAAAATCTTGAACTGCATCATGCTCATCTCCACTTTGATTATTGCGGTTCAGTCTTGTTATCCAATGTTTTTCACTATATCGGAGGCTTCCTTGAATTCTCCGACGAGCACGAGGTCGGAAACCCTCGACAGGGATTCCCTGGCAGCTTCGTCGAGCGGACGTCCGTTCAAATCAGCGAGAATCATGTCCGCGTCTCCGACGTTCTCTGAGGCAAGGGAGTCTTTGAGGAGGCTCAACAACTCGCCCGTCCCTTGGCTTCCGCGCTCAAATGTGACCGCCTCATTCCCTGAAACGGCGGTTTTTATCCGTTCCGTCGTAGCGGTGAGGTTTTCGAGGAAGGAATCGAGATTTTCGCGGATGTACTCCATGTCGCCCCTGCCTACGGCCGATTCCAGCGCCCCGGCCATGTGGGATATTTCGGCCGCTCCTATGCTCGCGGAGGCGCTTTTCAGGGCGTGTACTTGTGTGATGAAGTTTTTCATGTCTTTTTCCGCTTGAGCGGCGTTCAGAAATTCCATTCTCGCCTCAGCGTCACGGCAATACAGCTTCAGGACTTCCCGGTACATGGTTTCCGTTCCTCCGCTCGCCGCCATGCCGCGCACGGCATCAACACCCGGGATTTTCAGTCCTGTCGGACCGTAAGGAGCCTTTGCCTCGAATGAAGAGCTGCCGTCCGCCTTTATTCGTTTTTCTTTGGGGAGCCACTTTACGATAATATCGTCGAGTTTGGATACATCTATGGGTTTGGCGAGAAAATCGCTGAAACCCTGGGTCAAAAACATTTCTCTCATTCCAGATACGGCATTTGCCGTCAACGCGATGATGGGAACCGGATGCCGCCCGTCCGCCTCTCCTCGCTCGGCTTCCCATTCCCGTATCAATGCCGTGGCTTCCACGCCGTCCATCGGAGACATCATGTGATCCATAAACACGAGATCGTAAGCGTTTCGTTTGACCATCTCCACAGCCTCAGCGCCGCTCAAGCTGATCTCCACACGCACCTTGTACGGGGAGATAAGCCCTTCCGCCACTTTCAGGTTTGTCGCTATATCGTCGACCACCAAAAAACGCGCTGTCGGAGCCGTAAACCTGGTTCCGCTGAATTCACCGCTCTCTCCGTAGTTTCGGCGATCTGGCGCGCCGTTGAGTACGTCAGCGATCGACAGGGTTTGTACCGGAAGGGACACAAAGCGCACGCCAGGAACATACGCTTCGGTTCCCCATTCGATCATCAGCGCCAAAGGCGGCTGTTTTTTGGCGGGCAGTTCCTTCCTCAGTCGTTCCATCACCGGCTTGATCCGGTCGTAGAGGCCGTAGCCGGAAAATACGAAGTACCATTCCTCCTCACGCAGAGCTTGGGTAAAGTCCTCGATGGCCGTCACGAGCCGGAAGGGAACTCTCATGTTTTCCAGAGACCACGCCACCGATTTCGCGTAGACAAGCCGTCCCTCATAGATCAATGTTTTCTTTTCGCCGGAGTTGTCTACCGAGGCAAATGGCGTATCCTGCGCGATTTCTTGAAGAATGAGCGCGGTAAAGACGCTTCCCTTGCCATATTCGCTTTTCACGGAAATGTCCCCGCCCATTGCCACGCAAAGCCGTTTGGTTATCGCCAGCCCCAGGCCCGTCCCCTCTATTCCGCGGTTCCGCTTCATGTCCACCTGGACAAATTCGCCAAAGAGCTTTCGTTGATCTTCGCTTTTTATCCCGCATCCCGAATCTGTCACGTCTACACGCAGCGTCACCTTGTTCCCTTCCCTTGCACATTGGGTGATGGATACGCTGATAAATCCCTTCTCCGTGTACTTCGCCGCGTTCCCCAAAAGGTTGAGGAGTATCTGCCGGAGGCGCACCTCGTCACCCGTGAGCATATTCGGAATGAATGCGTCAATATTGGTATAAAAGCGGATGGGTTTTTCCACCAACCGCATACGGATGATATTCACCACGTCATTGAGCAGGGAGGAAAGGTAATAGGTGACTGGGATGAGTTCGAGGCGGCCCGCCTCAATTTTTGAGAAATCAAGCAAATCGTTGATTATCGAAAGGAGGTTTGCCGATGCCTGCTTGATGTCCATCACATATCTTTTGGATTCATCGTCAAGCTCCCTCCGCAGGAGCAGTTCAGACATGCCGCTGATGGCGTTCATGGGAGTGCGGATCTCATGACTCATGCTGGCGAGAAAGTCATTCTTGGTTCTGTTTGCCTCCTCCGCCCTCTCTTTGAGTTCCACAAGCCGCATATTCTGAGCTTCTATCATTCGATCCTTTGTTTCGCGGGTTTTTTCGATGATGAAAGGTATAAAAAAAACCATGACGTAGGCAACCAGGATGCGAGCTGCTATTTCCACCTGATAATTGAAATGGGAGGCCCCAGGGATAAAAATTTCAACGCATACCACAAAAAGCAGCGCCGCGGACAGCGCGGTGCCGTAGGCCCTTCCCAAGGCCGTGAAGGCATACATGGGGAATATATATATGAACACGACATTATAGCCTTGGTAATCTCCGTTCCAAATCAGCAATACGCAGAGAATCCAGTAGCCTGTCAGTCCTATCAAGGCAGAGGTAATCTGAGGAATCTTAGTCCGTAACAGAACGCAGACGAGTGGGCAGACTGTGAGCATTGCGACGCATATCGCCGCGTCAACGTAGAAACCGAGTATAAAATTCCACGCAAAGAACACCATAAGAAACAAAAAACCGATTATACTGACTGTGTTTAAGAGCACATAACGGATCAAGTAATCAGACATGCCGAACTTGCTCCGCATCGAGTATTTTCCGGAAGTGGCGATATTGAGCAGCAAATTGAGCGCCTTGTTAACGCACCCGCCGCTTTCTTCCGCAGGAGCGGCGATGCTTTCGTCGGGATCAGTGAATTGGGGTTCGTCTTTTACGTTGGCACTGTACCAGCACAGGAGCAGGTTGAATATCCCGCATATCACCAGAATTGTCAGCGCGCAGATTTGAATGATTATTATATTTCTGGCGTCCCTTTGCCGCGCAATGACCCATTCATCGCTCACGTCCACCCCGGCTGCGCAATATACGCTGCCGTCATCCGAATACACTGGGGCGACCGCGGAAATGAGACCGCTTCCACCCGCTGTATAAGAACCCAAATCAGAAACCCAGGTTTCGCCGCCAAGTACGTGAGGAATGGCTGCCGCGGACACCGGGTCTTCTTTGTCGTCAATTTCAAAGAATGTTTCTGGGGTGTACATATTTTTCGGGTCGGCATCGTTGTCGATGATGTACTGAATTCTGCCGTCACCGTAATTCCTCCAATAATAGACAGAGAGAACCTGGTATTCTTCCGCGAAATGGACGAGCCTGTCCTTGAGGTCGTAATACTCTGGCGTGTCCGCGTCTTCGGTGCTGTGAAAATTGTCCAGTTCTTTCACGTTTACATAGCTGGCAGCAGCCTTGGCCGCCGCCAGCAGGTGATTCTGGATAGCCTCGTGGGCCTTCGTCGCGTGTTGGCTCATCTTGTTATTCTCATACACGGCACTCAACAAAACTAGAATGGCCGATACACAAAAGAGACCGATGACAACTCGCGCCATCGCGGTTCGCCGCGTTCCATTGACATTTTTTTCATGCAAATTTCTAAGCATCCTTCATCTCCGCTTCGATTATTGCGGTTCAGCCTTGTTATCCAAGAGTTTTACTGTATCTGAGGCTTCCTTGAACTCTCCGACCAGCACGAGGTCGGAAACCTTCGACAGGGAATCCCTGGCAGCTTCGTCGAGCGGACGTCCGTTCAAATCAGCGAGGATCATGTCCGCGTCTCCGATATTCTCAGCGGCGAGCGCGTCTTTCAGCAGATCGAGCGATTTGCCTATGCTTTGGCGCTCCGCATCGGGCGAGATCGTCTTTCCCCTCGAAAGGGCGTTTTTAATCCGTTCCGTCATCGCGGTAAGTTTTTCGAGAAAGGCGCCGATATTCGCTTTGATGAAATCCGCGTCTCCGTTTTTCCCCGCTTTCTCCAGTTCCGCCGCCATGCGTGAAATCTCATCCGCGCCGATGCTCGCCGACGCGCTTTTCAGGGAGTGGACCTGAGTCGTGAAGGACGCGAGGCCGATGCCGTCCGGCGCGCGCGAAAGGGTTTCAAACCGTTTCGCCGTGTCACGGCAATAAGTTTCGAGCACCCTCACATATCCTTCCATTCTCCCTCCCGTGAACATAAGCCCGCGAGATGTGTCCAGGCCCTCTATGACCAGCCCGGTTTCAGCGGCGGGCGCGGGTTTTGGATTCCGCGCGGCGACAGCCCTTTTTTTTCTCGGAACCCAGCGTTCTATTATCTCGTTCAGTTTCGATATTTCTATGGGCTTGGACAGGAAATCGTTAAAGCCGTTTTGCAAAAACATCTCCCTCATGCCGGAAACGGCGTTGGCGGTCAGCGCGATTATCGGAACCGTCTTGAAATACTCGCCCTTCATTGCGCGGATCGCCGCCGCAGCCTCTATTCCGTCCATCTCCGGCATCATGTGATCCATGAATATCACGTCGTAAATACCTTCCCGCGCCATGCGGACGGCCTCCGCGCCGCCGCCGCAGACGCTGACCTTCATCTCGTAAGGGGCGAGCAGACCCTCCACGACCTTCAGGTTTGTTTCGATGTCGTCCACGACCAGTATGCACGCTTCCGGGGCGGTGAAGCTGATTCGGGCGTCCCGCGTTTCATAAGCGTCGCAAACATACCCGTCCATTTCCACAAGCGGCCTGTCGTCTCTGATCTTTTGGGGAAGCGTAACCATGAAAGCGCTGCCCTCGCCGAAGACGCTCGAAGCGGAAACATCCCCGCCCATCGCCAGGCAGAGCCTCTTCGTTATCGCAAGCCCCAGCCCTGTGCCTTCTATGTTTTTATCCGTGTCGCTGTCGAACCGTATGAAGTCGCCGAACAGCCTTCCCATGTTTTCCTCCTTGATGCCTATCCCGGTGTCCTCGACCTCGAACGTCGTCAATATTCCGCCGTCCCCGCGTCTTTCACCGCGCACTCTGAACGTCACGCAGCCTTCGAAAGTGTATTTCACCGCGTTGGAGAGTATGTTCAGCAGCACCTGACGGACACGGATTTCGTCTCCTTCCAGCTTGCAGGGCAGCGTGCCGTCAATGTCCGTCACAAACCGGACATCCTTCTCGGAGAGGCGCATACGGATGATGTTGATCACGTCGTTCAGCAGCGAGAGAAGCCAGTATTCGCCGGAAACGATCTCCATCTTGCCGGATTCTATCTTGGAGAAATCCAGGATGTCGTTGATTATGGAGAGCAGATTGGCCCCGGCGTGCCTGACATGTTCGGCATTTTCGCGCACGGACGGCGACACGTCTTCGCGCAGTATCAGCTCGGACATGCCGATGATCGCGTTCATCGGCGTGCGTATCTCGTGGGATATCTGCGCCAGGAAGTCGCTTTTGGCGCGCGAGGCCGATTCCGCCCTTTCGTTGGCCGCGAGCAGCAGACGGTTTTGTTCCGTCAGCGCGTTGTCCGAGCGGGAAACGAATATATTGATCACGATGAAGATGATCAGTATGAGGCACAGCATCCCGAAAAACACGCCGTTCATGGCCGCGTTGAGGGCGAGCAGGCCAGGCAACGGGTAGATGACCGCCAGATGCCAGCTCACCTCAGGGACAGCGTTCACCAGGTACATATGGCCGCCCGAGATGAACGTCCGGCTGTCCGAATCGCGGAGCTCTCCAGCGATCCTGGTTATTTCGGCCCCCGCGCTCCCCAGGTGATCGGAGAG
>JAISFV010000096.1 GCA_031263445.1 Synergistaceae bacterium | reverse complement strand
AGCCTGGCGAGATTGTTCAAAATGTACATTGTCGTATAATCCAGCATGAACGTATCAGCGGTGCTGGGATTAGTCATTATGACCACGGCTTTTTTCTTCTTGGCGTCCCACTCCTTCCGCAACAGATACCGGTGATTCCTATCGTCTGAAAACACCGCCTCGGTTTTCATCACAGCTTTGTCTACCTGCATTTACCTTACCTCCTGTATTTTTTGTGAGTTTTTTTGAAAATGCTTTTCTGAACAGATAAGCAACTGAATCAGTATTCGGAGGCCAGCAACAAAATTCCATCGGTAAAGTACAATGTGATACCTTCGGAAAGGGGAAAATCAGTGTACTCTATCTCCTGCCGGGCAATCTCTCTGTCATTGCCATCCTCGCCAATCAATACCGCTCCGCCGGAATCTTTATCAGAATCCAGAACCAGCTTCCAGACCTGAAAAGATTCTCTTCTTACGGTCTCCTTGAGTTGCCATGAGGCAACAGCGGTCACTAACCAGAACGCGCCGCACAGTTCGGCCATAGCCTTAACGCCGTCCGTAATCTTCGGGGCGCTGTCATTGGTGAAAATCTTCCAGTAGCATTCAGAACCGGTACAGCAGGCAAGAACGTTGCGTATGTTCTCCGGCGACTCCACGAATAAACACCTCCTATATTTTTGTGAATTTTATGAAAACGCTTTTCTGAATAGATAAACAACTTAATCAGTATTCGGAAGGCAGTAATAAAATCCCATCGGTAAAATACAGCGTGATACCTTCTGGAAGGGGAAAATCGGTGTACTCCATCTCCTGTCTCGCAATCTCTTTATCGTTGCCGTCCTCGCCAATCAATATCGCTCCGCCGGAATCCAAAGCCAGCTTCCAGACCTGAAAAGGCTCTTTCCTCACTCTATCCTTGATCTGCCATGAGGCGACAGCGGTAACTAACCAGAACGCCCCGCACATTTCAACCATAGCTTTGACGCCGTCTGTAATTTTCGGAGCGCCGTCATTTGGGAAAACTTTCCAGTAGTTTTCCGAACCAGTACAGCAACCAAGAACGTTGCGTATGCTCTCCGGCGAATCCATGAATAAACACCTCCTATCGCTATGTAATTTCAGGAACAGGAACATTTCTATTTCAAAGACGCAAAATAACGGAGCGGTGAGCCGCAATCAGGCCCGCCGCTCTGATATGCCAAAAACAGCGCAAAGGGATTTATGGACAAGAAGGAATAATTCAATATATCTTATATATAATATGCGTATATCTGCATGATAAATACGGTCCGGAGATCATCTCTTAATTACAAAATAAATATGAGCTGAGAAATGATAGTTATGGGAAGCAACGTATCTATCTATAAATATCGGAAAATATTCCGGAAAATATTTTTTCTGCGAACATAAAGATAATGCATATATTCTCATGTATTTTTATTTTAAAAAATAAAAACACATGCTGTTTTTATAAATATCAATGGCGGGAAGGCCATTGATAAGTTAATCATTATTCAAAGTAAAATCCAATGAAAGAAGGTTTATGAGATATGATTGAAAAGAAGATATCGGGCGAAGAACTAAAAGATCTTATGTGTTATTTTTTTAATGACGTATTTTTAGAAAAGAGTACATGGGTAGGTATGGAGATTCCACCTCTCCATCGCCTGTTTCCTCATAATGCCCGTGAATTATTTCAGTTATGGTATAACACAGATAACGATAAAGTAAAATTAATATTGGACATAAATGAATTTCACAGATTGTTTATGCAACGGTTAAAATCCAGAAAAATCACGTGTAAGTTAAAAGAGTTTAAGAGCGATTATAACCGTAAATATGGCTCTTATAAGTATATATTTAATAATCTGCGTCTAACATGTTTTGGCTTATATCTGTATTTAAATATCCTGCCAAATATAAAAAATAAAAACTCGGCTTATTCTTATGTTCCTAAGTTGACCAAAATAATATGAGTTAATCTCCTTTTTTAAAATATATCTATGCTTTCTGTCGTCGGGAAATATCGCTTCCGTCTTCACTGTCGCTTTGTCTGTCAGCATTGAACATCCTCCATTTCAGATAGTGTTCTGTGCCTGTCGCGTGAGTTGGTGCATTACTACGGGCGGTTAATGGGCGAATTTTTAATACATCCACCCGTTGCAGACGGCTGGAACTCTTAGGATAGAAAATAGGTTACGGGCGAAACGGGCGGATTGGTGGGTCAGCTTTTTATATAAAAACTTTTTGATGACAGTTTAGAGGAAAATCATTGCTCCTATTTTTTCAGATCCGCAAAAATAAATTTGCCCGCTTGCCTGAAATTTTTTCGAGAAAAAGAGACCGAATAGACAGCCAGTGACAGGCGGGCGGGGAAATACATTTTCGTTAAAAAATTCATTATGGTGTCCAGGTATTTTTCATCCTGTACGACAAAGAGCGTCCTCCAAAGCTGGAGAACGCTCTTCTATCATTACCGACTCGATCAAAGATTAAGTCGTGGTTTTCATTGGTGGAGCTGATGGGATTCGAACCCACGGCCTCTTCCGTGCGAGGGAAGCGCGCTCCCAACTGCGCTACAGCCCCAGATAAGACGAGGATTATTCTACCACGCGTCGCACTGTTGTCAAGTTGCCGTCGCGGTTCCAGGCGAGCGACGCTCGGCGGTACGGGTAAATTGGGTGCCTATGACGAGCTCTCGCGTTTTTGGAGCAACACGGCACCTATCACGATCACGCCTTTGAACGCTTCCCGCAGGAAGGGCGGCACGCCGAGCAGGTTGAGGAGGTTGTTCATCACGGCTATTATGAGCGTCCCGAAGACCGTCCCAAGTATGAATCCCCTGCCGCCCGCCATGCTCGTGCCGCCGACGATGACGGCGGAGATGGCGTCCATTTCGTTGCCGCTCCCGGCGTTGGCGTAGTCCATGGAGCCTATGCGCGAAACCTGCAATATGGCGGAAAAGGCGACCATGGCCCCCATCAGCGTGTAAACCATGCGCTTCACATGCTGCACGTTCACGCCGGAGAGGCGAGCGGCGCGCTCGTTCGAGCCGACCGCTATGACCTGGCGGCCGAACGCGGTGCGCTTCGAGATTATATAAAACACCACGGCGAAGAAGAGCCAATAAATAATAGGCATGACGAGATGTCCCGCTACGGGGAAACTGGCTATCTGCAGGAAGCCCCTCGGCACCTGCGGGGTGTAGCCCTGCATGAAGTGCTGCGTGACGCTGCGGCAGATTTTCATCGTGCCGAGCGTGGCGATGAACGGCGGCATTTTCCCCTTCGTTACGAGCAGCCCGGTCATCTGGCCCAAAAACGCGCCGAAAGCTACCCCGGCGGCTATCGCCACGAGATATGCCGGTATGCCCGTCAAGCCTGTTCTGATCAAAATTCCGTTCGGTCCCGTGTCTATCAGAACCATGACAGCCGCGCCGATCGCCACCAGCGTAGAGCCGACCGCCAGGTCTATGCCGCCGGATATTATGACGAACGTCATGCCCAAAGATATAATGCCTATCCCCGCGTTGTTCCGCAGGATGTTGTTCCAGTTCATCAGCCATCGCACGAGCCAGTCGCCGAAGGACGGGAAATCGAACCCCAGCGCGAGCGTCTGAAGTACCACCATCGCAGCGAGGACGGCTCCGGTGCTGAAGAGAGGGCGGGTTCTCCAGTTCCGCATAAACCACGTGATAAAATTCCGTTTTCCCGAATCCCCTCCAGCCTCCATAAAAACCCTCCAATCCGATTGAATCTGGCGTCAACGACGCGCCTCGCGGCGCATGGTTGCCGTCAGGGATCCACTGCGCCTGTCGCCAGCCTCATTATATTGTGCTCGTTCATCCGGCTGCCGGAGACCTCTCCGGTGACCGCGCCGTGGTACATGACGATCACGCGGTCGCAGAGCCTGATGACCTCCTGTGCCTCGCTCGACAGGACGATGATCGCGACCCTTTCGTCGGCAAGCCTCATGACGATGTCGTATATCTCTTCCTTGGCGCCCACGTCTACGCCCTGTGTCGGGTTGTCCAGGATGAGCGCCTTCGGGTTGCGGGAGAGCCACTTCGACAGCACGACCTTCTGCTGGTTGCCGCCCGACAGACTCGTGATGATGTCCGTCCCGCGCCCCATCTTTATGCGGAGCTTTTTCACCTGGGCGTCGAACAGGCTGCCCTGTCGCGTCTTGTCGATGAAGCCGAATTTCGATATTATCGGCCATACGGTTATAGAGCCGTTTTCCAAGATGTCCATGTCCTTCAGGATGCCGTTTTCCTTGCGGTCGCGCGGGAGGTATGCTATGCCGCAGCCGATCGCCTGTGTCGTGCTGCCGAGTTTTATCGGCCTGTCCTCCAGGTATACCTGGCCTGTGTAGTCGCTCCCTGCCCCGAAGATGGAGAGAAAGAGCTCGCTGCGCCCGTCGCCCAGGAGGCCGGTGATTCCAAGGATCTCACCCGCGCGGACGTCGAAGCTGATATCCCTGAAGTGAGCCGAGTCCGAGAGCCCCTCAGCCCGCAGGACGCTCCTTTCAAGGCGGCGCTCGCGCTGGAGGGACTCCGTCCGGACGTCGTGCCCTACCATATGACGCGCGAGGCCGTCCGTCGTGACAGACGCCACGTCTCCCTCCGCAACCATCCTGCCGTCCCTTAGCACGGCGTAGCGCGTACAGAGCCGCGTCACCTCGCGCAGTTTGTGCGAGATGAACACGATGCCGACTCCCTGCTCGCTGAGGGCGCGCACCATCCTGAACACGCGGTCTATTTCAGGGTCGGTGAGGGACGTCGTCGGTTCGTCCATGATTATCAAGGAGGCGTTCATCATGACCGCGCGGGTGATCTCCGCAATTTGTTTGTACGAAGCGTCGAGGTCCCTCACCATCGCGGACGGGTCGAGATCCATGCCCATACGGCGGAACATCTCTTCCGTCTCGCGCCTCTCGCGCACCAGGTCGAGCAGCCCGTGCCTTTTGCCGCTGACGCGCAATTCGCGGCCGATGTACATATTTTCATAAACGGGAAGGTCGTTTATCAGGTTCAGCTCCTGATGGATGAAGGCGATGCCTGCGGCAAGGGAGTCGGCCGGCTTCGTGAACTCCAGCTTCTGCCCGTCGATATATATCTCGCCGGAATCCGCCGGGAACACGCCACCCAGGACGTTCATCAGCGTAGACTTGCCCGCCCCGTTCTCCCCGAGGAGCGCGCATATCTCGCCGCCGTCGAGCGCGAAATCGACGTCCTTCAACACCATGTTAGAGCCAAAGGACTTGCTGATGCCCCTCATCTCAAGTTTCGTAAGCGCTCACGCTCCTGTGCCGGTCAAAACTAAGGACGGCCGGCTTCCCGGAACGCCGGAGCCGGCCGTCCTGACGACAATTAATTCAGCGACGTGATATATAGCCGCCCCGTCAATAAGGCGAAGTCGGGTCTATATACTTCTCGTAGTTGTTGCGGTCGACTATCGTGGTGGGGATGATTTTCACGGGATCGATCTTTTTGCCGTCCAGCACGTCCACTGCCATGTTGACCGCGTCCATGACCATCATAGGGCTGTAGAGCGCGCTCTGTATCCAGATGTCCTTGTCCTCTGGCATCATCTTGAAGTACTCCTGGCAGCCGCCGCCCCCGGTGACGACCTTGACGTCCGTGCGCTTGGCCTCCTTGATGGCCTGCAGGACGCCGATCGAAGTCTCGTCGTCCATCGAGTAGACGGCGTCGATCTTATTGTTGGCGGTCAGGATGTCCGCGAAATCGCGCAGCCCGTCCTCGCGGGTGAACTTCGTGGCGTAGGTGGATATCTTAAGATCCGGGGCGATCTTCTTTGCCGTGTCGACGAAGCCCTTCTTGCGCAGCTCAGAGACGGAGCCGGCCGTCGGCACTTCGAGCATCACGACAGTCGCGTCCTTGCCGACCTTGTCGACTATGTAATTCGCGCCCTGCACGCCCATGTCCTCGTTGTTGCCCGAGACGCGGTAGACGCCCTTCGCGTTGATCTCGATGTCGAAGTTGACGACTGTGATGCCGCCGTCTATCGCCGCCTGGATCGGAACCTCCATGCCCTCCCACTGCGGGAAGGCGATTATCGCCTGAGCGCCCCAGCCCACTAAGTCGTCGAGCTGGCTGGTCATCTGTTCTGCGTTCTCGCTCGTGTACATCGTGTAAGCGACTTTGTTCTCACCGGCCAGTTCCTTGCAGCGCTGTTCCGCGTAATACGCGACGCCTGCCACCCAGCCGTGCGTGACGGCCGGCGCGAGTATGCCGATCTTATAGGGCGCGGCCGATGCCACGCCGGCACCGCTACCCATAATCAACGTGCAGACGACCGCGACTGCCAGCAGAATGCCAATGAATCTTTTCATAAGACACGACCTCCCGAGTTTTATTGAAATTTAGGATGATTTGGACAGTGAAATCAGGTTATCACGAGAGAAATATTTTGTCAACGAACCGTCGCCGCCTGTGCCGTTCGTCTGTGATAATGTCCTCTTATAACTCATCAGCGAAAATGTCCTCATGGGACAGGAGAGACTGACATTGAGCAGGGACAGGGCAGACGCATCAGCCCAAGCCAATCAGATTGAGCAGATAAGTGTCATTCCATCCGGCTCTTTTGCGTTTGCCCTTGACGCTGCCCTTGGTGTTTTTCTCCTGTTTAATCAGGTTTTCTGATAGTTCAAACGGACGAGATAAAGTTGAGTATTTTGTGAGGCAGTCCATCGCAGGGTTGCTGCACTCTGCTCATTATAGATACTGTGTGTCAGGATGCATAGCTCAAATTGGAATATTTACAAGATTTACAAGAGCATATAAACCCAAGCTCCCGAGAAATTATAGCGTGTTCGGTATATTTGCGTCGAAAGCCCTGAATAATTCGCGTTGCCTTTCGGTGATTTCGCCGCAATGATATCTTTCACCCTCCCGCTCATAGCGCTCTATTACGTCGAGCGAATCAAGCAGAGTCTGCATAGTGTAATTCTGGTACAGACTGTTCTCTTTCATGCATTTGTGTATATAAGACACATACATGAGGGACAGGAACTGCAAAAAGAACTTTCCGGCCAGGGCTTCGTCGGAATGGACCGTTGTCCTGCGCATCCCAAGGCGTTCTTTCAGGTTGTCGAAAGCCTTTTCCACCATATCCTTTCGCCTGTATGCCTCAATTGCCGCCGACGGGTCATTAATGTCGTTTGACAGCAAAACGAAATACCCGAGTCCGTCGATGTGGCGTTTTATATCGTCCTCCCTGTAAGAAACCCGCAGTCCGCGCGCCGGCGTATTGTTGACATGGAAATACTTGGAAGCCAGGGCCAGACACCGTTCGTCGTCGCAGTCGCCGGCCAGGATGGCTGTTTCAGCCATCCGCAGCGATTTGATGAACCTGGTTTTTTCGTCCTCAGCCCGCGTCCCGTTATAATAGATATGCACGTATATCCTGCGGGAGCCTCTCTTTACGGCTTTGCCGTTCTTATCAGTTTCCGAATACGGCCATTCTTCCATGTTGTATTGTGAATAGACGTCGTGTTCCTCGTCATAATTACTGAAGGATTTTATCGATTCCCTCGCCCTTTTTAGGATATCTGACACAAAATTCACCCCGGCTCTGACTGCTATCAAAAACTTGTGGCGTCCCTTGTACAGCGCGTTTATGTTCTTGGCGCTGTAAAAACCCCTGTCCATCACCAGCTTCAGCTTTTTTATCTCCGGGAACTCCACATCCTTAAGCAATTTCTTCACCGTGGAGACGTCTTGAATATTGCCGGGCAAAACCCTGTAATACACCGGCATGCCGGATTCCTCTCCGAACACCAGCGCCAGGTTGACCTGCGGCAGCGGCTCGTCGTCCTTGTTTTTACCATACCTGACTGCTTTTATACACTCCGACATCGACGACACGCTGGTCGTGTCGTAGGCGAGGTACTCTCTTTCCCTGCGGCGACGCGTCTGGCGCTTGAAAAAAGCCAGCCTGCCGCTTTCAGTTATGCCGCCCAGCAATTCGCCGATCCGCTGCGAGGGGATATTCCCGCCAAACGGATGCCAATGGTCGTGCGCCCACCGCGGGAACCTGTACAAAGGGCTGTCGCTTTCTGAGACAAGATAATACGCAAGCGACAGCAGCTTCTTGTAGCCGTCGGGGAAGCATGCCTTCAAATCCGCCTCTATCCCGGTCATTCTGCCTATTTCATTGAGAAGGTGCGTGACGCCGCAATAAAGCCTGCGGTTCCGTCCTTCCGGCGGCGACGCGGAGTCGTTTTTCAGCCCCAAATATCTCTTGTTGGGAATAAAACTTCCGTCGTCGCCTAATTTGCCAATGTATACCCGCCTATGCCTGTTTTGCTTGCGCTGCTTATCCCAGTACGGGTAATCCTCATACACGTAAGCGACGCCTTTGATTGTCTGGGTGTGTCTTTTGGTGTCAGGTTTAGTGTTCACGCTATAATTATAGCGTCATGCCACCCCTTGTCAACCCCCGGCCCCAGCCTCTTTATCTTGCTATTGCTGATTTTTTATAAAAGTCTACGCTATAATTTCCTGGGAGCTTAGGATATAAAGCAGGGTTTCCATTGCTGCGCGACCCTCGCGAATTTCCTCAATTTACAGGATTGCGATTGATGTTATAATAATAGTGGCATGAGTAATCGCGCCTATTCGATATGGAGGGCTATTATGAAGATATGCAGTCGTTGTGGTAATAACCTCACATGGAACAGGTCGTTTTGCCCTCTGTGCGGCGGTTTGATCGTCGAAAGACCGGATGACGCAGCGGCTGGGTATAGCGTTGACCCCGTGCCGCGCCCTGCTAGACCGGAACCTGTGCCAGCCGTGCAGCCAGAGCAGACGCCGCCTCCTGAATCGAACACAGAACAACAGCAAGCCGAGCCGGTTGGGATTCCAACGCTGGATTCTGCGATGCCGCCTGCCGTCCCGGATGTCCCTCCTGTGCCGCAGGAGCAGCCGGCGGACTACTCTATGGCCTCTCAGCCCGCACAGCCGATATACAATCCTCCTGGCGCAGTGCCGCCCGATCCTTATGTAGCTCAGATCCCTCAACCAGAGGCTGTGCTGCCCGCCTTTGAGATGCCGGCCCAGGCCGAGCCTCAGCAGACAGCGCGGACGGAAGGCCCGGTTGGCTTTCCGCCGCCAGACGGCATATACGGGGATATTGCCAGGGCGCGTCAGGATCCGTCGCAAATGCCGCTGTCATCGGTACCAGACGCTGCGCCTCAGCCGGATGAACTGCCTCCATTGCCTGGATTTCGGGAGGAAGTGACGGAGGGCGCATCGCAGGGTGCTTACCCAGGCGTTCATTTGGCGCAACATCAGCAGGATTTGCCCGAGGAGGCGAATCTTCCGCCTGTCCCGCGGCCACAGCCGAAACCAGCGGCGCCTGCGCCTTTTTTGGGCATCATGAAGGGCTCGTCGAGCGGCAGAGTAGAATGGCCCACTCCGAAAGCGCATCAAGAGCCGCAGCCTGATGACGGCGCTTTTGAAAGGCTTGCCCCCCGTGAGGAGATAAAAGCGTATCCCGCCGGCGCGCCGAACGTCGACATGTTCAGCAGGAAGCGCGAGAGTCTGATGCCGCAGCCGGAAGCCACTGAAGCAGGGCCGGCGCGCGACGGCCTGAAGCCAGGCATCGCTGATTCTCAAAGGGTGGTGGGGTTTACGCCGCCGGTTCATGCGCCTGGGATGGCGGTGGAACCGGTGCAGACAGCTTCTCCATTGCCTCATGCGGAGGTACCCCCCCGGCTTTTTACCGAGGCGGCCGAGCAGCCGCCGGTTCCATCGGTAGAGACAGGGACGATCTCTCTAGGCTCCGCTATGACGCCGCCTACGGCACCGCAGGTTCCCATTATGCAGATAGAG
>JAISFV010000187.1 GCA_031263445.1 Synergistaceae bacterium | reverse complement strand
TTGTATCAACGAATGTCAGCATTCCTCCCCTCCGAAACATCTTGAGGCGGCGGCTTCTGCTATAGCGGCTTCCTCAGCTTCGGGATCAATTTTATCTGCTTTGATAAAACCGGCATAATCTAGCAAGCCTTTTTTAGGCCGTTTAAGGAGGTAACCCATAGGCGTTTTTTCCCCGAAAATCTTATCGCCGGTTTTAAGGCCGTACTCCGTCCACAAATCCACCGGCAAAGTGATCTGCCCTTTTGTCGAAACCGTAATCATATCGGACATTCTAGCCTCTCCCCTTGTCAATAAATTCTTACTTTATATAAAGTAGGGTATTTCCGCTAAAGTGTCAACGGCTTTTTAGTGAGGCGCTTTTATATCACTGACGCTTTCCCCGGCTTTAATGACCGCCCGGATCATGGCGCCTGTCATGAAGGCCAGGCACTCGAAGTCCAGAAACCTCGGCGCGCTTTTGTCGAACATGATCTGTATGTCGGCAGGGAATTCTTCGTCAGCTTCGTAAAAGACTATCTGAGAGAGGATTTTGGGCAGCGGGAGCAACTGCCAGACGTGCTTGCCCGTAGAGGGCGTCAGGATTTCTACGCCGCCCAGGCTCTTCATCGCCCGCTCGAACCGGCCGTAGTCATCGGCGAACTCGCGGATCAGAGGGCTGTCCATTATGCCGCTTGCCAGATTGTTCTGCCCGTCTATCATCCCGGTGAGGCGGTGCAGCAGGGCGAAGTCATGCAAAAAATCCCCCGCGCCATTCGATGTGACATAATAGATCAGCACGCTGAGGCTGTTCACGTCAGCAGGCTTGCCGTCCTCTGGCTCGACCGCGCCGTTCGTGATCAAGTAGTCGCGGCCGAGGAACGGCATCCTGACGGCATCCCCGGCAAGCGCGCCTCCGAGGCGGGGGCCGTTTTGGGCGAGATCGCACTCCGCGAGCCTCGGCAGCAGGGCAGCGTAAATTTTTTCATAGCCGGTCGGCATGACATTCGCCCCTGTCTCACAGGATTATGTCGCACACAAAAGTAAACGCTGATTAATTCGCTCAAACGACACTTAGGTGTTGACGAAAACTGACGCGGCAATGGTTTAAATCTTAACACTTTAGGCGCATAAGGGTAAATCAGCCCATCTAAAATATTCTATGTAATTTTTGTCGATAAAATTTGACAGACTATATAGATAATATCATACTTTAAAGAAGGAATCGCGTCATTTGGTGTCATTTTCTGCGACGGGCCAACTATTCGCGAAAATGTACAAAAAAACGCTGTATTTTACAAATACATTCACTCAGCGTTTGGATATACTACATCCACCGATCATTGTGCTTATGCAGTTTTTATCTTGCCTTTTAAGTTATATTTTAAATGACCACGAAACAATGCTGGTTCTCCACTACCATAAAAGTGGAGGCTGTTTACTAACAGCGCGGGAGGCTGACATGGGTAAAATAGTCGATGTGCTCAAGACTGGCAAGATCATGGTGTCTGATGGCGCCTGGGGCACGTATCTCTACCAAAAGGGCATGAAGGCCGGGGAGTGTCCTGACGTGTGGTCGGTGGATCGTTTTGACGACGTGGTGGACATCGCCAAGAGCTACGCGGACGCCGGGGCCGACATGGTGGAATCAGACAGCTTCGGGGCTAATTATTACAAATTGATACACTTTGGCTTGCAGGACAGGGCCGCTGAGATAAACGAGGCCGCCGCACGCGCGTCGAGGAAGGGCGCGGGGGACAAGTACGTCATCGCGTCTATCGGCCCGACCGGCAAGATGCTGGTGACCGAGGAAGTAACGGAGGAAGAGCTTTATGAGTCGTTCAAGGTCCAGGCCATAGCGCTCGAAAAGGGCGGCGCGGACGCGGTATGCATCGAGACGATGAGCGACGCGGACGAGGCGTGCTGCGCGATCAAGGCGGCCAAGGAGAACACGAAGCTGGAGATTATCACTACGTTCAGCTTCGAAAAGACAATTCAGGGGAGCTACAGGACGATGATGGGGCTTTCCCCCGAAGACGCAGTGAAAGCGTCGCTGGAAGCAGGTTCGGACATCGTAGGCACGAACTGCGGCAACGGGTTCGAGAGGATGATCGAGATCGTAAGCTGCATGAAATCGGCGTACCCGGACGCCTTGATACTGGTACACGCGAACGCGGGGCTCCCCCAGAACGTGGACGGGAAAGACATCTTCCCGGAAACGCCGGAGATGATGGCAGACCGGGTAGACGCAATGATCGAAGCCGGCGCCAACATCATCGGCGGGTGCTGCGGGACCACGCCGGCCCATATCGCGGCTATCAAGAAGGTCGTTGACGCGCATAACAAGAAAGTTGCGTAAAGCGCAATTTACCGACAAAAAACCGGAGGTGCTGCAATGAAGACCAAATTTTTGAGCACAGCAATAGGAAGCATGCCGTATGACGACCCGCAGCGCGCGGTGGAGGTGTCGCTGTCTTCCATGGACGCCCCCATCTGGCCGCAGCTCCCCGCTTTCGGCCTCAAGGAGCAGATGGAGATCCAGTACAGCGAGGGTATCCCGTGCGCCGTTATCGACGAGGGGAAGGGCCGCATGTACTTTGACACGTCGCGGGACTACTCCGACGACTTCGCAACTTTTTACGAGGCGTACACTGTCGCGATGGATCCTGACGAGGGGAACGGGGACTGCTCCTCGATGGTGATCTCGGAGGATTTCTCGAAGGGCATCTACGCGCTTGAGAGGAAGCTCAAGGCGGACGGCAAAAAGCTGCCGTGGCTCAAGGTCCAGACGACCGGGCCGTGCAGCTTCGCGCTCACGATAACCGACGAGAACAAGAGGGCCATTTATTACAACGAGGAGTTCCGCGACGTCATAATCAAGGCAATCGCCATGAAGTGCCGGTGGCAGATACAGAAATTCAAGGAATATGCGGACAACATCATATGCTTCATCGACGAGCCAATCCTCTCCGCCTTCGGGAGCTCGACATACGTATCCGTGCAGCGCGCCGATGTAGTAGCGCACCTGGCCGAGGTCATCGACGCGGTTCACGCCGACGGGGCCTACGCCGGCATACACTGCTGCGGCAACACGGAGTGGAGCATCCTGACCGACGCTGGGGTAGACCTGGTGAACTTCGACGCATTCGGGTTCGGAGAGACCGTCTCGCTGTACGGGGAAGCGGTCAAGAAGCACATCGGCATGGACAGGGGCCTCGCGTGGGGGATAGTGCCGACATCGAGCAAGATAATGGAGGAGAGCGTCGATTCGCTGGAGGCGGTCCTGGAGAGGAACATGGACAAGCTGGCTGGTGTGACCGGGCTGGACAAGAACGAGATCGCAAAGCACGCGGTCCTCACCCCGTCATGCGGCACAGGGTCGCTGTCAGTGGCGGAAGCGGACAGGGTGTTCGATATGCTCGGCAAGATAACGGCGAGGATGAAGGAGAAATACGGGTTCTAAAAGAGGCTGTTTACCTCATAGGCACTCAAAAGGTCAGGCACATGACAATAAATCGGATTTTACTAACTGGCAAGGGAGAATTAGATTGAAGATAGCCGTTTCAGGGAAAGGCGGGGTCGGGAAATCCACTATAGCGTCGATCATAGCTCTGACGAAAGCGGCAGAGGGGGACAGGGTGTTGGCGCTGGACGCAGACCCGGATGCTAACCTCGCGTCCTCCCTGGGGATCCCCGGCCGCGAGCAGCGGCACATAGTCACCATATCCCGGCAGATAGGCCTGATCGAGGAGCGGACAGGGGCTAAAGTAGGGCAGTACGGGCAGGTTTTCAAGCTGAACCCGGACGTCTCAGACGTGGCAGATCATTACGCCTACAAACACAGGGGTGTGTCTCTGCTCGTCTTGGGCGCCGTGAAGTCCGGCGGCGGCGGGTGCGCTTGCCCTGAAAACACGTTCGTCCGCGCGCTGGTGTGTGACCTGGTTCTTTTCAAGGGCGACACGCTGGTCATGGACATGGAGGCTGGCATCGAACACCTCGGGCGGGCTACAGCCCAAGGCGTGGACGCGATGATCGTGGCGGTCGAGCCAGGGCAGAGGTCGATCGACTGCGCGGTGCAGGTCGAGCGGATGTCGCGCGAGGTCCGCATCAAAAGAGTGGCCTTCATCGCGAACAAGGTCACTGGCAAGGACGACTGCGATTTTATAAAGGGAGCGCTCCCTAAAAGGGAGATACTGGCCTTCCTGCCGTTCACTGACGAACTCAGGAACGCCGACCGCGACGGTGTCTCACCTTATGACTTGCTGGACGGGGAAACCCGCGGCCAATATTCAGAAATAATAAAGAGGTTGGAGTCATGAGCCGTTTATTCGCTTTATCGGGAAAGGGCGGCGTCGGCAAGACGACGCTGGCGGGGCTGTTTATCCGCAGCCTTGTGCAAATCGGGAAAAAACCGGTGCTGGCAATCGACGCCGACCCGAACAGTTGCCTCGCCGACATGCTGGGCGTGAAGGTGCGCTTCACCATAGGGTCGGCGCGCGAGACCGTCCGCGACGAATCCGAGGCGCAGAAGATATCAAAGCAGGAGCTGCTGAGGATGAAGATCTCGCAGGGGCTGGTCGAGAGCAGCGGTTTCGACTTGATATCAATGGGACGCCCGGAGGGGCCGGGATGTTACTGCTATGCGAACAACGTCCTCAAACTGGCTATCAAGGAGCTTTCAGACCAATACCCGTATGTCGTCCTCGACAACGAGGCTGGCCTCGAAAACCTCTCCCGCAGGATAGTCCAGTCGGTGGACGTGCTGACGCTGGTTTCTGACGCCTCGAACGCAGGCATGAACACGCTGGGCAGGCTTTACGGCTTGGCGCGCGAGATGGGGGTCGGGTTTCGGAAGCTGGTCTTGATCGTAAACCGCACCCGCAGCGGCGAATTGCCGGAATCCGCCGAGCGCATTCAAAAAGAAACAGGGGCCAATAAAATACTGGCCCTGCCTTATGACGAAGAGACAGCGACCCTGGCCGAGGAATCGAGGCCCGTGTGGGAGATGTCGGACGGCAACCCGATATACGGAAAAGTTTTGGAGCTCATGAGAGAGATAGGCTGACGATTGAGAAGCTATCGGTGCCAGGCGAGAAGAAGAGCATTGGGAGGAATAAAATTTCATGGCTGACGTAAGCGCGTATGCAAACAAAGCGGACGACATGGCGTCTGTGGAGATGCTGGAGAAGGCCGGGCTCGATTGCGTCGAGACCTGTTTCGACCGCTACGAGACGCAAAAAAACCACTGCAAGTTCGGGAAAGAGGGCACGTGCTGCAAGATATGCTACATGGGGCCGTGCCGTATCACGCCTAAATCCCTGAAGGGCGTGTGCGGCGCTGACGCCGATACGATAGCCGCGAGGAACTTCCTCAGAGAGGTCACGGGCGGGACGGCGTCGCACTCCGACCACGGCCGTCACGTTGCGCTCCTGCTCAGGGAGATAGCCCACGGCAAGGACGTCGGCTACACCGTCAAGGATCCGCAGGCCGTGATGGAGATAGCGAGGTTGTACGGGATCGAGACGGAGGGCCGGGAGATGACGGACGTCCTCCGCGAACTGGCCGATATATTCATCGGTGACTTCACCTCGCAGGAGGAGACAATCCGGACGGTTTCGCTCGCCCCGCAGAAGACACAGGCGACGTGGGCGAACCTAGGCGTCCTGCCGCAGGGGATCGACCGCATGTGCGTCGAGGCGATGCACCGCACCCACATGGGAGTAGACCACGACTACAAGAACCTGCTCATGCACGCGTTCCGTCAGTCGATATCGAACGGCTGGGGCGGGTCGCGCATAGCGTCCATGGCGTCCGACATCCTCTTCGGCACGCCCAGGGCGCTCCGCACCGAGGTCAACCTCGGCATATTGAACGAGAAGAACGTGAACATACTGGTTCACGGACATGAGCCTACGCTGTCGGACATGATAGCGATAGCGGTAAAGGATCCCGAGATAACCGAATACGCCAAAGCGGCCGGCGCCGAAGGCGTCACAGTGGGCGGCATATGCTGTACGGCGAACGAGATACTCATGCGCCACGGCATACCCATCGCCGGCAACTTCCTCCAGCAGGAGCTCGCGCTTGTGACGGGGGCGGTCGAGATGATGATCGTGGACGTGCAGTGCATCATGCCTTCGCTGCCGCTCGTGGCCGAATACTACCACACCAAGATCGTCGGCACCACCGAGATGGCAAAGACGATAGGCGCCGAAGCCTTTGACTTCGAGGAGTCGCGGGCGTTTGAGTGCGCCAAGGAACTGGTCAGGATGGCGATAGACAACTTCAAGAACCGCAAGAAGGATCTCGTCAAGATCCCGAAGAACAAAGAGACGGTCATCGCCGGCTTCAGCGTCAGGGAGATTAAATACATGCTGGGAGGCACTTTCCGCGCGTCTTTCCGGCCGCTCAACGACGCCATAATCCAGAACAGGATCAAGGGCGTTGTCGGCATCGTCGGCTGCAACAACCCCAAATTCAAGACGGACTGGTACTGCAACGAGCTGGTGAAAGAGCTAGTGAAGAACAACGTCCTGATCGTAGAGACAGGTTGCTGTGCCATAGCCTCCGGCAAGGACGGGAAGCTGACGCCGGA
>JAISFV010000073.1 GCA_031263445.1 Synergistaceae bacterium | reverse complement strand
CTCGGCCTGTCCAAGGACGCGTATCCCGTACCGGCCTCGATGTAAAAATCCATCGACAGCTTCGCATCCGCCCCGAGATGACATATTACAGCGTCGGGGTCGGGAAATTCCACCTCGCTGTCGGGCTGTATATCGGAGGCCGTAACGAGCTTCGGTCCCTCCGTCTCTAAGTGAAGGATCCTAAACTCCGAGGAGTAGGACCTCACCGGAACATGCTTGATGTTCATAAGGAGCTCTATCATATCCTCTTTGACGCCGGGTACGGTTGTAAACTCGTGCAAAACCCCGTCAACGCGGATCGCCGTGATTGCCGCCCCGGAAATCGAGGACAGCAGCACTCTCCGCAGGGAGTTGCCGAGCGTCACTCCATAGCCTCTCTCCAGAGGCTCAATAACTATCCTGCCATAGGAAGGAGTGCTTTCCTCTACTATAATTTCATAGCGGGCGTGATCCAAAGTTCCCCCACCTTTCAAAGTGCACTAAAAGCGCCTGACACTGACTGTCGCCGGCGAAAAAATTAACTATACGCGACGCCTCTTTGGAGGACGGCAGCCGTTGTGAGGAATGGGCGTCGCATCCTGGATGACGTTCACCTGAAGCCCCGCCGCCTGAAGAGAACGGATTGCCGACTCGCGCCCCGGCCCGGGGCCTCTCACCACCACGTCGATCTCCACGACGCCGTGATCCTGGGCCATCTTGGCCGCCTGAGCCGCGGACATCTGCGCCGCGTAAGGGGTCGACTTCCTCGTGCCCTTGAAACCTACGTTACCGCCCGACGCCCACGACAGAGCGTTGCCCTGCTTGTCGGTCAGAGTCACTATAGTATTGTTGAATGTGGAGTAAATGTGAGCCACGCCATAAGCTACGTGTTTCTTCTCCTTCTTTTTACCCCTGCGCTGTACTCTTTTTGCCACCTGATTATTCCTCCTCGTTATTGCGCTTTAAAAAACCGGATTACTTGGTAGCCTTCTTCTTTCCGGCGACGGTGCGCTTTGGCCCCTTGCGCGTGCGGGCGTTCGTCTTCGTGTGCTGCCCGCGGACGGGAAGCCCGAGACGGTGCCTCAAGCCGCGATAACACCCGATGTCCATCAGACGTTTGATGTTCATGCTGATATCCCTGCGCAGGTCTCCCTCGACCTTGTAATTGTTCTCCAGCTCGGCGCGCAGCCTCTGGGCTTCGTCGTCAGTCAGGTTCTTCACCCTCGTGTCCGGGCTGATCCCCGTTGAAGCCAGTATTTTCTTAGATGTCGAGATGCCGATGCCAAAGATATACGTAAGCCCTATCTCGATCCTTTTCTCCCTTGGCAGGTCCACTCCTGCGATGCGTGCCATGTGACGTTACCTCCTCGCGCCCTGGCGCTGTTTATGTCTTGGATTTCTGCTGCAGATGACGCGGACCACCCCGTGTCTTTTGATTATCCTGCAGTACTCGCAAACGGTTTTGACCGACGGCCGTACCTTCATTGTGATAACATCCTCCTTGCCGCTTAAAAGATGATTATGTCCTATTTTAAGACTACTTGTACCTGTAAACTATCCTGCCGCGCGTCAGATCGTATGGCGTAAGCTGGATCAGAACCCTATCGCCCGGAAGAATGCGTATGAAGTGCATCCTCATCTTCCCTGATACGTGAGCCAGAACCTTGTGCCCGTTCTCAAGCTCCACCCTGAACATCGCGTTCGGCAGGGGTTCGACCACCTTGCCCTTTACCTCTATGACATCGTCCTTCGCCATACGAACAGACCAGCCTCCTTACGAAAATAAGCCGTGAACTTAACTTTTAAGACTTGAGATGACTTGAGCCAGCCATCCGTCGTCAATGAATTTTCCCCCCGCAAGTCGCTGTACAACCAGGCCGGAAACTATCCCTGCCGGCTCAACGTGACGCGAATTCTTCCGTTTTGGCCGGGCGGCGGAAATTTTCCTGCCGTCGGCAATCAGGATTCTATCATCTTTTCCCTGTTCTTTCTCAATCCCGACAACAACAAAAACGGAACCCGCATGTTTCCCTCGCCTTACAACAACTAAACTGCCCAGGGGGAACGATTCGCCGTTATCACAGCTCATTCCCATGGAGTCAGTATTTCCACGCCGTCCTCGGTGACGAGCATCGCGTGCTCGAAGTGGGCGGCGTCGGAACCGTCCTTGGTGACGACAGTCCAGCCGTCCGACAGGCTCTTAACCGGTTCAGCGCCGCTCATGACCATTGGCTCTATGCAGAACGTCATGCCGGCCTTCAAAGTCAGCCCGTTCTTGGGGCGTCCGTGGTTGGGGACCTGGGGCGCCTCATGCATCCGCCTGCCGATCCCATGGCCGGCGTAGTCCCGGACGAGGCCGCACCCCTGCCCTAGCACCCACGTCTCCACCGCGTGGCCTATATCGCCGATCGTATTCCCCGGCTTCACCTGACCGATGCCCATATGAAGCGCCTTATAAGTGACTTCCATCAGGAATGCCCTCCCGGGGCTGACGGGCCCGACCGGAAACGTGCGGGCGGCATCACCGTAGTAACCGTCTATCACAGCCCCGACGTCTATGCTCACTATGTCGCCCTCCCGCAAAAGGCGCTCCCTGCTGGGGGAACCGTGAACCACTTCCTCGTTTATAGAGACGCAGATCGCGCTGGGGAACGGGCTCGGGATGCCGGCGACCCTGTAGCCCTTGAACGCCGCCTTAGCTCCGGCCCTGAGTATCAAATCCTCGGCCGCCTCGTCCAAGGAGAGCGTGTCGACCCCGGGCTTGATCAGGTCTTCCATCATAATGAGGACGTCCGCTACGATGCGGCCGGCCCTCCTCATCCTCTCTATCTCATCGGGCTTCTTCAGAGTTATCATTTGCCGGAGACCCCGATTGACTCCAAGTATTTCAGCGCGCTGTCCGGCCCGCCGTCCGCCGGAACCCTGTGGAGCAGTCCGCTCCGCTCGTAGTACTCCACAAGCGGGGCGGTCTCCTTATGATATACATCCAGCCTTCCGCGGATGACCGATTCCTGATCGTCCGCGCGCCGCACTACCTGCCCTCCGCAGGCTTCGCACGTATCGTCCGCCTTCGGGGGGTGTGAGTAAACGTTATAAATCATCCCGCAGGAGGAACACACCCTGCGGCCCTCAAGACGCCTGACCACAGCCTCATCGGAGATCTCGAGCAGCACCACGGCGTCCAGCCGCAGCGACATGTCATCGAGAAGGGGCGCTAAGGCGTCCGCCTGCTGGACGTTCCTCGGGAAACCGTCCAGGATGAAGCCGTTTTGCGCGTCATCCTCGGCGAGCCGGTCGCGCATCATGGCTATTATCAAGTGATCGGGAACCAACTGCCCGGCGTTCATAAAACGCTTCGCGGTCTGCCCGAGCTCCGTACCGGCGCGGACGTTCTCGCGCAATATATCCCCGGTAGATATATGTATTATAGGATGCTTCTCTATTATCGACGCCGCCTGGGTGCCCTTTCCGGCGCCAGGCGGTCCTATTAGAATTATACGCATCGCCATATATCCCCCTCCCGGAGTAAATCCTACAGCAACCCGCCGCTCTTGCCGCGGCGCTTCAAGATGCCGTCGTAGTGACGCATCAGCATCTGGCCCTCCACCTGGTGGATGGTGTCCAAGGCGACTCCCACGACTATGAGGACGGCTGTGCCCCCAAAGGAGAACGTCCTGACATCCAGGACCACGGACATAAATATCGGGATTAGAGCCACTATCGCCAAGGCCACGGCCCCGCCGAGCGTGATCCTGCTCATCACGCGCTCTATATACTCGGTCGTGGGCCTGCCCGGCCTGATGCCCAGGATGAACCCGCCGTACTTCTTCATATTGTTCGACAGGTCAGTCGGGTTGAAGACAACGGCCGTGTAGAAATATGAAAAGAACACTATCAGCAGGACGTAGAGCGCGATATACACGGGATGCTGCTGAGAGAACACAGCCCTCACGGCGTTCGCGACGCTGCCGGTGGCAAAGCTGGCTATCGTGTACGGGAAGAGGAGCACCGACGAGGCGAAGATGATGGGGATAACCCCGGACGTATTCACCTTGAGCGGTATGAAGGTGCTCTGCCCGCCATAGACCTTGTTGCCGACCATGCGCTTCGCGTACTGCACGGGAAGCCTGCGGGTCCCCTCCTGAAGGTAGACGCAACCCGCTATTACGAGAACTATCATGATTAACGCCACGAGAAACGTAAGTATGTTCATCTCGCGCAGGCTGACCAACCGCACCGTGTCAATCACAGCCTGCGGCAGCCTCGCGACGATCCCGGCGTATATCAGCATCGATATCCCGTTGCCGATGCCGTGATCGGACATAACCTCGCCAAGCCACATGACCACTATCGAGCCGGTGGTGACGGTGAGGACCACTATGACGGCGGACATAGACGCGAGCCCGCCCGTGAAAACCCCTTGGCTGCCGAGGAACGTGGTCATCCCGACCGCCTGGACCAGGGCGAAGAAAATGGTCCCGATCCTGGTGTACTGGGTTATTTTCTTCCGCCCCTCATCGCCCTCCTTCTGGAGCTTTTCGAGGGCGGGGAATATGACCACGAGAAGCTGCATCACGATGCTGGAGTTGATGTACGGAGCGACGCTCAGCGCGAATATGCTGAAGCGGCTCAGCGCCCCTCCCGCGAAGAGGTCGAGAAAACCGAATATGTCCCCCCCCTGCGCAAAGAGCCTGGCGACCGCGTCAGGGTCTATTCCGGGCGTCGGGATGTGCGCTCCGAGCCTGTAGATAAATAGGGCGCCTAACACAAATAGTATCCGCCGTTTCAGGTCCGGCAGACGAAATGCATCCCGGAACCCATCGATCACGCTATATCACCTCTGTCTTTCCGCCGGCAGCCTCTATCTTCGCCTTGGCGGACGCGCTGAAGGCGTTGGCGTGAATCGTGAGTTTCTTCGTCAATTCACCGTCTCCAAGTATCTTGACCGGCATCGCCTGATTGTTGATGAGCCTCCGCAGGCGAAGGTCGTCCGGCGTGACGGTGGAGTCCGCCTCAAAACGGCCCTCCAGATCCTTGAGGTTGACGGTCTGATAATTTAACGCGTGCCTGAAGTTGCTGAAGCCCCTCTTCGGGATTCTGCGCGAGAGGGGCATCTGGCCTCCCTCGAAATACGGGCTCACGCTGCGGCCGGCCCTGGCCTTCTGTCCCTTGTGACCCTTGCCGGCGGTCTTTCCCGTTCCGCTGCCGACTCCAATGCCAAGGCGCTTGGGCTTGCGATTCGAACCCGGCACCGGAGATAAATCGTGAATGTTCATAGTCATTAGCCCTCCTGCTTCGCCTCGGTGAACTCGACGAGATGTATAACGCTCGCGATCATCCCGCGAACCTGGGGCGAGTCCTCGTGTTCCACCGTTTCGTTGAGATGATGCAGACCTAGAGCCCTTAAGGTGCGGGCCTGCTTATCAGGGCGGCCGATGGCGCTCTTCTTCCATGTAACAAGCAACTTTGCCATGACAGACCCTCCTAAGCCGGATTGCGGGCTTCGCGGCCGCGCAGTCTCCGAACCTCTTCCGGGGTCCTGAGCCCGCGGACGGCCTCGAATGTCGCGTAAGCTACGTTGATCGGGTTCGACGTGCGGCCGATGACCTTCGTCAAAACGTCCTTGACCCCGCCAAGCTCCATTATAGCGCGGACAACCGCGCCCGCAATGACCCCGGTCCCCGGAGCGGCCGGCCTTATCAGAACCTCCGCCGCGCCGAACTTGCCCTGTATCGGATGGGGGATCGTGCTGCCGACCTTCTTCATGTCGATCATGTTCTTCTTGGCGTGATCTATTCCCTTGCGGACGGCCTCCGAAATTTCTCGGGCCTTGCCCATCCCGACGCCCACCTGGTCGATGCCGTCGCCGACGACCACAAGCACCGAGAAGCGGAAGCGTTTGCCGCCCTTCACGACCTTGCTGACACGGTTTATCGAGACGAC
>JAISFV010000064.1 GCA_031263445.1 Synergistaceae bacterium | reverse complement strand
CTGTCGGGATATCGCCTGACGGTCGACACGCCGGAGGACTTTGAGCTGATTAAGGCCGTGATCGAGCGGCTGTACCCGATGAACCCGGATTTCTGCCTGAAAGACGTCATAGAACTGCTCGACAGCGACCCTGGCCTCGCGCGGCTGAACGCGTCCGTCAGGCAAAAGACAGAATAGGTTTTTGTGACTATCAAGGTGATTCAAGGCGACGTGAGGGCTTTTCAGCCCGCTACGCGAACCGTATTGCGGCAAAAGTACGTCCATGCCGCGTAAAGCCGTGTGAGCGACCGGAAGCGTACTTGCGGTACGCTGAGGATTGCGAGCGAGGCAAGCGCGCAGCAGTGCCGGCGAAGACGCGCCAAACTGTCTATATGACGCGCTTGGTGGTAATTTTGCGGCGTTCGGTGATGAGTTCCGCCAGGTATTCCTCCCCTAACTGGGTTATTTTCCAAAAAGTGTGCTGCGTCGCTTTCTGGAAAATAGAGTTCGGCGGGCGGGACGTCGCGATATACCCAAGGGACACTAGGCGTGAGATGATCGCTGAGAAAGACTCGGCCTTGATCGACGGATCCACCAAAATTTTGTATGCGAGGCCGTTCCTCAGGTTGGCGTCGCGCTCGCGGCACAAATTGAGGAACAGGCTCCTGATGAAATGCTCGTCCTGCGGCTGCCTGACGTTCGGTGCTATGGCCTTGTACAGGTCGTCCCAAAGGATCCTCACGGCGACGGCTTCCTGCTTCATGGCGCTCTTTACGCTCAGGCTTATCTCGCAGTAATCCCCCGTGCCCCACTTTTCCGCCGCGCGCGCCCTGGCCAAAACATCGTCGGACACGCCGGAGAGGTATGAAAGCCCCGCCCCTGGGGAACCCAATTTATCGAGCGCCAGGTCGCCGCCGCCAGGTATCTGGCGCCTCATCACGGCGACCATCCCGGCGAGCGCGAGCGGCACGCCGGAACCGCGTTTCATCTCCAGCCCGCAGGATGCCGCAGCCTCTTTGCAGACGCTGATAATCTGAACGGGCGCGTTTTGTTCATCCACCTGCAGGTGCCTGAACCCGCCAAGGTGCGGCGGCAGGTCGCGAAAATCAGCGCCGTCCAGATGAAACAGGATTATTTTCTTCCCGAGAACCCACGCCGCGCCGAGCTCGAACAGTACCCGGTCCGTCGTTATGCCGGACGGCGTCACTATCGCGAATATCACATCGCTAGAGCTGATGGCGGATTTCAACCACTCGGAAACCTCGCCGTCCTCAAACCGGTTCGGGTAATGAGACCACGAACACAGGATTTTATCCGGCGCGATATCGACCAACACGGACAGAAAGCCCTTCAAGGCTTCGGCGAACTGCAGATCTTCCAATGCGTGGCTTATGAATATCATTGAAACGGGCTTCCTTTCAATCGGCGCATATCGTGATAGTGACAGATGTGCCTTCGCCGGGGACGGAAACCAGCTCGAATTTCCCGCCCAGCAGCTCCGCCCTCTGCCTCATCCCGTTCAGCCCGCGCTTTCCGCTCAAGCGCAGCGCGTCCATCGAGTCCTTGCCCGGGTCGAAGCCGCTCCCGTTGTCGCTCACCCGGAACGTTACCCCGCCCGCGCCGTGCCGCGCCGCCTCCACTTCGACCCGCGTGGCATTTCCGTGCCTGACGGCGTTCGAAACGGCCTCCTGGAAGACACGGAAGAACGCCAGCGTCTGCTCCATCGGTATGTCGAGCGTCTGGTCGATGTCCGTGTAGATCTCTATCGAGTGCTGAGACTCGAAACGGCTCGCCGACTCCTCGATGCACGAGACGATCCCCAAAGACACCCAGGGCGGGACGAGCGAATCGCAGATGTCCCTCAAGTCCCGCACGAGATCCTGAGCCGCCCCCTCTGCGGTGAGGAGCTGGCGCCGTACCTCGTCGCCTGCGTCCTCGGACATTATACCGGCGATCTGCACGCGCTGGATTAGGGCGGAGGCAACCTGTATCGGCCCGTCGTGTATGTCCTGGGCTATCCTGCCCCGCTCGTTCTCCTGTGCTTTCAAGATGTCCATTATGTAGCGCTTCTCCAGTTCCTCTTTCTCTATCATCCTGCCGGCGAGCTTGAAAATGGCCTTTTTGAGCGACGATATCTCCTCGACAAGCATGGCCTTGCCTCCCGCGCGATCGTCAGGCATCTCCTTTCCCCACTCAAGGGTCTCGACGCCCGACGAAAGATCCTGCAGCGGGAGTATGACCGAGCGTCTTAGCAGGAGCAGGGCCAGAAGGCAGAGGAGCATCGATATCGAGCCGGCCGCCGAGAGCCTTATGAGGCTGAAATCGTTCATCCCCATCCAACTGAGCATGGTCACCGCCGCAACGGCGTACACCCTGGGGTCGCTCGTCGGCGCGACGTGGGCCACGTAGGAAATGTCCTCGCGCCCGACCCTGAATTTGCTCATGATGCTACCTTCCCTCGACAGTCCTCTGCCCGTAGCCGCTATGGGCGCGCCAGCGAATATATTTACGAGGATGGCCGCGTTCTGGGAGCAGGAGATGAGCTGCCCGCCGTCGGTCACGTATGCCACCAGGCCAGGTATGAATTTCTCTCGCAACGTGCGCGCGCTGACGCCTGGCCTGTCCTGCGGCCCGCTATCGCCCCCTATAGATATGAGCCTGTCATACCCGCGGTCCGCGACGAGTGACAGAAAGGCCGCGATCCGTTCGGCGTTGCCTTCGTCCCACCTGTCCGCCGCGTAAGCGGAGAGGTTCCTGACATAGGTGCCGGAAATATCAGTCATCGCGTTTTTTTGCGAGACAAAAGCCCTTGCTGATTCCACAAATGTGATCACTACGGGGAGGAGGATGCAGATGAACAGTATCGTCAGGAGCTTCCTCCGGATCACGGCATGGACGCCTCGTCCAGCGACGTCCCGTCAAGCAGCTCTTCCAGGGTTATTATCCCGTACCTGAGCGCGACTAGGAGCGCCTCCCCCTTGCCCCTGCAGCCGAATTTCGAATACACGGAGGTCAGGTGCGCCTGGACGGTCCTCTCCGTTATGTTGAGCTTCGCAGCGATCTCCTTGATCGAAAAGCCCTTCGATGTCACCAGCAGCACCTCCCGCTCCCTGGCGGAAAGGGCCTCCGGCGTCTCGTCGCTGTCGCCCAGGGCGGAGGCGACGTGAGAGTCTAGGTAGAACCCGCCGCTCATCACCTGCCTGATCGCCACCTCGAGCTCGCGCACGGCCGTCGTCTTGAGGACAAAGCCAGTCGCGCCGGCGCGGAGCGACGCCATCACGTAAGGCTGCGCGTTGAACGACGTGAGCATGATGGGCCGCGTAGGCAGCCCCGCGTCCTTTATCTTCTGGGCCACGGCTATGCCGTTTTCTCCCGGCATCTGTATGTCCAGCAACGCTATGTCGGGGCGCTCCGACTCGATGACGGCCCATGCGGACTTCCCGTCCTCCACCTCGGCCGTGAGGGTGAAATTGGGGTTTCTCTTGATCCACTCCGCCAGCCCCGATCTCGTGAGCGGGTGGTCGTCGGCTATGACGATGCTTACGGTCTGCCGCCCTCTCGATAGTTCGTCGATCCTCAAGCCTATCCCATCCAATCATACAAATGATGCTCTTGCGCGGGGTTATTATACCAGTTCGGGCATCGACGGACACCGGGTGAGATGTTTCCCGTCTTTTGTGATATACTCCCGCTCAGCCCATAGGGGATAGTTTTGAACGCGCCCAAGGGACTAAAAAAATTTAAATGGAGGTATCACAATGTCACAGGCTTCACAGAAACGTTTCTCACGCTTTGCCGTTTTATTTGCTTCGCTGTTACTTATCACACTCTTCGCCGCCGGGTCTGCGTCGGCCGCCGATACGCATAAGTTCCCGAACGGCGCCTCTTTCTCCTGCCCAAGCGGATTCCAGAAGCAGGAGATCAGCCAGCCGCCTATGTCGACCGTTACCCTCGCGAACCCGTCCGACCCGTCAATAACCTTAGCGGTCTCCTTTGTCGAGGGTGGCGCGCCGGGTACCACGGCGATCCCTGAGAACATCGACGAATCGGTCTACAAGGGATCGCTCCCGGAGGGCACGGAACTGGTCGCCTACAAGAAAACCACGGTCGGCGGCAAGGACGCGCTGTTGATCGAGACCACGGTCGAGGTGCAGGGCATGTACATCTACAGCCACTCGGTCTCAATAATCTCAGGGGAGGATCTGATGAGCGTGGTGGGGACGTTCATGGGCAAGGACAAGGTTGACGCCGGGAAAAAAGCGGTCGAGTCAATCGAGTCGTCGATCAAGTTCTGATCCCGCGAGGGCTTGATAAACCATTGGTATTAAATCTCAGCCCTTAGGCATCCAACTACCAATCGGCCCTTCCCTGCGAAACATTGACTGAGGGAGGGCCGGTTGATTCGCTAGAGGGCTGCGGGCGGAAAGTGGAAAAAGGGCAAAAAAAGCGCCTCCCGCTGTTCAGAAGCTCTTGAAACTGCCGAAACTCATACTGCGAGTCAGTGCTTGCAATCAATTACTTCCCGCAAAGTCCCTCGTCTTCGCCGCTCCAGCCTCACATGCCCCAGATGTGGATTGTTCTGTCCCCGATTTTTTCCTCCCGCTCGTATATCTTCTCGTCCCAGCCCCGCCCGGGCCGCTCGTCGCAGATGACGAGGTGCGCCTCGTCCGCGCCCGACGCGTCGGCGTACCGTGCGGTCTGCTCCAGGCCCTGGGCGAGGACGGACGCGGAGGAACGGCCCTGGCGGACCGTCTTCAGCTCGAGGACTATGCGCTGCTCTGTCTGCCCGCGCGTCGATGCGCCGCCAGGGCGCCTCCAGCGGACGAGGAGATCCACCCTCCCGCTGCCCAGCGCATACTCGCGCCCTATGAAACCGCCGCCGTTCACCACCCTCTGCAAGAACGCCTGCAGCATGAGCTGGAAGCCCGCCTCTTTGTACTCGTAGTCCTGCGTCCAGCTCCCCGCGTTCTCGCGGAAGAACTGCCGGAAGTCGCGCAGCAGCCCCGGCATGTCGAGCCTGCCGTCGTCCGCGACGTACCACGGCTGCTCGGCGCGGGACGTCAGGTTGTCCTGCATGATTGCGGTCAGCTCTCTCGGGATTATCTCCCTGTAGATGTCGTTGGAGATGACAAGGGTCTTGCCGTTCGGGCCGTCTCTCCTGATAAGCCCGAGGTCGATCACGTACTGTATGTCGTCCGCCGTCGGCTGTTCCGCGCCCTGCGGCCAGTGTTCCCCTGCGACCATCGGCGCCATGACCCTTCGGACGCGGCCCTCGCGGAGCTTGTCGGCGAGCTGGTCGAGGTGAGTGGCCCTCTCCCGTATCAGCGCTTCTGCGGAGTGTTCTATTATGTCGGGAGTGACGGGGGTTTTCCTGTCGCGCCCCTCCGGTAGCTTCGAGGTCGCGTAGTTTGCCAAGGCATTGACTAGCCAGGGCTGCCCGTGCGTCAGCCGCCAGGCATTAGGGTAGACTCCATCATCGAATACTTGTCCCGTTGCCTCCGTGTGCTGTTCATAGAGTTCCCTGATCTCGCTCTGCGAGAAGTCCCCGAGGCGCAGGGACTCGGCCTTGACGTTGAAGCAGCTCCCGCCAGTTATGATCTCGCCGTCCGACTGGTGAATGCGGTAGTCGCGCACGTCGCGGACGCCGCAGAGCACTACGGATATGGGGAAGGCCCTCGGCCTGTCCGCGTAGCCCGTGCGTAGCTGGCGCAGTACGGAGACCAGCACGTCCCCAATGAGTGCGTCGATCTCGTCGATGAAGAGGACGAGCGGTTTGGGGAGCCGCGTACAGCAATCGCTTAAGGCCTTGAGCAGCGCGACGTGTCCGCCAACGTCCTCGATTATCGAAGATATGGGTTGGACTGGCGCGACTGGTTCTTTGATCTCGGCAATCGCCCTCCCGAATTCGTATAAAATTGCCCTCATCCCGGCGTCGACGTCGTTCCGCGCCGTCTGTGCAGCCTCGACGTTCATGTACACGCAGAGGTAATTTCCCTCCCCGTTAATCTCTTTGACCATGGCCAGAAGCGATGTAGTCTTGCCCGTCTGTCGCGGCGCGTGGAGGACGAAGTAACGCTGTCGGTTTATGAGGGACATGATCGCGCCATAATCGATACGCCGCAGCGGGTCGACCATATAGTTCATCTCTTCCCGCACAGGCCCGGCCGTGTTGAAAAATTTTTCCGCTGCTCCAGTTTGCACGCCGCGTCCCCCCTGTCTCGCTTGAATCTGATAATCATTATACACTGAGGGAACGCCTGGCCGCAGAAATGGCAAATCTTGGAATGCAGCGAGGACAGTACGCCGTTGGTGCGGTTTTGAGCTATAATGCTTTCTGGTAAAGCCGTAAAATTGTTTGGCTGTTAGCTGTTTTTGGCAAATAACTACTATCAAGTCGCACAGGGCGGGTGGCAAATTATGTATAGTTATTTTTTAAGGGTAATGCAGGAAATTCGTCAAAAAAATTTATCGGTTTCGACCTTTTTCACGGAAAAAAATTTGAAGAACATTGCAATCTATGGCGCTGGAACAGTTGGGAACATATTATTTGAGGAAATTCACAAGGAAGTCAACGTCAAATATTTTATCGATAAAAATCTTCAAGGAATGGCTCACGATGTTCCAATTGTAAAGCCTGAAGATGTTAAATATTTTGAAAACATTGACGCTATTGTGATTAGCCCATATATCGAACATACCCACATCGAGAGCAAGCTATCGAGTTTGACAAGCATACTGACAGTTTCAATTGATGAAATAATAGGGAGCGTTTACAAGGACGAAATTTTTTTTAAATTGTCTGAACGTCTGAAAAACAGCGGTGCTTTCTTGTATATAATCAACAGGCCGCTTTCTCACGAAGTAGAGAACGCCTCCGCATTGGAGTTAGCTCATAAAACATTCGACAAATCTATATTTAGTGTAATTCCCAATATACTCAAAGACGAAAGCGCATACGATCTGCTATTTAATTACGTACGAAAATTCCATGAAGAGCTCGGATATTATTCGGATGAATATTTCAGGGATTTATTTGTACTGAGAGAACCTGTTATCGCTAATAGCGGAGGAAGTATTAAGCTGGGCGATGTTAAATCAACCTACTTTAACACAATCAACGGTTTCCGATTTTTGCCTGACCAATTAGATGAATTTTCTAACACGTTATATATTTTTGGTGATTGTTTTGCGAGAGGTCGTTTAGCGGAAGATAAATTGCATCTTGCGAATCAACTGCAAGTACTGTTAAAAACCGCCAGAGCTTCTTATAGAGTAGTAGCTCCGGCATGTGTTATTTCAAGCGCTTACGCGTTGCTTGAAGAAATTGAAAAGATCCCATTAATGCCAGGCGATATTGTTTTGCATATATCACGGTATTTTTCTCGTACGCATTTCGATCTTTTCTGTGAGAACTTTAATAGTCGCTTGGTTTCGTTGAGTGAATCCTTTAAACGGCCTCATGATTTTGGAGAAATATTTTTTGATGCTTGGCATATGTCATATAAAGGGATTTCTTTAATGGCGAAATATATTTATGAATTGTTGATAGTTAACCATGGCGAGGTGATTCTAGGAGAGAATAAAGATGGCAGACAGACAGGCGCAAAAGAAATTCACAACCCATCCATAAACATAAATATAACTGATGACTTGAATAAATATACTGTTTTTTTGAGTTCTCATAAACTTGTCACAGAAGGCAGGGCAGGATCCGTAGTTGTTAATTGTAACCCCTTTACCCTGGGACACCAATATCTTATAGAAACCGCGTCGACTCTTGTTGATTATTTGTATGTATTTGTTGTAGAGGAAGATCTATCTGAATTTAAATTTGCGGACAGGTTCGAAATGGTGAAACTCGGTACGAACCATTTGGATAACGTAAAGGTTTTGCCTGGCGGGAAATTTATTATTTCAACGTTTACTTTCCCTGGGTATTTTGACAAGAGTGATATGCCGACCGTTGCCATAAACGCTACCAAGGATGTAGAGATTTTTGCGAAACATATCGCGCCAGTTTTGGATATTACAGTCAGATTTGTCGGGAGCGAACCTCTTTCGGCGGTTACGAGGCAATATAATAGGGATCTCAGGGATATCCTGCCGCGCTATGGCATAGAATATAAAGAATTTGGGCGGATTGAATTTTCGTCACAACCAATAAGCGCCTCATTGGTCAGACAATTGATAAAGCAGAGAGATTGGGACAGCGTTAAAAACCTTGTGCCTCAAAGTACTTACGACTATATTAGCCATAACTATGAGTGCTTGGTCTCTTTATAGAGAATCGTTAGGTATTACGACTTTTTAACGGAAATAATAAGTACTATAAAAGTATGTCTTGAGAATTAAAGCCTAACTTGCACAGTGGTCTTATTTCAGTCAAAATTTCCTTGATTTAAGGCAAACTGATCTCTATAACGCAACAATTTAGGGTTTTGAAAAGCTAAACTCAACAATTTATCC
>JAISFV010000111.1 GCA_031263445.1 Synergistaceae bacterium | reverse complement strand
GGAACCGTCGTATAAAGGGGCGTCCCGTCGTCTTTGGTCTTCGCCGTGTCGAACTTGTACGCGTTATTTATCTTGTTAGCTATCTGCTGGAGCGTATCCGTCTGCTCCACCTCTATCAGCACGATCGGGTTTTTGTTCGCGAGACCGCTGGACGCGGCGAGATCCCCTATCGTGTCCGTTATGGAGATGAGGTGGCCTGAGGGAGATGATCCAGGAGATACGCCTGACTCTCCCTCCAGTACTAGGGCATTGTTTTCAACCTTAGCTGAGATATGTCCGTCATAATTGGTATCGATAAATGATTGGAGGTCGTTCACGGTGAGCGATCCTCCGGTTCCGGTTGACGTCATAGGGGTACTACTCCCCAGATTGTCGCTGATATTCCAAACACCGGAAACATTGTCCCATTCGACGGTGATCGTGCTCTCGAAATCGCCGGCGGCTATCCTGAACTGGTATTTCTCAGGCGCTCCGGCGCCAGGCGCGCCCAGGACCCTTCCTGGTATCGCGTCCGCGCCGAATGCGTGGCTGTATATCCGCGCGCCGTTCGAGCCGACCTGCAGGGCAAACGACCCGTCGATGCCTACGGGATCGGTGGGCAAGGCGACTGGAAAACGCTCGGAACCATTGCCTACGGTCCAGAAGAGTTCGTCCGCCGTGCGGATCACCTCTAGGGTGTGCGTCCCGTCAAGCGAGCAGACGCCGGCGTCCTTGGCCCGCTGCTCCACTATAGCGCCCGCCACGTCCGGATTGCTCGTCACGTCGTACTGGTTATATTCGACCTGAACGTCGTAGTAGCCGCCGTTCGCCGGGTTGCTGACGAGCATAAGGTGTCTGGTTGACGTACCCTGCACGATGATCCTGCCGCCCAGAAATATCTTGTAGTCGCCGTCCGCCTCGTCCTTGCTCGTGCCGACCTCCGCGCCGGTGAGACGGATGAGCTTGTCGGCCAGGAGGTCGCGCTCGTCCAGGAGCGCGTTGGGTTCGCCCCCGGCGAGCTGTACCTTTCGGATGCCTTCGTTCAGTATCGCGATGCGGTCTATGTACGAATTGGCGTCCTCCACCATCGACTCTATGTCACCGTTCAGCTCCGCGCGATACGACGCGTATGCCGAATAGATGTCGCTAGTGAACTTGGCGAGCGAGTCTGCCTCCTGGAGGAAGGCGCTCGCGATGGATTTGTAGTCATCGGTGGGGCGCTTGCTCACCTCCTGCAGTGCTGTCCAGAAGGAGTCCAGCATGTTGTTCAGGGTCTTTGCGTTCGAGTCCACTATAAATTTCCCGACGCGCGTCACGCCAGTCACTGTCGTCTCCCAGAACGCCTGATCCACGGAAGCGCGCCTGTACTGCGCGTCGAGGTACAGATCGCGCATCCGCTCTATGGCGGTAATCTCGACTCCTGTGCCGAGATAGCTGACGTTGACGGATGAGACGAGCCCAGGAGCTGCCTGCGCCTTCACGACCTGTCTGCTATAGCCCTCCTTAGACATGTTGCTGACGTTGATGCCGCTAGTCTCCATGCCTTTCTTGAAATACTCGTTGGCTCTGCGCCCTGTCTCGATGCCGTGATACGTGCTGACCATGACCAATCCCCCTATACGCGCAGACATAAAAATGAAGGAAACAAATCCGTCTCCTTCGTTAATATCGACAGCGCGCGCCCGAAACTTATGGTTATTTTTTAAAAATTGAGAATGTCTCTGAAAAAACGTATTCTATTAAGGAAGTCGTCTCAGAGGTATCACGCAGACGGCATAATCAGGGCGTTAACTACTTTGTACACCTCTTGAAGTATATCCCGCGGCACTGATTCAATTACGCGGTGAGGCCGCTCCGTTAAATCAATTATACGAACCTGCTCACAAAGTATGTCACCTTGTGTTTTTGTGCGTTCATCAAGCGGAACACGAATATTCATAGCCCTTATCGTTCTTGTTATTGGACAAGCCAACACAAAACCACTCTGTTTATTGTATTTTGTATTGCTGATTACAAGCGCAGGACGTTCTCCTGATTGTTCTCGCCCCTTTGTGGGAGCGAAATTGACTGAGATTATGTCTCCTTGGTTTACCATATTTCCCGCCCTTCCGGTTCAATATGCTCCCAACCGTCATCGGGTCTTTCGTAGTCTTGCATATACCAGTCAATGCCGTGTGTAGGCGTTATGATTATTTCTTCGCCTTTTTTGGAAATTTCCACCATGTCGCCAATACGCAAACCTAAACTCTGCAATACTCGCTTATCCATGCGTATTCCTTGACTGTTGCCCCACTTTGCCACTTGCGTAATCATTAGAATCACCTCATGATTACCTTAACACATTGTATTACATTTATCAATAATTTTTCGGCTTGAAAAATCAGAAGATCTTATGCAACCCTATGCGATTGGACATTTTATCCTTGACAACACGAATCTGAGGGAATGAATTTTTTCGAGGTTTCTAGATTTTGGTGTCGAAGGTTCCCATCGCGCCCATGCCTATCGACTTCTGGCTCAGCTTGCGCCACTCGCTGATCATCATCTCGTTGAGCGTTTTGGCTTCATCCATCAATCTGGTGAGTATGGACATCTCCATCCTGAGCTTAGTGACAGTCGCCATCATCTTCTTCGCGGACTCCTCAACGAGAGCCGCCTCCTCGGCGCTTTTGTCCCTGAGCGCGATTGCGATCTCAGACACAACGGGTTTGCAGCCGAACTCCTGGGCGATGTCGCCGGCCACCCTGGAGCGCTTCGTCTCTATCGCCTGGCAACGCACCGAGACGTGCCTGAGCTCGGACATGAGGGTCTGCAAATCCGAGAGGCGCCCTCCCTTGAGCGCCTCTCTCTGCCTGACAGTATTATCCAGCAGCTCGGACATGATCTCGTCCTGCTTGAGCATCGTGTCCGCCAGCAAGACAGCCTTTGACGACATCTATTCCTCTATTCTGTTGATACCTGCCCAGACCAGGCGCTTCGCCAGGGCTTCTAAATCGACGCTGTACGAACCTTCCTCGATCTTACGCTTCAGGTCGCGTACTTTGTCTTCCCGCACGTCGGAGACTTTCGCCAGCTCATTCGAGATATTCGCCATCTCCCTGGCGAACGGGCTGACCGCCAGCCCGTCCTGCGACGAGGCTAACTCCTCCTGGCCCCAGCTTCTCTTTGACTTGACTCCGCTTACCGGACTGACGCCGGCTATCTCGTTAATCTTTTCGATCACTGCAACTCACCTCTTTGGGTGTGGATATCTTGTTATCACCATTATCGGACGATCCGGGCAGATCTTTAGACGGCTGGTCAGGGAAGCGCTGATTCAATTCGTCCCCTAGTCGCCCAGACGTGAGCTGATCACGCCGGAGCGCAGGGACAGGTTGAACATCCCGTTTTCGATGAGATAGTTGATCGTCCTCTCCTCTATGCCCAATATCCTTGCCACGTCAGAAACGTTCATACGCCTGTCCGGGTTGTTGCTCACCAGGTTTCTGATTTTCCGGTAGACAGCGTCTTCCTCCGCGAGGCAGTCAGGGCAGGTCGGACGCTTTCCAGCCTCCTGCGCGAAGGCTTTTCCGCAGAAGGCGCACTTTACCAGTTCAAAACGCTGGTCTTCCATGCCCTTTACTCACCGCCCTGCACCAAACCATCGCTCCCGTGACCGTCGCGCCGGAACCCCCGAGCGCCCTGGCTGCGGCCCTCATCGTGCTGCCGCTGGTGTAGACGTCGTCCACCAAGAAAACCCTGGCCCCGTCCAAAGCGCAGGATACACACATCGCGTCCTCCGGGAGTGGCGCTCTTTCGCTGCCTGGCTTCAAGGCTTGCCTCGGGATCACGGTCTTCCACTTAAGGACATTTGCCGTATCCAAACGCCAGACCCCGCCCGCTCCCTGTGCCAGCAACTCTGCCTGATTGTAATCCCTCTCGCTTGATTTGTGCAAGGGGATCGGCACGATAAAATCTGCCGCAGGGCGACCGAAGCGCGCCGCAAGCATCTCGCCCGCCATTTTGGCGATGCTCCGCGCGTTCTCATACTTCATGATATGCACAAGCTCCCTCGCCGCGCCCGAATATACAGAGCCTGCGCTAACGAGCGCCCCCCTGTGGACGCCGCACGGCCCATCCGTCCCGCACTCCAGGCAGAAGAGCGGCAGATCAGAAGCGACCGATTCCAGACAGCCCCGGCAGACGTGGACTCCCAGCCTCCCGCACATCGGACACGAAACCGGCCACAACAGATGCGCGAGCGCGCCCAGCAGGGCGTTCATGCGGAGCTATGCTGAACATGGCGTCCAGATGGGCCGGCAAGTTCAGGCGAGGGCTTCCGCATCCTTGCGAATACTGCCAGCCCTGTCCGTGTCCTCCCACTTCGGCGCCGGGTCGAGGTCACTGCGGCCCATGTGACCGTATGACGCAATCCGCCTGAACTGCGGCTTGCGTAGGTCGAGGTCGCGGATAATCGCTGCCGGCCGGAAGTCGAAGTGCTTGCGGACGAGATCCGTAATCTTGGAGTCGGAGATCTTGCCTGTGCCATACGTCTCAACCATGATAGAAACGGGCGTCGCCACGCCTATCGCGTAGGCGACCTGTATCTGGCACCTGTCGGCAATTCCGGCCGCTATCACGTTCTTAGCGGCATAACGGGCCATGTACGCAGCCGAGCGGTCCACCTTAGTCGGATCCTTCCCTGAGAACGCCCCGCCTCCGTGAGGCACGACCCCGCCATACGTATCGACGATTATCTTGCGCCCCGTGAGGCCTGAATCGGCCTGCGGGCCGCCGAGCACGAAGCGTCCGGTCGGGTTTACGAATACCTTGGGCTTCCCGTCGAGAATCTCCTGCGGTATCACAGGTCGGATCACATGTTCGATTATATCTGCCTCTATCTGGCTCTCGTCGACGGCCGGGTGGTGCTGGGCGCTGATCACGACGGCGTCGACCCGCACTGGCTTCAACCCGTCGTACTCCAGCGTCACCTGCGTCTTCCCATCCGGCCTCAGGTACGGCAGCACCAGATCCTTGCGAATCTTCGCGAGACGCCTCGCCAGCCTGTGGGCCAAGTCTATGGGCATCGGCATCAGGGAGTCGGTCTCGCTGCACGCGTACCCGATCATCATGCCCTGGTCGCCGGCGCCTATCCGGTCGATATCCTCGTCCGCTAGCTCAGACTCGCGAACCTCCAGCGCCTTGTCGACCCCCCGTGCGATGTCCGGCGACTGCTCGTCTATCGCCGTTATGACGGCGCATGTGTCCCCGTCGAAACCGTACTTCGCGCGCGTGTAGCCCACATCTTTGATCGTGCTTCGCACTATCTTGGGGATATCGACGTACACCTCCGTGGATATTTCTCCGGTAACAACAACCAGACCAGTGCTGACGAGCGTCTCACAGGCAACCCTGCCCATAGGCTCCTTGTCGAGGATAGCGTCGAGAATGCCGTCGGAGATCTGATCCGCGAGTTTGTCTGGGTGTCCCTCCGTCACTGATTCGGACGTAATAAGGTACCGCTCTTTGCTCATCGAACATTCCTCCATGTCATGTTATTATGTTTGCCCTGTAAGAACCGCTTCATTGCCATGCGCTTAAATGGTGAAGACTTAAAACCTCCGCAGGATCCGCGCCATAAAACGCTCAATGCCAGTTTAGCCAATTAACCGACGATTGCTCAAGAATATTCGACCGGGACCCTTTGAAGGACCATCAGCCCTTCCCTGTACTCGAAGCCCTGCCGCTTCAAAAAAAGCACCAGATCGCTCGAATAACTCGTGATTATCGGTATGTCCCTCACAGCAGGGTGAGACAGCGCGTATGTTATCAGCTTCGTGCCCAGCCCGCGGCCCTGATGGTCTGGATGGACCAGTATATCCCATATCGATCCGCGAAAGACGAAATCGGTAAGCATCCTGCAAAATGCAACCAGCTTCGCGTCGTGCCTCACGGAAAAACAGAGGTTGGATCCGCATAGCATCCGCTCTATCTGCTCCAGCGTGCGGCTTCGGCCCCAATGGGTGAATCTGTACAGATCCCGCAAATCGCCGGGCTTTACGGCAAGTTTGCTGTCATAAAATACATACCCTGCCGCCGCGTCCTCGCCGCCCGTCATGGCCGTCCAGCCAAGTCTCGGAACAGGCCGCCTACATTCCCCGATACCAGGCCAAAGCCAGATTCATCCCGGTCTTCCCCGACAAGGGCAAACCCGCCGAGTATGTTTCGCGGGTCACAGCCCGTCGCGTCGTTCGTGACCTCGAGCTGCAACACCTGCCCTGTACCGCAGCGGCGGCAGCTCCAATGAATCCTCGCAACCCCGTCGCCGTCAGGGGCGCCAGCCAGAACCTTTGACTCCCCGCAAACCTGGCACCCTACAATAAGCACGCCGCCACCCCCGTTCCTTGTCATGATCATAAAACCCGCCGTGTCATTCCTCGCCCTCGACCGTTATCTTTACGTTGACCGGCCCCTCCGTAAAAATGTCATTGGCCGCGTGGAGCGTGACGGCTACGGGTAGCTTCGACTCGCTTATCTTATCGACCGCCGCGAAAAAATCCAGCGAGTCGAGATTACCTACAGCGCCAGATATCGGATCCGGCAGCACCCCCATCGCCACGGCCTTCGGGTTGATCTGTTTCAACATCGTATAAAGCACGTCCGAAGCGTCGTTTTGAGCGAGCCCTCCTTTTACCATGTCGGTCAACAGGACGTCGTCCTTTCGGAAAACGAGCCTGCTCGTGAAAATATCGACCGATCCGGTGACGACCTGGCCCAAGACGGCGTTCGATGCCGCCGTGAGTCGTAGTAGCTTGCGGCTAGGCACTGTATCCAAGCCGCGCCCGACTTTTTCTCTCTCGGCTTCAGGTATCTCGACTTTCAGTGACTCGCCGACGAGCTTCAATATGCCTGACTCCCTGTTTTTGACGGTGATCGTCTCCTCCGCCAGACTCACGAGGCGCGCCATGGCGGCCTCTATGTCGCCCGACGACGCCCCAGCCTCCACTGAGGTCTGGGCCAGCAGCTCGCCCTGGAACACCGTGACCCTGCCCTCCTTCATCTCGGCAAGGCCCTCCCTGAGATTATCCGTCTCCTCTCTCAGCGCCGACAGATCCGCCTCCGCTATGAGTTTCTCCTTGTTCAGCACGCCCACTTGCCCGCTCAGCCTGGCGCGCTCCTTCTCCAGCGCTCCTGATTGAAGCTGGACCTCGCCCAGCCTAGCGGTGACGGCCCGCAGGTCACGCGAGGCGGAAAGCAGCTCCTCCTCCATGCGGCCCAAGTCGCCGTAAGCCATCGATAAGCTGAACTCCATGTCGCTGAGCTGATCCATGCGTTCGCGCTGATCCCTCATAAGGCTGGCTATCTCACGCTCAAGGTAGCTAACGCCAAAAAAGGCGGCCCGCACGGACTCGGACGTATAGGCGGCCGCGAACAGCGTGAGGATCGCCACTGATACGCCAGTGAACATGGTGATTATAGTGGACGTGTACCTCGGGCGTAAACCCAGGAGGGAAATTCTCCGTTTGCCGATCCTCATCCCCAGGACATCGCCCACGTAAGAAACGACCGCGCTGATCCCGACGATTATCAGTATCAGCCGCCAGTTGAACTCCGAGATCGAAAAGGGCACGGCCTCGCCTCCCGCCAGAACCTGTAAAAAGCGGGCCAACTGCCGGAAATGAGCCCCGGCAATTCGACCAGCGTTTCCTTGGCTCAACTTTATCATGATACCAATACGATTTCAATCGGGCTTTGGCGGGGTGTCTCGCTGCGCATAAAAGCCACGTCAAGGAAAGGCTGATTTATTGTCAGGGATCTGCCGCTTTTGCCATAGCCGCCTCGGGGTGGCTTTACGCGACATTGACATACTTTTCCGCAGTACGGTCCGCGCAGCGGGCTGAAAAGCCTTCGCGTATTCTTGAAACAACTTGACAACTATGATATGTAAAATTCCCAGGAAATTTTTGATAACTTTTAGACTACAGATCGATAAGGGCAAATTCACCGTTAGATTATTATCCATATTACCGTTTTATTTTAATATATGGCGCTGTATCCTTCGAAAAAACATGCGAGGTGCATATCATGCGCAAAGGAGAACCAGGCTCGGCACTTGTCGAGGTAATCGTCTGTTCCATACTAGCGTCGGCGGTCATACTTGGCGGCCTGGATCTCTCGACGTCGGCAATCAGGATCGCTAAGGCGTCGCTCGGCCAGCGGGACCGTGCCGCCTCCCTCTCAGCGCTCATGGGCGAGATTTCATCAGGTCTTGTTTCTGCGGACGCGAGTCAAAAATACGGGTGGAGCGTAAACCTCGACGTCCCAGAACCGAACCAGGAGCCGTTCGCTCCGCCAACCGCTGTCGCGGTGACTGGCAGGTTCAGGGAGGCAGCGCTCGACGTGCGGTGGAAAGAATGGGACATAAGGGGGCGGGAACGATGAAAAAAGCCTTCATAATGCCGACCGTGATCGTCCTATTAGTCGTGTTCACCCTAGCTGCGGGGAGCCTGATGACCGGCATTACATCCTTAATGAGGCGCATGGACGGGCGTTTCTCCTACAGGGCGCAGACCTCCGCCTCCGAACTGGGCTTGAAGTACGCCGAGGACTGGCTCTTGTCATCTATAGGCGAGGGTTTCGTACCAAAGAGAGATCCTTGGGCATCCGGCGACGCTCTAGACAGAGCAGAGGCAGTCCGTCCGGACGGCGGGCGCGTCTCCTCCGACCTGAGCTTCGACAAATTCAGCGTCGATCTCTACGTAGCCGATACAGACTACGACGACAGCCTCGACGCCACGCAGGGGATCCCGCTCATAAGGGAGTCCGTCGCTCCAGGATCGGGTTCTATGCGCTGTTACCTGCTCCGCAGCACCGCAAAATCCGCTCGCTGGCATCCGGCGCTCGTCTGCGAAGAGCTTTTGGCCGTATCGCTTGATATGTCCGGAAGAACCCAGGCGGTGACGAGGCTTTTCTACAGATCGGGATCCTACCTTCAAAGGGTCGATGACTAAGGCTGGCTTACGACCCGTCAGCCGCTCTTTCGGAACCTGACGACGAACTCGGCCAGGAAATTTCTGTGGACTGTCATAGCCCCTGTCGGACACATCTCGTGACAGCAGAGGCACTTGACGCACAATGACCTGTTTATGACCGGGTACGCGCCGGCTTCGCCCGTTATAGCGTCGACCGGGCAGACGCGTCCGCACACCCCGCAGCGGACACACCCGTCCCGGGCAAGCTCCGGCCTGAGAGACACCAAGCCGTGGGCAATTCCGCGTAGGAATACTGGCAGCATCCAGACAAGGCTCGTGGATTTTTTAAAGCCCCACGAGGGCATGTCGCTCCACTCCGCGCCTACGAGCGCTATCTCCGACCTGTCGCGCGGCCCTATGCCGCGAGAAGCGGCCGCCGCCATGAGCGGAATATTCAGCGGGTCCCTGTAGCACATTATGGCCGAGGCCGCCCAATCGACCGCCAACGCGTTCGCGCCCGCCAGTATCCATCCGGTGTTCCTCGGCTTCCCGTAAGACGGGCCGTCCCCTTCCATCGAGAAAACCGCGTCCACGACGTTGAAGTCCGGCGGCCTTATCACAAACAGATCCGTTATGGCCTCCGCAAGTGCCGTCTGCGACGCCGAAGCGTGACATTTCTTCCTCGTGGCCGTGTCCGCCGTGCCGAAGATGTTCTTGACGCAGCAGGACATCTCGGTCTCGACGTGCGTCTTCAGCTTCGCGGCGTTTATCACGAACGGGGCGTCCAGGTACCTGCTGGATATGCGGGCTTCCCGAAGCGTTTTGAACGAATCCTTCCCAACGCTCCTGAAGCCCAGGTCAGACAATAGCCCGACGGAAACCCCGTCCGACGCCAATGCGCCCACTCCGGTCATCCTGAGCAGCTTGCCCTTGTCCGAAAATATATAGCCAGGGTTGTCCGCGATGTGGACGGCATTGCCGTTTTTCCTCATCTCGCCTGCGAGCGCCCTCAAAACCTCCGGGTGGGTGGTGACCGCCCTGTCGGGTTCGGAAGGCGAAAGCATGTTCGTCTTTATCAGGACGCTGCCGCCCTTCGCCTCAGGCGCTCCGGCGCGCTCGAGCGCCAAGGCCAGCGCGCCCTTTACCTCCTGCGGGTCATAGCTCTCGCAACGGGCCACGCCGACTGTGTATTTTTCTGGCTCGCTCATTCAGTGACCTCCGTCTTATGTTGCGGACAGGCTACGATCACGGAACACTCGCCGCAGCGGGGATTCCTCGCGCGGCAGATTCTCCGGCCGTGCTCTATCATGTCCAGATGCCCGGCGCTGCAATACTCAGGCGGCACGGTGGCCTCCAGGAAATCCTGGATTTTATGCGGCGGGGTTTTCTCTTGTACCCAGCCCAGCCTGCGTGAGATCCTGGCCACGTGGGTGTCAACTGGGAACGCGGGCATACCGAGGTCAAAGGCCATGACGCAGGCGACGGTCTTTGGCCCGATGCCTGGCAAGCCTGACAGGTACTCCCTC
>JAISFV010000016.1 GCA_031263445.1 Synergistaceae bacterium | reverse complement strand
GCGGCTGTCTCGGTTGTCGTCTCAGCAGTCCCTGTAGTTTCCGTGGTAGTGGTGGCGCTCCTCTGGCTGTTAACCGCCCAGAGGGCAACGGCGATGATGATGACCGCGACCAGCCCGATGATTTTCTTGTTCATGCTCTTCTGCCTCCTCATATTAAAATTAAGAAAATGCCTGCTTGTCCTCAGGGGCCTACAGGATGAAGATTTAAACCCTTGCGGCGCCAGCCTCCCCAAACGGCATGACGCCGCCCGGGTGCGTTAATCAGCGTTCCCTTGCGCCTCAGACCGGACTCGCAACAAAAATACACTACAGCGCGCCATCGCACTCCCCCTCAATTGGCATAAAAAATGTAATTCCACAGCGCCGCCTTGGTATCGTGAATTTTACCATATAAAATTGTACTTCTACGTTTTTTTTCACAATTTGTTCAGATTTTTTGCGTGGAAAGGCGTCCGTTGCGCGGGAACGGCCCGCAGGGCGTCACGTGGAGCGGCTTTGCAGCCGGAGGTCGTTTCACCGGCGATTCCTCAAATCATCGAAAGGGCGTCCGTGTCGCCGACCAGGGTCACGTTGTTGTGGAGCTGCAGCACGGATGCCGGCACCTGGGGCGTGATCGGGCCTCGGAAGGCTTCCATCACGATAGCGGCCTTGCGGGCACCGCTCGCTATCACGACGATCCGCCGCGCTTGCATTATGGAGCGTATGCCCATCGTGTACGCCTTGCGAGGGACGTCCTCGTCCTTTTCGAAAAAGCGCCTGTTGGCCTCTATCGTGCTATCCGAGAGCGAGACGCAGTGGGTGTCCTTGTCGAACGACCCGCCCGGCTCGTTGAATCCGATATGCCCGTTATGCCCCAGGCCTAGCATCTGCATGTCGATGCCGCCCGAGGCCCTGATGACACCATCGTACCTCGCGCATTCGTCCGCCTCCGGCGCCATGCCGTCCGGCACGTTCGTGTTTTCCGGCCTGACGTTGATGTGCTTGAAAAAATTCTCGTTCATGAAATAGCGGAAACTCCGCGGATCCTCCGGCGCCAGCCCCTTGTACTCGTCTAGGTTTATGGTGACGGCCTCCGAAAAATCGACGTCGCCCTTCCTGTACCACTCTATGAGCTGCGAATAGACCCCGAGAGGGCTGGCGCCGGTCGCCAGCCCCAGCACAGAGGACGGTTTCAGTATGACCTGCGCGGATATTATGTTCGCAGCCTTGCGGCTCATGTCCCTGTAATCATTGCCCATGTATATCCTCACGCGGCGTGTCTCAGTTCTTTCTTCCTATCAGCAAGTGCTGGGCGAACTGTCGGGCCGTCCTTCCTGAGAAACCGCCGCGCCCTATCTCCCAGCGCATCGCGAGGCGTTCCAGCTCGTCCTCCTGGATCTCGATCCCGTATTCCGCCACGTAGAACCTGACTATCTCCATATATTTTTCCTTGTCGAGCGAGCTGTACCATATCGTTATACCGAACCTGTCGGAGAGGGACAGCTTCTCCTGCATCGTGTCCCAGCCGTGTACGTCGTCGTTCGACGCCCTGCGGTCCTTCCAGACCTCGCGCACTATGTTCCTGCGGTTCGACGTGGCGTAAATCACGACGTTGTCCGGTTTGCGCTCTATCCCTCCCTCTATGAGGGCCTTCAGATGTTTGTACTCCACCTCGTAATCCTCGAAGGAGAGGTCGTCCAAAAAGAGTATGAACCTGTAGTTGCGCTCGCCGACGAGTCTCATGATGCTCGGTATTTCAGAGATCTGCTCCTTGTTTACCTCTATCATGCGCAGACCCGCCGCTATGAAATCCGGCTCGTTCAGGAGTGCCTTTACAGAAGATGACTTGCCCGTCCCGCTGTCGCCGTACAGGAGGACGTTGTTCGCCGCCTGCCCGCCCAGAAACAGTTTCGTGTTCGCCAATAGCTCGTCTTTCTGGTCGCCGTAGCCCAAAAGGGACGACAGCTTCTGTGGGTCAGGATCCTTGACCGGTTGCAGGCCTTTCCCGGGTGACCAGATGAACGCCCTGTAGAGCGAGAAAATCCCTGAGCCGCGCGACGTGTAGAAGCCGAGGAGCGCCGACATCATCTCATCCGGGGACTGGGCGTCGCGGAACGCCGCAGCCAGCCTGGAAACGGATTTGAGCGCGGGGGCGAGCGGCGCGCGCTTTTCGTGGGACGAAAGCGCGTATGTCTTGAGGATCCGCAGCCCGTCCAGTTCGGCAGCGTTATCCACCATGGTTCGCGCGGTCGTCACGATCTTTTGCAGCGACCAGAGCTCTGAGAGCGCGACTGTGACCACGGAGCCGGTCGGGACCGAATTGAGTTCCGCCGCCCGTCCCAGCGCGTTGTCGTCCTGCGCCAGGCGCAGCGCCAGAAACGTCTCCCAGAGATCCCCCTCAAGGGAGAGCGCCTCCGCCTCGTCCACTATGTCAGACGCCACTTCCTTCATGAGCGCGACCATCTCATGCCTCGCCGGGGGCGACAGCCTGACGGTCTTCTTGAGCTTCGCTAGCGTGCTGCTTGCGGGAAGGTTTCTGAAAAACAATAAAGCCACCGTCCTTTTCGTTCGTTTCATGACGCGCGCCAAGTTTAAATTTTTTACCAATTAACCGCCTGGCAGCAAGTCAGCCTTTACATTGCTATGATTTTATCACACCAAAAATAATTACAGCCCCCGAGCATGAATAAAAATCGGTTTGGCATATACGGCTCGCACGGTTGACATGATCGGTATTCCTGATATGATTTTACAATGAGAAATTGGCGGTCATTTAAAGAATTTTATAACATATATGATTTTTTAAGAATCGCGTGGAGAAGTTCCGAGGGAATTCTCCACTTTTTTTGTCGCAATAATCAATCAATTTGAAACATAAGCGAGGTGAAATCTATGACGGAGTTGACGGTGTTGCAAAGCATACCAGTTGCCATATTCTGCAATCTGGTAGTGTATATCGTGTTGTTCGCCCTGTGGGGGATGATCATCATCTCTAACAAGGTGATAGTTGCCGTGACTGGTGGGAACAGGCCTGGCGGCGGTTCAGGACAGGCTTCTTGAATATGAAAGGGTTGGTCGTGCGATGTATTTTGTAGAGGCTTTCATACAACTGCTGGCGGAGTCCGGCTTCGCTGCGATGACGTGGCAGGAACTGGTAATGATCATAGTGAGCTTTGTCCTGATTTATCTGGCGATCGTAAAGGGATTCGAACCGCTGCTCCTTTTGCCGATAGCGTTTGGCATGTTCCTCGCGAACCTGCCCATGAGCGACCTCATGATTACTCCCGAAGACTCCCCCACCCACATCGGCGGGCTTCTGTACTACCTGTACCTAGGCGTAAAGCTGGGCATATACCCCTCGCTGATATTCATGGGCATAGGCGCGATGACGGACTTTGAGCCGCTCATCTCCCGGCCCAGCAGCCTCATCATGGGCGCAGGGGCGCAGCTCGGGATATCGGTCGCGTTTATAATCGCTATCGCACTGGGCTTCAACGCCCAGGAGGCCAGCTCCATCGGCATCATCGGCGGCGCGGACGGCCCGACCGCCATCTACCTGACCACTCACCTGGCCCCGCACCTCCTGGCGCCGATAGCGATAGCGGCTTACTCCTACATGGCGCTCATCCCGCTCATACAGCCCCCCATAATGAGGCTGCTCACGACGAAGAAGGAGCGGGAGATAAAGATGGATGCGCTGCGCAAGGTGTCGAAGACGGAGAAGGTCTGCTTCCCTGTCATCGTGTCACTGCTCTGCATACTGCTGCTCCCGTCCGTGGCGCCCCTGATCGGGATGCTGATGCTGGGCAACCTCTTCAGGGAGTCAGGGATGGTGGAACGCCTCTCCGACACGGCGCAGAACGCGCTCATCAACATAGTGACCATATTCCTCGGCACGACCGTCGGCGCGACGGCACAGGGCGCTCTGTTTCTCCAGTTGCGCACAATAGGCATCATCTTCCTAGGTCTCATGGCGTTCTCGTTCAGCACGGTGGGCGGCGTCCTCATTGGCAAGGTCATGTGCTGGCTCTCCGGAGGCAAGATAAACCCGCTGATCGGCTCCGCCGGCGTGTCGGCAGTGCCGATGGCGGCACGGGTGTCGCAGGTCGAGGGGCAGAGGGCGAACAGGGCCAACTTCCTCTTGATGCACGCCATGGGGCCGAACGTGGCCGGCGTCATCGGGTCTGCCGTCGCGGCGGGCATACTGCTCTCGCTCTACGGGCCAAAATAAAG
>JAISFV010000004.1 GCA_031263445.1 Synergistaceae bacterium | reverse complement strand
GCGTCCGGCGCACCTGATAGTGCCGGAACGGGCAGCGCGGGACAGCGCAAAGACGCGGAATCGGGAGCTGGCAGCGACAGCCTCTCTAATGTTGCTTCCGGCATTTCGGAGATAGCCGCCAGACTGGAGGGGGCCGGCGACGGCCCGGCTCGCTCCGGGCGGTCCGACACAGGCGCGCCCGAAACGAGAAGCCATGCCGCGAGTCTCGGCGGTCTGCCGCAAAGGCAGATGGATCCGAGCGCTCTCAGCGCGATGATGAGGGATGCGATCCGAAACGGTATGGCATCCTCCGAATCGACGCTCGGCAAGGCGGCCCGGAGCGAAGAGATGCCGGTGGATAGTTTCCAGAGGCAGGCCAGCGGAATGCCTCCGCTTCAGAGATCGGTTTTCAGAGGCATGACGAATCAGGGACAAAAATCCGATAATTGATTATATTTATGATGTCTCTTTTTTGAGGAGGAAATAAAATGTCTTTATTTTCGAGAAAGGGAAAACACATGACGGAAAAAATATTGCCTGACGGGGAAAATATGCCGCTGTCCAAGCAGCCGGAAAACGAGGGAGGATGGACGTCACAGGGAGTTGCGCTGTCTGATGCCGAGCGGAGCGCAATCGAGTCTTTCGCCAAGACGCCGTGGCTGAATTCGAAAAAACGATATACCGACATATATCAAGCTCTCGCATCATCGGTGTCGCAATGGAGGATAGCGACATTTACCATGCTGCTGCTGCTCGTTTTCAGCGTAGTCGGCAATATCACGCTGGCGCTGAGTGTCAGGATCCAGCCGTACGTCATTCAGGTCGATGAACACGGATATGCCATACCGATAAAGAAGGCCGACATATCCGGTGTCGATCAGCGGATCGTAACTTCACAGGTGGGACTTTTTATCGTCGACAGCAGGACGAGGCTGCTCGACAGAGAGGCTCAGCTGATATTCGCGGAGGACGCGTATCGTTGTGTCGCGGCCGCAAGCGCCGCCGAACGGAAACTCAACGATTATTTCAGGGCTTCACCGCCGACTCAGGCGAAATTCCCTGTCATGGTTGAAATACGGTCGATTATTCCGATATCCAAAAATACGTACAGAGCGAGATGGGTCGAAAGTACCGCGGGAGAGACAAGCGGAATAGTCACGAATACGTATGAGGGTATCCTGACAGTAGCTGTCTCTCCGCCGACCAACCTCGAAAATATTCTGACAAATCCAATGGGCGTGTATGTGATGGATTTCACAGTTCAGGAATCCACGAATATGAATTGAAGATGGGAGATGGGAAAAATGGCGAAGCATTTCAAATCAAATGAATCTTTCAACAAAGCAAACGTAAAATGGTTTGTTATCATGACTTGCGCCCTGTCGGTCATTATCGCGATCAATTTCTTGATCGAGACGCCGGGGATCAGGCCGGCCGACGCAACCGGCGCGGTTAATTCAAACGCGCTTCCCGTGTCGAACGACACGCTTGCCGCCACGGGCGCGGAAATGGCGCCAACGTCCGCCGAAGAGAAGAAACAGGCATCGTTGGACGAGGTCTTCGGTATGTTGGTAACAAAATACGGCGTCGATGGAATCGGGTGGGGCGAGGACCCTCTCGCCGGATTGCCCGTCCAACTGCCGTCGAGGATGGTTCATACGGACGATGAGGGCAATACGGTCATCGAGATCGACGACCCCGAGTCCGCGGAATTTGAAAAAAAACTGGCTGAAATAGACCGGATACCGCTGATGAGGACGGTGGACGAAGCGGCCGTCGTGCTCGCGAACGCTTATGCCGAGGCCAAAGGCGCGCCGAAACCATTCATGCAGGACAACGGGCGGATCAACTTCTATTACGGCACGATGAATCCGCGTATAATATGCCGCCCACTCCGTCTTACCGATATAGAACTGGAACCGGGCGAACAGATCAAAAACATCCACATATCCGATTCGACGCGCTGGTCGGTGTCAGGCGCATGGAGCGGCGGGCCGGAAAATCTCGTGACGCACATCATCGTCAAGCCCCAGCTGCCTGACATAGCGGCTAATCTTCTGCTCCACACGGACAGAAGAACGTACTCGCTGGAACTGGTTTCCGTAGTGAGCGGCCAGTATATGCCGTTCGTCGGTTTTATCTATCCAGTCACACCCGATACATCGAGGGTCGCGGACGCCGAATCGTGGCAGGATCTGCTGGCGCAGTACAAAACGGCGGACAATGTGAAAACCGCCGCCGCCGTGCAGGAACGCAACGCTCGCATGGTCGATCCGGCCGATATCTACACGGACTACACCGTCAAGGTCTCCGCCGGCAATAAAAATGTCGCATGGAAACCGACCAGCGTCTACGACGCCAATGGGAAGACATATATAGTGATGCCCGAGGCCATGAAGTTCACAGAGGCGCCGGCAATGTTCATCAAACAGAGCGGCAAGGAAAAACTCACCAATTACAGGGTTCATGGAAATGTCTATATCGTGGACAGGCTGTTCGACATTGGGATACTGACCGTGGGAAAAGACCGAGTGGCCATCTACAGAAAATCCCCCGTCGGCGCCCCGCCGGATGACAAGAAGTAGGCGGAAAAATGGCTAGCGGAAGAAATTCACCGGACGCCGGGAATCTCGGCGGCAGTGGGTTCAATAACGCTCCAAGGAACAACAGGATAGTGTTGTTTATAATAATCGCATGTTTCATGGTCCTCGTTTTTGTCCTGTACGGCATAAGCTCGGGCAAACGGGCCGAGGAGCGGAGCGGCGGCGAGGCATTCCCCGATATATCGCCGGCGTCCAGCCGCAACAACGAATATTACAACGCTCTATACTCGACGCTTTCGGAGGATATAAACGAGCGGAGATCTCAACTCCAAACGCCTCTCGCCGGACCGGTCTATTCCGTTTCAGAGGGCGCGGCCGCCGGGCGTGGATCCGAAAATTCCGCGCTCAAGAATGTCAGAGTCGTCAGAAAACCGCCGTCAGATGAGTATACCGATGCCCGCGGCCTTATTTTGGACGCGTTGAAAGCCACTCCGGAGGTCAAGCTTGCCGGGGCGCCGGGCAGCGCCGTCCTGGATGAGGCTGGGGAATCATCGGATGCCGCTTTGGATGATACAGCGAACCCGGTTCTGATCAATACGTACCCGTCCGCCGCCGCGGCCGGCGAAATGGATAACCGGTCACCGGAGGAGATCGCTTCGAATTTGGCCCGGGCCGTGATGAACGGCAGAGATGGCGGAAGCCTGTTCCCGCAAAATACAGAGGATACGAATGCGTCCGCGATGGCCCACCAGGACAGGAATAATGCTTTCGTAAACTCGCAGAGCGGAGCAAAAGACATCGACAGCGAATACCTATCCTCAATGAGACGGGCGCCCCGGAGCCGTTATGAACTCAAAGCCGGCTCCATCATCAGCGGAGTCATGATCGGAGGGATAAACAGCGATACTCCCGGCTCCGTCCTCGGACAGATAACGGAAAACGTCTATGATACCGTAAGCGGGGCGTATATTCTCATACCGCAAGGCGCAAGGATGGTCGGTACCTACGACGCACACGTCGTTTACGGGCAGCACCGGATCGTCGTCGTTTGGAACAGGATCGTATTCCCTGACGGCACGTCGCTCAACCTCGAAGGTATGATCGGAGGCGACCAATCCGGCAACGCCGGTTTCAAACAAAAAATCGACAACCACTACAGCAGGGTCATAGGCGCGGCACTGCTCGCATCCGTATTCACGGCGGCCGGAAAAGTAGCGACCAACAACGACAAGGACGCGGATAGCAATGAGAACAAGGCAGCCGAAGCGGTTATGGAGAGCGTGACGGGGGTCGGGGCGAGGATGGCGGAGAAAAACATCAATGTCTCGCCTACGCTTCGCATACTTCCGGGATATAGATTCAGTATAATCACGACGAAGGATATCGCCTTCGCCGAACCGTATGTCACGCCATAAAGGAGCCGCGTGTTATCATGATGATACGTTTGAGATCGGCATTTTTGTTTGTCCTGATCGGTTGCCTGGCATCGTTTGTAATAGGCTTTTCCATAGGCATCCTGGAGGCCAGGACATTTTACCTCGGCAAAGTGATGGAAATGTGGACAGAGCGAATGGTCGTGGATCCGGCCATTTCACCGAGGCGCGCCGGCTCCTCTGAAAATTGGCTCTGAATTCGCGGGCCCGGGGTTCGTTGCGGCGCTTGTCATGAAAATAGACGTAACCGGCCTGCGTAACCTGGCGCTGATCTTGTTTTGCGCCGCGCTGGTGATCGCGGCCTTTCCAGTTTTTGGCCTGCGCATCAATATCACCTCATCACACGTCCCGGTCGGATTGTGGCGCTCGTATTCGGCTGCCGCAATAGAGGTGGGGGATGTCGTGGTTTATGATATTTATGATCTATTTTTGGAAAATCCTCAGATTTATGAGGATGGAATGATATTCGAGTCCTCCAGGATAATGAAGATCGTGGCAGCCCTCTCCGGCGCGATGATAGAACGTTCCGGCGACGAGGTAATCGTGGATGGAACGCGATACCCCGACGCTCGCATCCTCAAGAAATCCTGGTGTAGTGTCGAATATCCCATGATCGTTCCTGACGGTTCGGTATGGCTGATGGCCGACGTTTTGCGCGCGTTCGATTCCCGTTATCACGGCCCTGTGCCAGTCAGCCTTATACGGGAAAAGGTTCGCCCTATACTGGTGTGGAGATGAACGCGAAAAACCGTGTCCGCCGGTTCGGTCTCCCGGATGCGATGCCGGCCGGAGCGGCGGTCCTCATCGGGGCCGCGAGCGGATTGTCACAGGTCAATTTCGCCTTCTTTTTCCTTCTGCCCCTCGCCTGGTTTATGTCGCAATCGCGTCTTGCGGCATTTCTGGCTGTCCTGGCGTACTATATGACGGTTTCGAGCGGCATCATCGCGGGAACGAGGCTTTATTTCAGCCTTGGCGCCGGTTTCGAGGCGGCGCGCTATCTTTTGCTGCTGTGGTGCGGCACATCGTTGTCGCTGTCCGCGCCATGGGCTCTTTTATGGACGGGATCGGATTCATCGGCGCTGTCCAAGACATTTCGTATTGTCGTTATTCTTGTTCTCGTGACCGTGCCTCCCCTTGGATTGTGGGGATGGGCCAACCCTCTGCTGTGCGCCGGTTTTCTGATGCCAAACGCCGGCATAGCCGGTATCGTTATTATACCGGCTATATGGATCGCGCTCTGGCATTGCCGCGAAAGACACCCCAGAGCCTTTCGCGCCGCTTTGTTCCCGCTTGTTTTGTATGCGGCATTCATGTCGCCCATGTCCCGGCACGAAGTCAAAAAACCGGAAAACTGGGAGGGTATCAACACTTCGTTCGGGAGACTTTACAGCGGAAGCGACGATTCGATCAGCCCATTCCTGAGGTATCAGTTCCTGTCGGTCATCCTGGAGAAGTCGCCCGCGAAATACGCCGTCCTGCCTGAAACAGTCTCAGGCTGGTGGGGAAGGACTACCGAAGCGTTGTGGCAGCCCACTACGGATTTGTTTCGTTCGCGTGGGAAGACATATTTTACCGGAGCCGAGACGACTAAGGCGGGAACAAAGAAATACTACAACGTCGTGCAGATAAGGGGCGCGAATAATGACACTGTTGTCCAGAGATTTCCCGTTCCCTTTTCGATGTGGAAACCATGGAGCGACGACGGCGCGGTGGCGGACTGGTTCGGCTCAAACGGGATAGTAACGATAGACGGCATGTCGGTCGGCCTGCTCATCTGTTTTGAACCGTATCTGTACTTCCCGTTCCTCGTGACCATGCTGAACGGTCCGGATATCATTGTCGTCGTATCCAACAGCTGGTGGTCTCGGACTACGAATCTCCCGGCCATGTCGGACAAGTGCGCTGCCAGTTGGTCGATCCTCTTCGGCACGCCGCTGGTCCTGTCGAAAAACATTTAACAAAGAAAACCGGCTCGCTCTCCGTCAGAAACCTCAACGGAGCGGTGCGCTAAGTATTCGATACGGCAGATTTTTCAACTGTATTCAAAATAATTTGAGGGATAAACGACATAGCGGGGAGGCATCCGTGTGCTCTTTACCATAGGAGAATTGTTGTCGCGGCACGGCGTGAATGTGGAAAACACTCCGTATGACGCTCAGGACGAAATAAACTCCTGCGTTTTTGACGCTGCCGATTTTTTCGGAATCGCCGATATTGAGAAATACAAAATGGATTTCGCCGGTTCTCGGAAAAGGGTGGCCAGGATAAAATCCATCGAATCCGATGACGCATATATCGCGCTCTTGTCGCGATTGGAGGTTGTGAAAGGGCGTCTTGGGGAACTCGGCAAATACGGCAGGCAAAAATCCCTCTTCCATAGCGCGGATTTGACCGGAGAGGCGGGCGCCATAGCGGGAGAAATACGGAGCCTGCGCGCGGAAAAGGCCCGTTTGTCGGAAGAGATGGAGGTATTGACCGTCCAAAAGGCCGGAGTTCGAAAAGAAACAGCGGTTTTGACGTATAAGGATACACTTTTATGCAACTCCCTCAAAAACATGACGGAGATACTGCCGGAACTCGGCGGGCTGGACGCGGGCCGGCTGGGGAAGGCGCCTATATTTACCGCCTCCTTCGGCGATCTGCCGGCTAAACTCGGCGGCGGAGAGAGGTTTGCCGTCCTGGGAGGCCCGTGCATACTCGGTACCGGCGAGATGATCATCCGCGTGATTCATCGCGGCGGCATGTCATACTGTTTCGATTTCAACACGGGCAATCACCTCGGCGACCTTCGCGACTATGACGCCGTAGGCCATCATATCAGGGACAATGCCGATGAAATAGTGAAAATTCTCTTCGAGAACAAAAAAAACGCGTTGACGGTACAGGATTACGAATCGCTGCGCCTGCCGATAGAAATTGCCCGTTTGCTGGATGTCCCCGTCATCATTCCTCTGCCCGACTCGCCTTATATGAAATACATCAGCGCGGTTACGTCCTGTGCGGCGCCCGGCGTTCGCGCCTCCGCGGCGGAGGATTTCGCGGCCGAAATACGCATCGTCTCGAAATTGTTCCTGGACGCGATCGGGGAGTTGAAACGGAGTTTGCGGCCCAGGGAACTCATGGCGTTTCACGACGGGGACAAAGAGGGATTGAAGGCTTTTTACGACGGCAGAAGGCCGTATTACGATAAATATATTTCCACCGGCCATGAATTGGAACAGGTAACCAGCAAGGCTGATAGGTTAGATTCCGTGACGGATTATATCTTTTATCCCGCGCTGCCCTTTTATCTGTGGGGCATCAAAAATATTATCGAGGTCGATTCCATAGGTGAGACGGATTCTTTGCGCAAATGCGCGAGCGCTCACGGGGACGCGCTTTCCATTTTCGGGATGCTCTATCCCGAAATGCTCGATAAAAGCGCTTCCAGGGGCATGTCGATGGCGGCCCCCGAAGACAAGGAATACATAAAGTGACCTCTCGGATCGCGGTTTACGTGACGCTGTTTGCCACAGTGGCGTCGATTCTGTTCATATACGACAACTACCATCTCAGGCGCCTCGATCCGTTCGAGGATATCGCGCTGAAAAACATACTGCTGGCAAAGAGCGATGCCGCGGGGGATGTATATATCATCGACAGCGGCATGGGCCGGATCACTAAGATGGGCTCCGGTTTCGCGGACTACGAGATAATGAACACAAGCGCCAACCCCGCCTTTTACAATGCGTACGACGTCGCGGCTGAAGACGAAAAGAGCCTGTTCGTCCACGATGTCATATGGGACTCGAGCGGCATGAGCGTCGCTTCTGAGCGCATACTCGAATTCGACAAGAAGTCCGGAGCGCCTCGGCGGGAACTGTACCGGCTCGACCGAAGCGGCGCGGAGTCCGATCCGGAACTGTCGGGGCTTATCTCGCTCCGGGGGCTGAAATTCGGGGATGGGAAACTGTGGTTTGTGCGGAAAAACCCGAATTTTTTCGCTCTCTACAGCCTCATCCCAGGCGAAGAGCCCGTTGCGGAATTTGCCGCCGCTTACAATGACGCTCTGTGGACGCTGGACGATTTCGCGATCGACATTGCCTGGAAACGGGTTTTCTTCGCGGATAAGGCCGGAGTCATCAGGGTTTTCAGCGACGGTGAGACAAAAACCGTTTTCCGGCCAGTTTCCGGCATCTCGGTGAGAGAGTTCTCCCTGCCGTACCGGCTGTCCTTCGATGGGGCGGATCTGTACTTTTCCGACATAGGCAAACGGGCTCTAATGCGCATCGAGTGCGAAAACAAGGCGAAACTGCTGTGTGGAGGCTGGGAGGACTCCCCGGCTCCGCCTCTTCGTCATTTCGTACATTCAAGAGGCGATCTTCTGACTCTGGCCGGCATGGACTCCATCGTGGGACTCGCGCCCGACGGAAGGGAAATATGGCAGGTTTCGTCGATAGCGGCGGGGCGCAAAATCGTGCTGTTTCGCGTCTGTTTTTGGGTTTCCGCGCTCGTTATCCTGTCGTCGTCGTTCATGATCGCGGCTGTTATCTTGCGGTTAGCACGCAACGGAAAGATGAGCGGAAAGGAGGGGTTGTCGTTTGCCATCATAGCGAGCGCCGTATTGACCTTTGCCACGATAGCGCCGGCGACCCTGGATAGTGTGAAAACCGAGGCCAAAGACGAAATCATGAACCGGCTCTCTTACGTTTTGGAGGTGTCCTCCAAAATCCTTGACGCCGAGGCGTTTACCGGCATAAACACTCCCCAGGACTACAACAGGCCCGCGTACAGAAAATTCAGGAGTTCCCTTAACAGCCTCATGAACAGGGGAAACGAATGGAACGGGCGGATATACTGCGATGTCTTCAAATTCGAGGATGATATCCAGTACAGCGTCTGCTACCTGGACGGGACGATCGGCGCGTTCGCGAATCCAAGGAACCTGGATGATTCCGGCGCCCGGGTCATCGCGGAAAGCGGCGAATGGATAAAAAACATGAATTATCAGGACGCCAGCGGAAACTATATGTTCCTGAGCGGCCCGATATACGACGCTAAAGGCGGCGTTGCCGGGGGGATCGAGATAGGGGTCGATATTAGCTCGCTGGAGAACACCGTTTTCACCCTGTCGAAGAACCTGATGGTCCGCAGCCTGCTTATGCTGGTACTGGCGCTCTTTCTCGTCTCGGAGATACTCGAATATATCCCCGCGCAAATTAGTCCCGGCATCGAAGGTGAGGGAGAAATTCCATTCCGCCTCTTCCGGCCCGTCACGTTTCTCGTCTTTCTGGCGTTCAACCTTTCGACGGCGTTCCTCCCTAACTACGCGTTGAGGATGGAGAGTTCTTTCATGGGACTTTCGCCCAATATCTCGGCGGTTTTGCCGATCACCGTGAGCGATGTCGTTCTGACCGCGGCTCCGCTGATATCGCCTTTCCTGATCGCCCGTCTGGGGTTCCGCCTCTCTTTTTCCCTCAGCCTTATTCTGTGCGCCGCCGGATATGCCCTGTGCGCGGCGGCCGCGGCGATAGCCGCGCTCATCGTTGGAATGGCCGTTTTGGGTTTGGGAGCGGGTGTCCTGTTCACCCTGCTTCAGACGTGCATAGCGTTCCGGGATGACGTCGGCGAGCGTGCGCTCGGATTTTCGGCTTTCACGGCATCCAGTTTTTCCGGCATCAACTGCGGCATCATGATCGGCGGGATCATCGCCGTGGACTTCAGTCAGAAAACGGTTTTTTTATTCGGTTCATGCCTGTGGATATTTATCATGACGGCATTCCTGATTTTATCGGGAAAAAGGACGGCGGCGCGAACGACAAAGACGCCTGTTGTTCCTAGCCGGCATAAATTGGCGCCCGCCGGCGGGATATTAGCTTTTTTGCTTCTGTCGTTCTTTCCGTTTACGCTGTACAGCGGGTTCGTATATTATCTTGTCCCCGTGTTCGGCGGTCAGGCCGGGATGTCCGACGCCGAAATCAGCTTGGTCTTCATATTTTTTGGGGCAGGCATCATGTTTTTCGGTTCGAAAATAGCGGCATTCGTGCGGGGAGGAACCGTCCAAATTTCATATTTCCTCCGGCTGGCGATTGTCATGGAAATCTGCGGCATACTCTGCTTCGCGCTATATCGGTCGACAGCGGCGATGGTGATGGCGGTCTTCATCCTGGGGGGCGCCTGCGGCATAGGCAACGTCTACTTTCCGCTTTATCTCACGGAAATGCCAGAGGTTAAGATGCTCAGGGAGGGCGGCGCCATAGCGATGCTCAATTTTACGGAGAACCTGGGATTTGCGGCCGGCCCGATGATTTTCAGCGTCGTTTTTCACTCGAAAGGTTCTCTTGGATATTACGTCCTTGCCGCCTTGATGTTACTCTTGCCCCTGCTTTACAGCGTCAAGCGGCACAAGCGCATCGAGGCGCGTCCATGAAGAACGGCGGGTTTGAAGGAAAACTGACATATAATGGGCTTTTGCGCTCCAAAATGATGCTCTCCGGTCAATTTCGGGGGCTGTTTGACGCGGCGGCTTCCGACCGGCGCCTCTCTTCCTCCGACGTCCTGGGGTTTGCCAAATCCTCCGGCATCACGGAGAGGTATGTCATTTTTCTGGGGTTGAAGAGCACTCTCGCGGGCATCCTGTAAAATTCGGAGACCAGGCTTTTCGTCCTGTCCAGAAGGGGCGTGTCGATGCCCGCGAGGTCGATGACCGTGTGTATCATGCCGTCGAGTTCGTAAGGCCTGTCGGCGTATTCCTTAAACGCTCCGGCTTCGCCCTTTTTTCTGTATTCATCGGACATCCACAGGATGACCGGGACATCCAGCATGTACTTGCTGATCCTGGACGGGTTGCGTCCGAACCTCATTTCGGATTCCAAGTCGTATACCTCTTCCCCGTGGTCGCTGAAGTACAAAAGCCACGAATATCCCCCAGCGCTCCGAAGGCCCTCAGTAAGCTCGCTCAAGATATAGTCGGTGTAGCGGATGGAGTTGTCGTAATCGTTTACCACCGTTATCTCCCCGCCGGACATGGATTTTTCCAGCCGTATTCCGTCTCTGCCGCTGAAATAGTCAAAGCCGCTTGGATAGCGGTACCA
>JAISFV010000001.1 GCA_031263445.1 Synergistaceae bacterium | reverse complement strand
TCGGCAGTCGGTTGTCGGCAGTCTGATGTCGGAAGTCGGCAGTCGGCAGTCGGCAGTCGGCAGTCGGCAGTCGGCAGTCGGCAGTCGGCAGTCGGCAGTCGGCAGTCGGCAGTCGGCAGTCGGCAGTCGGCAGTTTCTAAATACCCTTTCCTTTCGCGCTGCCAAAAATTTCACACCGCGTTTTCCTTTTATCTTTTTTTATCCCCATGCCTTAGTACTGGACAAAACTCATTCGCAGTCACGCGGCGCTTGTGGACATGTTGCCGTGCGGATTGTCGGTAGAGGAGGTTTGTTTATGCTATCAGATAAGTTAGTAATAACTAACTATACTTTGTTTGAACTCACTTGCTGTATAAATTGTTTGCTGCAAAAAATGTTCCTAAATAAAATAATAGGCACAGACATTCGATATTTACAACTGTTAGAGAGGCTGGCTAACATCAAGACGGTCAACGAGACTGCGCGCCAGTGAAGGTCGTGGTGGAAATACTGGATCTGCTCGAAATCGCCAAGGCCGCGTACATCGAGACGTGCGGCGTGGCTGTCGCGAGCGGGAGCTAGCATAGGTATTCCGTCGTCGGGATCGGCACTACCACCACATCATAGACCCTGAGACGCTATATCCGTCAATAGGAGTGATAACCGTTACCGTCCTCCATCTTGACTCCGCGTGGATCGACGCGCTGTTGGCTGTTGCCTTTATCCTCCCACACGCCGAAGCCTGGGCACTGATAGCGAAGAGCGGTGCCGAGGCGATATGGGTCACGGAGGTCATGACGGGGGAATACCAGCGCCTGTCGAGGGTGGAGCGAAGAGCGCTGACAGAGGGAGGGGCGATGCCTAACGATGATGGCGGCAATTGCCGTATAGGGGGGACTATCATATATTCCCTTGAAATAAGTTTGGACTGTCTAATATAAATTGAACGAGAAGAGGTGTTCGCCGTGCGAACGATAGTGGCTGGTTCTAGGAAGATGTATAGGATAGCAATCATCCTGTCCTGCGTTTTTACCGCGATTTTTGTTTACCTGCCGAGCGTGGCCTTGGCGTTAGACATTCATGTGAAAACCCATATGGAACTCATAGGAGCTATCGCTTATTATCCGACTGGGACGATATTTCACCTCGACAACGATCTCGACGCAATTACATCGGCGAGTTTCACAACAGCAAAAAATGTGACGATCGACGGACATGGTCATGCCATCAGGGGCGATGGCATCAACGATAGTTATTTGTACTTTTCAGGTAACGTCGCAGGCTACATAATCACGTTACGCAATCTTATTATGGAAAATCTTGTCAATAACAGCCGTCAGTATGGAGGAGGGGCCATAGGCGTGCGGCGTGGCGCTGGAAGTCTCACTATAGAAAATTGCGCATTTATCGGAAATAAATATTTATCTAGCAACGCAAGCGCCTCATATGGAGGAGGCGCGGTCGTCGTGGGGTCTAACAACACCACTTTGACTGTCCGTAACAGCACCTTCTATGGTAATGAATCAATCTCAGGCGGGGGCGCAATTTTTCTCGGCGGCAGTAGTACTAGTACTGCTAACGGGGTCATAGAGAATTGCACAATAGTCGGCAACAGGGCTGTGGGAGGCGGGGGCATCGGTGTTACTGCGGGAGGGAATACGTCATTTACGCTCGCTAACAACATCATTGCGGGGAATGATGCCACCAATCAGGGTTACGGAGGCGATGTTCATATCGTAATAGCAAGTACTGGTGACGGCTTCGTCGATAGTGGAAACAATCTGCTGGGCGATGCTCAAGGCAGTAACAAGAGTGGCCAAATTGTTTTCGACGACAGCACCGAAACTGGCGTCTATGTTGCTGAGTTTTTAGCAGAGGGGCCGCCTGTGGTTGACGAAGAGGCAGTTCCGAATCCAATTCCGGCCATTGCCCTCAAAGCGGTGCTGAATTCTCTGGCTCTGGACAAGATAGATACTTTGTATGCTCCGGAGTTTGACCAACGAGGGCTTGGAAGGTATGGATTAGCCGACATAGGCGCTTATGAGCTTCAGGCACCTGAAATTACGGTAGGCGTCCAGAGCGGGAATCTGACGGCTGGAATTGCTGGCAGCGTCACTTATAAAGTAGCTACCAAACGAATGGCTGCGGAAACTCCAATCGATCTGATAAACGAAGGAACAGTCGAGGGGATTTCATTGGAAGGCCTGCCAGAGGCCGAAGATGGCGGGATCACTACGGTAACCATCAACACTACAGCGGAGACGCCTCAGGGGACACATGCGTTAAAATTAGATTTTGACGGAGTGGAATCGGACAGCTTTAACATCGTCGTAAATCCTCCGTATACTGGCGGCGGGGGTTCGAGCGGCGGCAGTTCGAGTGGCGGTGGCGGTTCGGGCGGCGGCTCTTCAGGCACTGGTTCAACAGAAACCAGCGATGGCACTGATACGCCTGTCGTAGTAGACAACAGCGACGCACAAACGCCGGCTGTCGTCGTAACTCTGCCCGAGAATAGCGTCGTATTCGATGTTTCTACAGGCATGGAGACAGTCACGGTTCCTGTTGGCACTCTTGCAGACGCCATACAGCAGGCTGTACAGGTGGCCACCGAAACGGGCGGCACGGTGCCGACGCTTGAGATAAAGGCGGAAGCAACGCAGACAAGCGGTGTCAGCGCGGTTAATGTGGTGATGCCGGTCACCGACTTGGAGGCAGTGGCCAGTAGCGGCGTAAACGTCAAGGTCGTATCCGTCGTAGGCGAAGTAACGCTGGATGCGGCCGCTATCAGGAAACTGACAGCGGAAACCGCAGGTACAGCCACTGCTGGGCTTGTGATCGAACATATGGGAACTGGGGGCATTTTGGGCGAAGATCTGAGCGAAGCCCAGGAGTCGGTCCTGCGGGGTGAAAATGTGCGTGAAGTCTACGACATCTCCCTGTATGCCGGGGACAAGAAGCTGGAGAATTTCGAGGCTTCTTCGCTCAGCGGTAAGCTGACTGTAGGACTGCCCTACGCTCTGGAAACGGGCGAAGTTGACGCTGGAGTGTGGGTTGTCCATGTAGGCTATGACGGCTCGACGCAGCGGATGACCGAGGGCAGGAAGTACGAGAGGGGCTTGGCCGTCTTCAAAACGAGCCACCTTTCAGTCTATGCGGTCACCTACGAAGCAGAGAACGTGAGCGGCGCGGGCGAAGAAAGCTCATCCTCGGGCGGATGCGATACTGGAGCGGCGGGGGCGGTAATTCTCGCGGCCTCGGCATTTGCGTTGACTAGGAAGGGCCGCAACAAGGCCTAGAATAGACGCTGGCATATAGAGAATATCGATTGGGGGTTAGCGTTTATATTCTTGCGTAGCACCAACACGCACTAGAACATTTTTCAGGGACTACTAAGTAAAAAGCCGCCGGCTGTCTTACGCCGGCGGCTTGATTCGTTGTCCTTTCGTGCTTAACCGTCTTCTTCTTTGTCCTTGTCCTCGCCGTCTGCTTCCCCTTCTCTGTCCGCCTCGCCTGCCCCGTCAGCGGGTTCTTCGGTTTCGGGCGCTTCCTCGTCACTTGGTTTAGGCGTTTCTGCCGTGCCGTTCTCCTTGTCGTGGCTGTCCTCGCTCTCTGGGAAGCCGAGCAGCCTGTTGAACTCCGGCCCTTCCAGCACCTCTTTCTGGAGGAGTATCGCGGTGATCTCCTCGACCTTTTCGAAGTTCTCGGTCAGGATCCCGCGCACCCTCTCAAAGCACTCGTCCAGGATCCGGCGGACCTCCTGGTCGATGGCGAACGCTATCTCCTCGCTGTAATTGCGGTCCTCCATGATGTCCCTGCCGAGGAACACCTCGTGGTGTTTCTTGCCCAGCGTCACGGGGCCCAGCCTGTCGCTCATGCCCAGTTGCGTGATCATCTGACGGGCCGTCTGGGTTGCCCTCTCCAGGTCGTTCTGTGCGCCGCTCGTGACGTTGCCGAACTTGATCGTCTCCGTGACCCTTCCGCCAAGGAGGACGCAAATCCTGTTCAGCAGCTCCTCCTTCGATATCAGGAAGCGGTCCTCTTCCGGCACCTGCAGCGTGTAGCCCAGCGCCATGTGGCCCCTCGGGATTATGGATATCTTGTGGACTGGGTCGGAGCCTGGTATCATCCTCGCCACTATCGCGTGTCCGACCTCGTGATAGGCGATGATCTCGCGCTCCTTTTTGCTGATGACGCGGCTCTTCCGCTCGGGGCCGGCCATGACGCGGTCGATGGCCTCCTCGAACTCGGGCATCCCGAGGGATTCCTTCGCGCGGCGGCCGGCCAAAAGCGCCGCCTCGTTTACGAGGTTCGCCAAGTCCGCGCCGACGAAGCCGGGCGTCCTGCGCGCGATCACGTCGAGGTTGACGTCGTCCCCCAGCTTTTTGTCCTTTATGTGGACCTTGAGGATGGCGAGCCTCCCGTTCACGTCGGGGCGGTCGACCACTATCTGCCTGTCGAAGCGCCCCGGCCTCAGAAGCGCCGGATCCAGTATGTCCGGCCTGTTGGTGGCCGCGATGAGGATGATGCCGCCGCCTACCTCGAAACCGTCCATTTCCACGAGCAACTGGTTCAGCGTCTGCTCGCGCTCGTCATGGCCGCCGCCCAGCCCAGCGCCGCGCTGGCGCCCGACTGCGTCTATCTCGTCGATGAACACTATGCAGGGCTGGTATCGGCGCGCCTGCTCGAAGAGGTCACGGACCCTCGCGGCGCCTACCCCGACGAACATCTCTACGAAATCCGAGCCGCTTATGCTGAAGAACGGCACGTCCGCCTCCCCGGCCACGGCGCGGGAGAGGAGCGTCTTGCCCGTGCCTGGCGAGCCGAGCAGCAGCACGCCGCGCGGGACTTTCGCGCCCAGCTTGGCGAAGCGGCCCGGGTCGCGCAGGAACTCGACTACCTCCGCCAGCTCCTCCTTAGATTCATCACAGCCCGCCACGTCCTCGAACGTGACCTTCGGCCTGTTGTCGAGGAAGAGCTTCGCCTTGCTCTTGGAGAAGCTCATCACCTTGCTGCCGCCGCCCTGCATGTTATAAAGTATGAATATCCACGCCCCTATCAGGAGCAGGGTCGGGAAGAGGGATGTCATCAGGCTCGACCACCAGGGCGTTTCCGCCGGCGGGATGACCTTCACGTTCACGCCCTTGCCGGCCAGGTCCTTCGCCAGCTCGCCTGTCCCAACGGTATACGTCTGGAAATCCGTGTCGTCCGTGAACACGCCCCTAACCGTGTCCTCCTCGATTATGACGCTCACGATGCGGCCCACCTCGGCGGCGCTCAGGAGGTCGCTGTACGTTATCTGTTCTACCTTCTTCGGATTTGTCTCGGACGAAAGAAATACGTTGACAAGGCTGACGACGAGAACTATCAATACCAGGTAGATCCCAAGATTTTTCGCTAGTTTGCCCAAATGCGAAGCCCCTCTCTTCTCTGAACTTAAGAAGGCTGATTTACTGCCAGATGCCTGAGGGGCGGCGATTCAATCCCCTGCGGCGTCCGCCTTCCAGGGCGGCAAAGCGCCGTCTGGGCGGATCAATCAGCGTTCCTTGAAACTCTTTAAACGTTATCACCGGTTCCGTGCGAAATTACCCTTCCGTCACATACCATATGTCGCTGAGATTGCGCCACTTCCCGGCGTAATCGAGCCCATAGCCCACGACGAACTTGTCCGGTATCTCAAACCCCCTGTACTCTATGGCGCACTCCGCCTTCTTGCGCTCAGGCTTTTCGAGGAGGACGCAGGTCTTGAAGCTCCTCGGGTTCCTGGCCATCAGCATTTCCCTGAGATAAGAGAGGGTGAGTCCCGTGTCCATTATGTCCTCCACCAGGATTATATGCTCGTCCTCCGCGAAGGTGTCCATGTCCTTTATTATTTTGACCGCCCCGCTAGAGGTCGATGAGTCCCCGTATGACGAAACCGCCATGAAATCCATCCTCACGTCGACTGAGTCCTTTATCATGCGTACCAGGTCGGCCATGAAAATGACAGCGCCCTTCAGGACGCCGACGACGACGAGCCGTTTCCCGTCATATTCTCTGCTGATGCTGTCCGCGATCTCGGCTGTCCGTTCATGAATCCGCTCCTTCGACAGCAGAATGCCGCCGAGTTTAAACGAAGCGTTCATCTCTGTCATACATACCGAACCTCTCTTCTCGATTTATTCTTCGCTCTTATTGACAGAAAACGTGTATGATGATATCACAACTGTCTGCATTATGCACATCCGCAAAAGCCCCGGGCGTCCATTGGGCCGCGCGTTTTTCGCTTTCCCATGAAATCATAGGGGTAGACGGCGCGCTCCACCACGGGATTCCACGCAGAAATCCAGGTCCTGTGAAAGGGACGCCTGAGACTGAGACGGTACACGGCGCGTCCGCCGGCAGACGCGCGCCCATTGCCCCGCTTCTGGCGCGCTCGCCGCCGTTTTCAGCCAAGTAGGCTTCGATTCTCCAGCGGCCCCAGTCTAAGGCCACGCGCTGGCCAAGCCCGAGGCTTGCTGCTATGCCGGGCGGCGGACGGAGCGCACTGCGGTCGAGCCATCCGATCGCTTCCCTCGCCCCGCAGACCTCCGTGGTGCCGGCCCACTGGAAGCGCCACCTGCCGGAGAGCGTTATGAGACGGCACAGCTCGCCCGCCCTCCGCCTGTCCAGCGTCGGCAGTCCCAGCATCCGCCCCTGAGCGCGGACGGCCGCTTCAAGGCTCCTCGGTGATATCTTCCTGGCCGCGCGGGTGTCCCATGAAGCGAGCGCGGGAGGGCGGCGTCGCGAGATCCAGCCCAGGACCGACTCCGCTTTTTTTTCCGATTCGGCGTCCGTCTCCGCGCACTCCCCGGACAGCCCTAAGAGCGCCCCTTCGGTGGATTCGTTAATGTTGTCGCGCACCCACGGCAGGAGATGGTTCCTGATTTTGTTCCGGCTGTAGCAGTCATGGGCGTTCGTCTCGTCCTCGCGCCACGGGATGCCGCGTTCCGTGAGGAACTGGCGCAGCTCCCTCCGGCTGATGCCTATGACCGGCCTTATCACCCTGTCCCGCCTCGGTGTTATACCCGAGAGTCCTCTCACGCCCGTCCCCCTGAACAGGTTGAAGAGCATCGTCTCCACGGAGTCGTCGGAGTTGTGGCCCGTCGCCACGAACTCCAGCCCTTCCTGGTCGAGCAGATCGAAGAAAAATTCATAGCGGATCCGCCTCCCGGCCATCTCCGGCGATTCGCCGGGGAGGCGGTCCCTGTCGACGCGGGCGTGCCTCACGAAGCACTTGACGCCCTGCCTTTCGCAGTAGGACGCTACAAACGCAGCGTCCTCCTCGGACGCTTCGCCCCTCAGCCCGTGTTCCAGGTGCGCGGCCGATATCCTTCCGGGGAAGAAACGCCTGAGCAGCTCGAACGTCGCCATCGAGTCGCCGCCGCCGGAAAGCGCCACGAGCAACCCGCCCGAACCCCACCAGCCGTGCTTTAGGCCGGAGGACATGAGCGCGTCTTTTAGCTTGGCTTCCAGCGTGGGGTCAGGGCTGACCGGGCGCATTCTCTGAGATTCGGATAATATTGTTTCAGCCTCGTGTGACGGGTCGGAGGGAGCGTTTCAGATCTCCTCGACTTCGGGAGACCATATGAGGGATCTGTTTTTGCCGGTCCTCTTCGCGATGTAGAGTGCCTTGTCCGCTAGGTTGAAGAGTTCCTCAGCATCAGACGTGTGCCTGGGGAAAAAGCTGATCCCACAGCTCGCGCCGATGCGCACGGTCGCCTCGCCTATGTCGATGGTGTTTTTCAGCGCTTCGAAGATCCTGGCGGTCGTCTGCCTCGCCACCTCTTCCTCGCTCCCGCTCACGCTGGACAGGAGCATCACGAATTCGTCCCCGCCGAACCGCGCGAGGGTGTCGGTCTCCCGGAGGATCGACCGCATGATTTTGGCAATGCCCACCAAGAGGGCGTCCCCGGCCAGATGCCCGTATGTGTCGTTTATCGTCTTGAATCCGTCGAGATCCCAGACGACGAAAACGAGCGACGAGCTGTTGCGCTTCGCCATTACCATCTGCTGCAGCAGACGGTCGTTGTAGAGGTATCTGTTCGGCAGCCCCGTCAGTTGGTCGTGCGTGGCCTGCATTCGGATCAGTTCCTCCCTCTCGCGCCGCTCCTGTATGTCCTCGCACACCCCAACGAACCTGCGCGTGATCCCCTCGTCGTCGACCTGGAGCATGTAGTTGACCCCCAGCCACCGATACCTGCCGTCGCCGCCCCTTATCCTGAACTCAGTATACTGTCTGGACTGCCCCTGTGATAATTTCTGGCCGATGTTGTCGTCGATCTCGGCCCACTTGAGCCTGTCGTCCGCGTACACCATTTCCTTCCATTTCCCCGGCTCGTACAGCACTTCGTTCTCTCTGTCGGGGTAACGCAGTATCTCCCAGAGGCGTTTCGAGAAGAATGCCTTTTTGTGCCTGAGATCTATGTCGAGTATGCCGTCCTGCGTACACGTCACAGCGAGCTTCCAGCGCTCTTCGCTTATGTGGAGGTCACGGGTCGCGGAGAGCAGGTTGGCCTCGCTCTCCCTCAGGGAAGTGAGGGCGCTGTAGAACTGCCTGGACATCCGGTTGAACGACTCGGCGAAGGTTCCCATGAAGTCGATGTGTTGCGCGAAGTCGCCGGCGGCCATTCGGTCCATGTGCCATATCATGTGGCGGAGGTGTCCCTGGAGCTCCTTTATGCAGCCCGCCATGAATCCCCTGTGAGACACCTTTACGTCGATATTGCCCTGAGAGAAGTGTCTGAGGGAATCGCGGATCATGTTTATGTAGTCCAGTACCTCGCTGAATGAGGCATCGCTCGCGAAATGCGCGGACGGGTACGGGCAGCGGGAGGCGGTAAGGGCTTTTTTTATAAATTCTAGCAGCCCTTTCGTCTCCTCGCACAGCCCGTCAAAATCGTCCGCGCCTACGGCCGGTGGGATCATATTGAGGCCTGCGCCTGGTACTCCAGCGTCATGAGGCATGCTTTCAGCTCATTATTGGACTTTGTCTACGGTAAAGCGGCACGTCCTGTCGCCCGTGCACCAACAGTCTATCTCCTTCACGTCGTAAGGCTGGCCCGTGAAGGATTCCACGGCCCCTGAGATGAAGCCTTCGTCGTACTTGCACACCTCGTAGTCGAGCTCTGGGAGCCCTGAACAGTCCAGATCCTCAGCGACGCTCAGGACGAGGTTGCTCGCGTCATCGCTCGCGGCCTCTACCCGCAAGAGGCCGATGTTGAAGTCGCGCATCTTGTCCTGCATGAGCTTGACGAACTCGCCGAGATCCTTGGCTTCGGAGATGAACCTGTCGTAAAACTCCTTGCCGGCTATCTGCCCGGCCTCGTAAAAAATCTGGTCAGCGACTTCCGTGCCGAACCTGGATTCGATCACGTCCCTGAACGTGAACTGCATGAGCCTGTATACTTCAACCCGCGTCGACAGGCCGAGGTTCGGGCGCCCCTCCTCGAGGTCCCCTATCAGGCTCCAGTGAAATTTGTATTTTCTGCCTAGCTTTCCGTTTTCTTCAGGCATTTCCGCCTCTCCTTTCTGATGAAGGGCTGATTTATTGTCAAGAGACTATGGCTGTGGCCTGGAAAAAGTCGATGTTATCCTGATGAACTGTGACAAGTAGCTTTCAGCGTTGATGACAGCTATCCCGGTGAAGGAAAAGACCAAGTCGGAGTTTGGGTCGAACAGCACCGCCACATACCCCCTGGCCGGGATCTGGCGTCTCACGGTGCCTCCGCTCGCCGTCCTGTCCGTCCTGTAGTTCCCCTTGACATCAGCGGTTATCTCTATCCCAGGCAATCCGCCGTAGTTGATGTTCCTGCTGCTCAATATCGTGTACTCGTACTGCGAGAGGAACCGCCCCGCCGCGCCCTCCGCGAACTCCTGCCGCCCGCTGTCATCTATGGCCTGCGTGAACGACGTGCTGACGAACGTCGCGTCCTTGAGGGAAGATGAGAACGGCTGGCCGCCCACCGTGAAGCGTTTAGTCTCTCCCGCCTGGTCGGCCATCTGAAATTCTGTCCCTGCCGCCGAAATCGTATATGATTCCGTTGCGCTCTCCTTTTGCTTCGGCTCCAATATGACGCTCAGAACCGAGTTGCGCAACTGAGTTGCCGCCGCCCTGTCGGACTGCGGGTAATAGCCCCTGATGGTGACGGTCATCCTCTCGTTCCCGGTGACGAGCATCACGATACCGATATCCTCGTCATCGTCGCTGACGGACGTCCCGGCGATAATCTTGGCAGGCTTGCCGTTCAGGTCCACGTCGCTTATATCCTGCGCTTTGATCTTTTCCCCCTCCAAGTCTTCGGGAGTCAGCGTTGCCGCTGTGTTCGCGTAAGGTGTCAGGGTCTCCGTTATTTCGCACCTCACGTTGCGCGGCTCGATTTCAAAGCCGGCGAACGATGATGAGAGCTTGGCGCCGCCAGGCGGCACGATGGCGACGTGCGTACCGGGGATCGTGACGTGCTGCGCCGTCAGGACGTTGTTCTTATACACCTTCGGCCCTGCGTCGGCCGCGGGCGCGGCGGCAAGACATGCGGCGGTGATGATCAGGGCTAACGCGAAAAGGTCAATCGGTCTTGTCTGTGTCTTCATCTGTGTTCACCATTCTTTCGTCGTGGGAAGCGCCTTCACCAGGATCGTCGTCTTTCGGCGTTCTTTCGTCTGGAGAGACGGCCTCGCCAGGTTCTTCATCTTTCGCCGATCTTTTATCTGGAGAGACCCCTGCGGCAGGCTCATTATTTATCGCCGTTCTTTCGTCGTGAGAGACGGCTCCGCCAGGATCGTCGTCTTTCGACATTCTTTCGTCTGGAGAGACCCCTGCGGCAAGCCCATCATTTATCACCGTTCTTTCGTCGGGGGAAACGCCTTCGGCCAGCGCGTCATTTTTGGATCCGTCTTTGGGGGCCTCGTTTTTGACGACGACGCTCTTGAGCATCATCTCGACATCCCTGGCCGCGTCCCCGTCGCCGCTCACGAACATCCCGTTCACGACGATAGTCTCCTGGCCGGAGTCGAGGAGGAGTATCCACTTCCCCCACTTTTTGCCCTCTTCCTGGTGCAGCGCCTTGAAGAGCGTGGCGTCCGCCCCGTTTATCGTGAGCGTGGCCTTTGATCCGACCTCCAGCCCCCTCGTCTTCAGCGTGGAGTCCGTAAATGCCTCGGATATCGTGTTGTAAGGGGATTTTATGTTCGCCACGACGACTTCGATACCGCGCGCCTCCGAGGCGAAACCGCTGAACCGGTCGCTTAGGGACATATCCTTTGCCAGGACGAAGTACGCCCCGGTCCCTGGCGCCTCGACGTGGCCCGCCGTCATTTCGTTCGTGATGCTGACCGAAGCCGCGTGTGCTACGCTTGCCTGGGATGCGGACAATATCGAAACCGCCAGGCTGGTTGCAAAGAGGCTAATTTTGTTCCAACGCAAAAAATGAACAGCTCCTTCATGCCTTCCATAATGTTGCGCGTCAGCGCAAGGCCCAGATTGTCACATGATTATATCATCTAATCAAGTTATTTCAGCAATTAAAGAAAAGCCCGCAGTGCGACATCCTCCCCCATAATTGGGAAAATATCGTTTATGTGAATTGATCAGCGTGAACTGATTCCGGGCATCGCGCTTTTTTTCTGTACATATCGCTTGGCTATGGAGTATTATTCGGTGGACTGAATAAATTTGCGGAGGAAATATGGATGAACAGCGATTACAGTCTTTTGCATATAATAAGCCACACCGATCTCGACGGCGTTGCCGCTGCGGCGCTGGCGTGGCGGGCGCACCATCATAGCGGCGTCCCCATACGGGTATCGCTCACGGGGTACGGCGAGGTGGACAATTCTATCCTGGAGTCAATAAAGAGCGGATGCAGGATGGTCGTGCTGGATCTCTCGCCACAGTTCCAGACGACCGTGGACGAGATAGACCGGACGTTCCTGCCGGGCGGCACGCCATTTTTGTTCGACCACCACAAGAGCATGTACGAGAAATACGCCAACCGCCCGTGGATCGTGGCGGACACGGCTTACTGCGGCGCTATGGTATACTGGAACTGGCTGTCAGACGGCAACGCCGACGGCGAGACGCTCCGCTCGATAGAGCCGCTGCGCGGGATCGTCCGCGTGGCGAACGACAGGGATCTCTGGATAAACGAGGATCCCGACGGCAGGCTGTGGCAGGCGATGGTGACGCTGTGCGGCGAGTGGGGCGCGTTCGCCAGGCTCGTCTCGAACCCGAGCGCCGTCCTGACGGAGAGCGAGCGGGCCGCCGTGACGGGCTTCGTGTGCCGTCAGGAGGAGCGCTTCAAGCGCGCCAAGGAACACTTGTCGAAGGACAGGGCGGGCAAGCGCGGGGATTTCCTGTTCTTGGGGGACGGCTTCCTGGAGTTCGGGGACACTTCGGATTTTTGCGGCCTGCTCCTGGACAGGCCTGAGCAGAGTCCCCCTGTGTTAGTCGCGCTCGCGTATAAAAAGGCCGGCGGCGGGTGGGCCGTGTCCCTCCGCAGCCGCAACGGGCTTGCCGGCCGCGTCGTCTCGCTGCTCAAGGACGGGCGGAAGATTCGCGGCGGAGGCCACGGGGACGCGGCTGCCCTCTATTTCCCGAACAACTACAGCGAGGGGGGTATCAGGGAGAGCATCTCGGCCGCCCTTTCGGCGGAGAGCGAAAGCGCCTCCGGAATGGGCGTCACGCTGGGCGACCTCATAAAAGGGGCGATGTAATTGGATTACAGGATAGCGCTCTTCTACGCTTCGGCCGGCGCAGGACACAAGGCCGCCGCGGAGGCGCTGAAAGAGTGGTGCGAGGCCGAATACCCCGGGGTCAGCGTGTTCTGCAGGGACGTACTGGACTACGTCCCGCAGTGGGTCCGCTGGAGCGTGACGAACGCGTACCTCTCGATGGCGAGAAACTACCCGTGGCTGTGGCATCGTTTTTACCGCAGCGCGGATCGCCTCTCCGGCAGGGATCTGTTCGCGGACTTCTGGGAGGACATCCACAGGAGCATAGGCCGCGCTTACGTGAAGCATTTGATCCGCGACATAGACGAGTTCTCCCCGGACGCGGTCCTAGTCACTCATTTCTTCGGGATGGCCTCGCTCTTGGACAAGTGGGACAGGGGCGCGCCGATATACTATGTCGGCACCGATTACATAAGCCATAAACACCACCGCGATCCGCGCTACGACGGCTGGTTCGTCGGCAGCGCCGAGTCCGCCCGGCAGCACAGGGCTGACAAGGTGCCGACGTCGGAACTTGCCGTGCAGGACTTCGGCATACCGATATCGAGAAAGTTTTTGACGCCGCCTGACAGGGAAGAGGCCAGAAAGAGGCTGGAGGTCGATGAGAGGGCGGTGATGGTTCTCGTCTGCGGGGGCAGCACAGGCGGGGGGCCTCTCGGGGTGATCGCGGACTCCATGCTCGACTGCACGGATTGGCGCGTCGACGTGGTCTGCGGCGACAACGGCGCCATGATGGACGCCCTCCGGGACAAATACTATCCGTTCAAGCACATCAACGTTCACGGCGTCGTGGATGACATCCGCGATTATTACGCCGCGAGCGACGCCGTGATCCTCAAGCCCTGCGGGGTGTCGTGCGCTGAGGCGCTTGCCATGGGGTCGCCTGTCCTGCTGATGGATCCACTCCCCGGCAACGAGCAGTACAACTGCGACTACCTGCTGGAGCAGGGCGCGGCGCTCAGGCTCTTCGAGAACCGCAGCGCGGGCGAACAGATAACCGAGCTCCTGGACTCCGCCGGTGAGCTGGAGCGCGTCTCCCGCAGGGCGGGCGAGATCGCCAGGCCCGACGCCGCGAAGGACATACTGGCTTTCGTTGCTGAGAGGATAGAGTCGGACAGAGCTGGGAAAAAAGCACGGGGGCGCGAAAAACAAGAGGCCCGCAAAACGCCCCCTCCCGATGGTGTGTGAGGCAGGTCTGCGCCGTGAAAATTAAGGGATCCCGGGGAGTCTCGAATGATAATACGCCATTTCAAAATCACTGACTACGACGATGTGTACGCGCTATGGCGGCGAACGCCGAATATGGGGCTGAACGACGTCGACGACAGCAGGGAGGGCATCGGGCGCTACCTTGCCCGTAACCCTGGGACGTCGTTCGTCGCGGAGGCCGGCGGTGAAATTATTGGCGTGATAATGAGCGGGCACGACGGGCGGCGCGGGTATATCCACCACACCTGCGTGGACGGGCGGTTTCGCCGAAGCGGCATAGGCGCGAGGCTCGTCGGGGCGGCGTTGGGCGCGCTCAGGGAGGAAAACATCAGCAAGGCCGCGCTCGTCGTGTTCGCGCGCAACGAGGGCGGCAATGCGTTTTGGGAGCGGATGGGCTTTACGACGCGGTCCGACCTCAATTACCGCAACAGGGCCTTGGTCGAACTGGAGCGCATAGACACATAGGGTAACGCTGATTAATCTAAAGAACGCTTAACCGGCGATTCCACAGCGAACCGTATAAATTACATAACCTTTGGCCGCGTCGGGCGCCTTCGCCACGAGAGGGCGCTGCGCTGACAGTTCGGAGGATGAAATGGCTTACAGCACAATATTGTTCGATGCGGACGGCACGCTGTTCGACTATGACAGGGCAGAAGAGTTCGCGCTAGCCTCGTCGTTCCGCAAGTATGGAATTCAATTTTCGCAGGAGCGCAACTCGCTCTACCGGGAAATAAACGACGGCAAGTGGAAACAGTTCGAAGCGGGCGTCATTTCCAAGGACGAGCTGCAGACGAGCAGGTTTGCCGGCCTTTTCGCGGCGCTGGGCATCGCGAATATTGACGCCGCCCGTTTCAACAAGGATTATCTGGGTTACCTGGCTTGCGGCTCGGAGCTGATAGACGGGGCTGTAGAGGTATGCCGTTCCCTGTCCGCGACGATGCGGCTCGCGATAATCACAAACGGCATAGCCACGGTTCAACTGAGCAGGTTTTCCAAGTCAGAGATAAAGGACTATATCTCATATATGTTCGTGTCAGAGGAAATCGGCTACGCCAAGCCTGACGCGCGGTATTTCGATTTCGTCTTTGACAGGATGGGGCCGCTCGGCAAGCCCGGCGTGCTGGTGGTCGGAGACTCGCTGACTTCCGACATCCAGGGGGGCGTGAATTACGGGCTGGACACCTGTTACTACAATCCCCGCAAGCTGGAGAACCTGTCAGGCATAAAACCCACTTTTGAAATCGGCTCGCTTGCCGAAATATTTGACTGGATTTGAATATTTGCGGGCCATAAAGTAAGGTTGCATTTGACTAATTGTTGTCTGCTGTTAGAATAGGATATGATGTAAATACTATCATCGCCACAGCCTGCTTGTTTCCGCGCTGGTTGTGAGAGAGCCGTAAATTTGACGGAAAACTTTAAGCGTCTCTTCGTGATTTTCTGAATTTTATAAATGGCACTGAGGTGAAAAAGCGGCATGAGTTTCGTTATAAACGTCCTGTCCAAGCACTCTGTCGAGCAAATTACGGCGGATACCCCGATGATGGGGCACGAGGTCCTGACGCTCGCGGGCGTGGGCGACATGGGCAGGGTGATGGCGTGGAGGGTCAACCGGATACTCCGCCCGCTCGGATGGGTCATAGACGAGGAAGCCGACGTCGAATTCGTGGATATGTCCACTATCGAGGGGATCGAGATCTACGAGAGGACGCTGACATTCGTCATGGCCCTCGCCTGCAAGAGGGCGCTTTCCAAGGGCGTGATAGTCCGATATTCGATGGGATCCAGCTTTTACTGCGAGCTCTCCGGCGGGGACGCCTCCCCGGGGGACGTCGAGGCGATACGGGATGAGATGGAACGGCTCGTGTCGATGGCGCTGCCCATACAGATGGCGATACTGCCGCGTGACAAGGCGCACAGGATATTCGGAAGGCAGGGGGACGTGGACAAGGCCCGGCTCATGCAGTGGACGGGAATGGATCCGATAACCGTGTATCGCTGCGCCGGCATGTGCGGCTACTTTGGCGCCCCCCTGGCGGCGTCCACGGCGATGGTGAAGGCATTCGACCTCACCGGCTACGCGCCTGGCTTCCTGCTCCGCTTCCCCTCTATAACGGACGTCGACACCGTCCCGCCCCTTCAGGTGGTCCCGAAGCTCATGGACGTGTTCCGCGAATACTCGACGTGGCTCTCCGTCCTTGGCCTTTCCACGATGGACAGCCTGCACGACAGAGTGTCGAACGATCAGTCCCTCGACCTGATCCTGCTGTCCGAGGCGTTCCACAGCGAAACGCTCTCGCGGATAGCGCACGAGATCATAGACAGGAAGAACGTCCGCCTCGTCTGCCTGGCAGGGCCGTCCAGCTCCGGCAAGACCACCACGTCGCGCCGCCTCGCGATACAGCTCCAGGTCTACGGCAAGAACCCGGTGACGCTGGCGCTCGACAATTATTACGTAGACAGGGACGAAACGCCCAGGGACGAAAACGGCAACTTCGATTTCGAAGCGCTGGAGGCCCTTGACGTGCAGTTGATAAACAAAAACCTGGAAGATCTGCTGGACGGAAAGGAGATCATCCTTCCCAGTTTCGACTTCGTCTCAGGTACGCGCAAACCGGGGCGCAGGCTGCGTCTCAGGGAGAACGACATACTGATAATCGAGGGCATACACGGGCTGAACGACAAGATCACCGCCAATATAGCCCCGGAGGCCAAGTACAGGGTGTTCATCTCGCCGCTCACAGGAGTCAGCCTCGACACTTACAACCGGATAGGCTCGACCGACGTGCGGCTCCTGAGGAGGATAGTCCGCGACCACAGGACGAGGGGCCACAGCCCTGAGGTCACCCTGATGATGTGGCCCTCCGTGGTGAAGGGATCCCACAAGCACATCTTCCCATACGAGGAGGGCGCTGACATACTCTTCAACACGTCGCTCGTGTACGAGATAGCGGTCATAAAGGGCTACGCGGAGCCGCTCCTCCGCGCGATTCACGAGAGCTCGCCCTCCTATGGCGAGGCCAGGCGGCTTTTGTCTATGCTCAGTTTCGCGCCGGTCATCCCATCGGAAAACGTCCCCAACCTCTCCATCCTGCGGGAGTTCATCGGGGGGAGCTGCTTTGACGACTGAGGCAAAGCCGAATGGCCATAGGGTTGGCGGGCTTTGTTAGCCCTGCACTGCGCTTTCTCGGGAGGGCTGTTTCTCTGGGGGGAGCGCTCTTTCGTCAGAAGCGGGCTGAAGGGCATCCGCGGGAGGCCCAGGGCGGGGAACGGCAGCCCTGCCGCTCATCTCTGGGACGCTGGGGCCGATAATATCGTCCAGGCCCTGGGTGATTTGGGTTTCAGGTACGACCGGCCTCTCCCGGCGGATAAGGCAGAAATTTTTCTCCCGACCTATGCTGGCAAGTGTCCTGTCCCGTCCTCCGCGCTCCTCGGAGAGATCCCGCCGGCCTATGCGAGAGGAAACGCGCCGCTCGGCATAAAGGGCTGGCTGATCGAACCGCTCCCCGTCGGCGCGGGAGACTTGTTCTCTCTCGCGCCCCTGTTCTCGCGCGCCGGGGCGCCGACGCCCGAAGGCCGCCTTCTGGCGCCGGGCGTCATGATGGCGCTCGATCTCTGCTTTGTCGCGGAGTGTTGGAGGTTCGCGAGATCCCTTTTGGAGAGGGGCAGGTTTTTGCCCGACATAAAGGCGTCTCGCGGAAGGGGCGGAGAAGAGGCATACGAATCGGTCTGGAGGCCGCTCTTGGCCGGTGACGACGCGGAGCGCTTCGCGCGGCTCGCCAGGCTGATGCCGCCGATTTTGCGGTTCCGCTGCGATGAACTGAAACCAGAGGGCCGTGACTCTGCCCTGTATGGCATATTCTCCGCCATGATAGACGGCTTTGTCCGCTGGTCGTGGAACAAGAAGCGCAGGATCGCGCAGGAGGACGTGGGTGCGTGTCACAGCAGGCTCGCCCGCGTCATTGCGAGAGGAAACGAGGCAGGGGGCTGCGCGACGCCGGCCCTGAAAAGGAAAGGCGGCCGGCTCGTGAGCGCCAAAAATCCGCACCTCCTATGGGTTAGCTCGCTAGGCTGGCTGAACAGGACCTGCGGCATCACGTCCCCGCTGGAGTCGATATACCGGGACGTGAGGGAGTGGTGGGGCAGCTTCGAGTGGTTCGCCCACGCCCCGTTTAAGCTGTGCCTGGAGCTAAAGGATCCGGACGCCGGAGGGTGGCGGCTGGATTACGTCATGAAGTTCCCTGAGACTGGCGAAATGATCCCGATGGAGGACGTCTGGCGCGGGAAATGGCGTCCTTCCGGGAGGGGCGGCCGCGACTGCGTGAGGCGGTTTGCCCTTTTGACGCTGGGACGGATCGGGGCGGTCGCGCCTCCGGTAAGGAGGAGCCTGGAGGAGTACGCGCCGACGGGCTGCGGCCTCTCTCAGGGCGAGGCGGCGGATTTCCTGCTGACGCTGGCGCGAGCCCTCAAGAGCGACGGCGTGGGCGTCTGTTTCCCTGAATGGTGGCGGAGGGCTTCGTCGGAAAAGCTGACGCTGCGCGGGAGGGTGACGGGCGGCGTCGTGCCCGCTAGTTTCTTCCGTGATCTAGTGGACGGGGTCCGTTCGCCTGGGGACGATGTCCGGGTCGCCCTCAAGTGGGAGATGGCCTTGGGCGGATCGCTCCTTTCACCGGAGGACGCTGAGCTGGTCAGAAGCAAGCGGACGCCCCTGATGTTCATTCAGGGACGATGGGCTTTCGTGCGCCCTGAAGGCGTCGACAGGATCTGCGCGCGCGCTGCGGCCTTGCCGGAGAGCCTCCCGGCGGTCGGCGCGCTGCGGCTTGCGGTATGCGACGCCTCCGTAGACGGTTTTTTGGACTCGCCTGAACTGGAGGCGGCTTACGAAGCGCTGGCTGGCGGGCTTCCTGTGGAATTGGCTCATAAGCCCGTGAGGATGAGAGGCGAGCTCCGCCCGTACCAGTCTCGCGGCGTTTCGTGGATGTCCTTCCTGTCGGGCCTGGGGCTTGGCGCGTGTCTCGCGGATGACATGGGGCTCGGCAAGACTGTACAGGCCCTGGCGATGATACAGCATCACCGCGACCTCGGCGAGCACAGGCCAGTACTGCTGATCTGCCCCACGTCCGTCCTGGAGAACTGGAGGCTGGAGGTGTCGCGCTTCCTGCCGGAGTTGTCGGTATACCTGCATCACGGCCGCAACAGGCCCAAGGGCCGAGATTTCGCCAAAGAGATAAGCGGGTACGCGATAGTCCTCTCCAGCTACTCGGTGCTTCAGCGCGACAGCGCGCTCTACGGCGGGATAGAGTGGGCCGGCGTCGTGTTGGACGAGGCACAGAACATAAAGAACCCCGACACGAACCAGGCGAGGGCGGCGCACGGGATAAATGCGGCGTGGAGGGTCGCGCTGACCGGCACTCCGATAGAAAACCACGTTGGGGATCTCTGGTCGATCATGGAGTTTCTGATGCCAGGGCTGCTGGGCAGCAAGAGGCACTTCAACGAGGAGTACGTGAAGCCCATACAGGAGTCGATGGACACCGGGCTGATGGATGACCTCAAACGGTCGGTCGCGCCCTTCGTAATGCGGAGGATGAAGACCGACAGGGACATCGTGCCGGATCTACCGCGCAAGATCGAGACTAAGGTGTTCTGCGGGCTGAAAAAGGAACAGGCGGCGCTGTACTCCGAGGTGACTGACGGGCTGGGGCGCGAAATCGCGGGTATCGGAGGCATAAGGCGCAGGGGGATCGTGCTGGCCGGGCTGACTAAGATAAAACAGATATGCGACCACCCGTCGCTCGCCCTGAAGGATCAAAACCCCTCGCCAGAGCGATCCGCGAAGCTGGAGCGCATGTTGGCGCTGGCTGACGAGATGTTCGAGACAGACTGCAAGGCGCTCGTATTCACCCAGTACGTAGAGATGGGTGACATACTGAAACTCCAGTTGCAGGACCGTTTCGGCAAAGAGGCGATGTTCCTGCACGGCGCGGTCCAGAAGGATTCCAGGGACAGGATGGTCAGGCGTTTTCAGGAAGCCGGCGGCCCGCAGTTCTTCATACTCTCGCTCCGGGCCGGGGGCGTAGGCCTCAACCTGACCGGGGCCAACCACGTGGTCATGTACGACAGGTGGTGGAATCCGGCGGTCGAGCAGCAGGCGATAGACAGGGCGTACCGGATAGGGCAGTCGAAAAACGTCCAGGTACATATATTCTGTTGCAGGGGGACGCTCGAAGAGCGCATAGACGCGATCATCGAGTCAAAGAAAGAAGTGGCGGACATGGTAATTGAGAGCAGCGACAACTGGATTACCGAGCTTTCGGACAGGGATCTGCAAGAACTGCTGTCCCTGTCTCCCGGCGTCCTGGAGGCCTGACCTCAGCCGTGGAGGGCAAGAAGCGCGGCCCGCTCGCAAGCAGCGGAGGCATCAGGGCCAAGACTGAATTTGACGGTTCACACTGGTGGACCTGCGAGTGGGTTGCCCATATCGAAAGGCTTTCGGCGAGACAGAGGCTGATCTCGTCCGCTAAGAGCTGCGTCAGGGCCGGCGGCGTGCTGGACGTGAGCCTCAGCGCGGGTGCGATCGACGCCAGGGTGCAGGGGCGCAGGAAGGTTCCCTATCGGGTCCGCCTTTACTGCGATCTGCCCACGGAGGAGCAGGCAGCCCGCCTTAAAAATCGCCTGTCCAGGAAGGCGGCGACGTCCGCCGCGCTTTTGTCCGGCGAAATGCCCCTAGGCGTGAAGGAAGCCTTTGACGAGGAGGGCATTGCCCTGCTCCCGGGCGAGTTTGTCAGGCAGCGCCGGCTCTGCACCTGTCCGGATCAGGCGAGTGCCTGCAAGCACATCTTGGCCGTGCTTTTCGTGGTGGCCGACGTGATCGACCGCGACCCGCTGGCTCTCCTGAAGCTCCGAGGACTCGACCGGGACGGCCTGCTGTCGTCCCTCCTGGCGCCCAGGGACGGCCTGAGGGATCTTGAACCGCAGCCGTGTCCCGACCCTGCCGAGGCTGTCCGCGCTGGCGGCGCGGGGGATGATGTGCCGATCGACGCGTCGTTTTACGGTTCCCCCGGTCTTCCGGGCGATATGGCGGAGCTTTGGAGCCGCCCGCAGGAATGCGCGGGTTTCCCCTTCCCGGACAGATGCGCGCCGGTCCTCGATTTCCCGTTCTGGAAGGGCGAGACGACATTTCCTGATTCGATAGGGCCGTATTACGATAACGTCAGAAGGGCGCTTCGCGGAAAATCGTAGAATTTAAATTTAGATCAAGGAGGGTGACGGTTATGAGCGACAAAATGCAAGAACTATGGGGGATTCCCGAGTCTCAGGGTTTAGACGCCCTGTTTATTGTCAGCCGGGCGAACCAGAGGTATCTCGAAGGCTTTACCGGCGCAGACTGCTTCATGCTCGCGAGCAGGGAGGGAAATTATCTCATCGCTGACTCGCGCTACACCGAGATGGCGGAGAGCGAGTGCCGCAGCGCCAGTGTCGTACCCCACCGCGCGCCTAACCCCCCGCTGCAGGACGTCGTGGCGCGCCTCGCGCGTGAGGGCGGCCTGCGCAAGATAGGTTTCGAGCGGGATAAACTCATCTGGGGCCTGTACGATGACATAGCGAAAGCCTTGGAAGGCGCTGGCGCCGAGCTCGTCCCTGCTTCGTCGCTTGTGGAGCGCGTGAGGGCGAGGAAGACGGCGGACGAGGCAGGGCTTATCGAGGCGGCTTGCGGGATAGCGGACAAGGCGCTGGATGGCGTGCTGCCCGTCATAAAAGCCGGCATCTCCGAGCTCGACCTCAAGACAGAGCTGGACTACAGGATCAGGACCGGCGGCGCGGAGGACGGCGCGTTCGACACGATGGTCCTCTTTGGCGCGCGCCCTTCCCAGCCTCATGCGAATTCGCGCCGCGACGTGCGGCTCAAAGCGGGGGACTTTATCCTGATAGATTACGGTGCTTGCCATGATGGCTACAGGTCGGACACGACCCGGACTTTCGTCTTCGGCAAGGCGAGCGATGAGCAAAAATTGGCGTACAAGACCGTCCTGAAGTCACAGGAAGCGAGCCTGGAGAAGGTCTTCCCAGGGTCGAACGGCAGGGATATCAACGACCTCGCGCTCGGGATAATAAGAGGAGCGGGCCTTCCGGCTTTCGAATACGGCATCGGACACGGCGTCGGCCTCGAAATCCACGAAGAGCCGTTCATGCGGCAGAACACGGATGTTATTTTGGAGGCAGGGATGGTCGTGACGATCGAGCCTGGCACATACCAACCCGGCTGGGGGGGCATCAGGATAGAGGACACGGTCTTGGTAACGCCTGACGGACACAAAGTGTTTACGCATTTTCCGAAAGAGCTCATGGAGCTGTAGGGATCTATCCCTAGCTAACGGGAAAACAGCCTGCCCTGCTCCGGCTGCTATGCGCCGGTTCCGGCTTTACACTTTGCGCCATATCTGGTAGAGTTATGAAGTCTGATAATACATGCTGTTAAAGAGGGGGCGTCTCGCTTGAAAAAGCTGTTCGGAATACTGGCAACTGCGGCGATGCTGTCCTGTGCGGCAGGCGGCTTGGCGTTTGGCGACGGGGCATCCCCTGCGGACGAACCGGCCGCAGAAGACGTGTACGAGACCGAATATGACTTGCCCGATAACCTGGCGTTCTCGCAGGATCCTGGAGACTGGACGGCGGTGATAGTCAGGCAGGACTACGCGAGCCGCGTATTCGTGAGGCTGTATGGAAAAGCGAAGGAAGGCGCAGCGCCGTCTGAGGCGTTTGCCGGCGTGAGCGGCATAGACTCGCCCCGCGCGTGGATCGGCGACGCGAACGGCGGCATTGCGGACGAAGGCGGGTACGTGATCATAGAAGGCACCGCGCCGAGCGAAGAGGCGGCCCTGGGCGCACGCGTAAACTGGGTCGGCTACGATGACCAGGGCCGCACGCTGATACAGGTTTTCCAGCCCGGCACCATAACGGTAAGGGAGATGTCAGGCGGCGTCGCTGACGCGCCAAAAGGCGGAGGCTGCGATTCTGGGCTTGGCCTGACGGCATCGGCCGCTCTGGCTGCGCTCGCCGCCATCCGTTACGCCAGGAAACGCCATACCCGCGGTATCCCGATACCGGCCCCGAGTCAATCCGAATAGCGTAAGGAAAATATAAGGACTGGCACAACTTAAAAGCCCTCCCGGTATGACGGGAGGGCTGAATTTTTGAGAGCGCCGGCCATTTTATAGATAAATGCTCGCAAAATTAGCAATCGCAATGCTTGAGTAACTATAGTAACGCGTAATGCCGCCGTATGTCCTGGCTTGACTGACGCTCAAGGTATAGATTAAGCGCGGGTTTTCCGCAGTCAAAGTCTTCTTTGAGATGGTCGTCAGCGAACGGGACAATGACGAAAGCCATTTATCCGCCTTTCATGCGTTCCAGACGCTTTTTAATGGCGTTTGTCATAGTTTCGTTGGCCTGGGGCGGGCTCATCAAAAGCATTTCAGCAAACTGGACTTACGCCCTTTGGGAAAGCTCAATGCGCTCATTCTCCAAAAATGTTTCAGCCGTTTCTTTATTGGCGGCCACGATCAGGAAGTCGGTTAAAGTCTGTCCACGTATGATAGGGCATCCTGCCGTCTGCGCTCGACATCTTCAGGAAGGGCGCTGGCGTTTCGTGATCCATTCTGTGAAATACATCCTGCATTGCCCTCACCTCTTACATAAATGTATAAAAAGTGTGACTAGGCTCTGACTAAAATTGTTTATTCTAAGAAACCGGCGACAATCTCCACGGTGTCCTCTCGCGCTGAGGGCTGCCTCTGTCGCGGCATGCCGCAAGGGCGCGTCCTCGTCATCCCTGCGAGGAAGAGTTGCCGCAGGGCGATCTGAGTCCGCTCTAACCCTCACATGGCGTCGTCGGGGAAAAAAAGGCGAGTCCAGGCCGATTTTTTTGCAGGTGCGCCTATGTTAACGATGGGGGCTTCTGAGTGGGCTATGCGCGCTTTTTGAGGTTTCTGCGCTTTGTTTGCGGCGCTGGTTTCTGCCGCTTCGGGCGGCACGTCTGTCTCAGCGCCGGCCGGCTCGTTGCCGGTGTCGATTTCCCTGACGTCGTCTTCGATGGGCTGGCTGATTGCCCTGCCGTCCTCTCCCCAATACTCTGTCAGCGAGATTATCTTCTTCGACTTGAACGTGAAAAACGACGTGACGTGGAAGGATTCCGCGTTGTCTCTTACCCTCACGACGGACACGACGAGCCTCCCGGCTCGGATGACCTTTTCGACCTCGGCGGTCCAATAACCCGGAGCGGCGCTTTTCATGCTGCCGAAGCCACCTGGGTCGAAGCTCTCCCCAGTGTTGGGCCAGTCTACGCGCGCGCCCCTGGAGAAGTAGCCGGCCAAGTTGTCCCACCTCCGGGCATCAATATCGCGCCAGAATTTACGAACGATTTTTTTGAGCCTCATAGCCGTTTCTCCTTATGCCAGAGCGCGCCGCGCAAGAAGTCGATTTATACTGATAACGGAGGCCTAAAAAATGGATGTTTAAGGCCCTGCGTTTTTCACGTATTTGCTGTCTTGTCACGCGCCTCATTATATCACGTCATCGCGGCGATGCGGATATGCCCGCCGTCGCGGCGCGTTTTTGCGCGCGCCCTCAATTGCCGCGATGGCCGGAGGAAGGGCGCCTGCCGGGCGCGCTGGTATTGCCAGGCGCAATGTCAGCCGCTTGGCGGGCGGGGCATACGGCTAACCATTGACAAAGCCGCCCCGCTTCTCCGACAGGTGCTTTCTGTTAGGACGCCATTTCTTGTCCTTGACGGCCAAGGATGCGGGAAAAATCGCGCGCTCGCCGAAATGCCCGTTTATCTCGTCTACCGCGCGGGAAAACCGCTCCAGCTTCGAGCGCCTCTCGTAGCCCCCTTCGTCGAACAGCTCGCGCTGGCGGAACCTCGCGTCGGAGAAATCGCGCAGCGTCACGCCTCCCTGCGTGTATCCGTGGCCTGGGCGGTAGATTTTACCGAGCAGCGATTTCACGGCGCCTATCAGTTCGATGTCGCACTGTGCAGGGCTATCGAAATAAACGTCATTTTCAATGTACCCGTGTTCGCCGTGATGGCGGTAGCCGTGACGGAGAAAAACAGACATGCCTCTGGCCGCCAGGTTGTCCTGCCGCAACTGGCGCGCGGCCTTCACTACGTTGTCCGTCATGGCAAGGCACACGTCCTCGAACGACTCGAGTACGTTCCCCCACGTGCGCGATACCTGTATGGATTTCGGGGGGGCGGTGCCCGCCACGATCGGCAGGCAGGGCTGCCCCTTCAGTTCGAGCTGCGTCATCAGCCCCCTGACAGTGAGGCGCCTTTTCACCCACACCGAGTCCCTGTCCACGAAATGCCCAGCGCTGTAAATTCCGTCCCGGTTCAGCGCCTCCGCTGTTTTGCGCCCTATGCCCCAGATATCCCCTATCCCCGTATTGTCAAGCACATCCCTGGCGTTCCGGCCCGTTATCTCCATCACGCCGGACGCGTCCTTCTTTGCCATTTCGGTGGCGAGCTTCGACAGGGTCTTGGTGGCGGCCACGCCTATGGATACTGGTATCCCGATCCAACTCTCCACTTTCGCCCGTATGCCGGAGACGTATCCGAGCGGATCCTCCGCCGCAACTGGGAGGCTGAGAAAAGCCTCGTCTATGGAATACTCCTCCATCCCGCCCGTGAAGCGTGACAGCAGCTTCATGACCTTCATGGATACCTCTTTGTACATCACGAGGTTGCCGGAGCAGACCGCGACGCCCTTTTTCCTGAGCAGCCCCTGTATCTGAAAGTACGGCTGCCCCATAGGGATGCCCATCGCCTTGACCTCAGCCGAGCGCGAGACGATGCAGCCGTCGTTGTTGGACAGCACCACGACAGGGCGGCTTCTCAGCTCCGGACGGTAAAGCCGCTCGCAGGACACGAAGAAATTGTCGCAGTCGCAGAGCGCCAACATGTCCTCATCCTTCCTGTATAAACCAGATGACCTTGCCCAAGGCGTTTCCCGCCGAAACGGCCCGCCTCACTATGCCGACCTTGAAGCCGCTGTCCGTGCGGACGACCGCCATATCCCCCTCGCCAGGGGTTTGTGATTTGTCTGCCACGAGGTAGCGGGTCTTGCCGCCCGGCGCGACGGTTTTGACGATGTGCGTGGACAGTGGCTCCTGCACGATGATCCTGGCGAGGCCGATGAGATAATCCCTTGAGTCGATATACTTGTGTCTGTCGAAATCCGTATAGCTGTTGCTGAACGGCATTTCCGCCGCCTCCTCCGCAAGATGCCATTAAGATTAGCTTGCCTCATTTTGCTTCGTGATGTATTATATGCAAAAATTGAGGTGCGATTTGAGACGTATTATAGGCTCATATAGCTTCGTGTCAAGGGGGGTATAAACTCAAATGGAGTCATCGGAAACGTTGCACATCGCCGAGGCCGGGCGGCGGATAAAGCGCTACAGGACTTCACACAGCTTCACCCAGCAGCAATTGGCTGATTCTATCGGCACTAGCAGGGGATACCTTGCGGAGATAGAGAGGGGCGTGAAGGAGCCTTCTTTCAATTTCCTGCGCAAACTGCTCGAAACCACCGGCCTGTCCAGCGAATGGGTATTGCGCGGTGAGGGTGCCATGTTCCGCGAAACAGGGGAGAAGGACGCTGCGAAAGGTGCGGAACGCAGGGACATAGAGGCACTTTTCGACGCCGGGCTAAAAAAGCTGGACTGCGGGCTGTATGCCCTGGGAGACAAAGTATACGTGCCGCTTTCGAGCGTCACTGCCTGCTGCGGCACCGGGTTCGAAATATACGAGGACTACAACATCGGCGAAGCCATAGCGGTAAGCCTGAAGGAGGCCGGGACGCTGCGGCCGGGCGCGCTCCCCTACGCCGTGAGGACCGAGGGGCGCAGCATGGAGGGATACGGCATAAAGGAGGGCAGCACGGTAATAGTCAACCCTGCGGAGGACGTTTATTCGGGTTGCGTCGCGCTCGTCATCTACGGCGACAGGGCGAGCGTCAAAAAGGTATACGACACGCCCGACGGGAAGGATCTCCTGGCTTCTAACGGCCAGAAGCTCCACGTCACCTACGGGGATCTGTCCGAAGACTGGGGGCCTCGGATCTGCGGGCGCGTGATGGTGGTCATAGCCCCGCCCGACGACGGGATATAGGC
>JAISFV010000045.1 GCA_031263445.1 Synergistaceae bacterium | reverse complement strand
ACGGGAACACGGAACAGAGACGAACGTATTAATTCAGATAGAGGAGGAATAAATATGTCAAGGTCAGGAAAGTCAGCTTTTACTGCATCAAAGGTTCTCATGGTTTGCGCGCTCTCATGTATTTTGGCCCTAGCCGCTTTTGCGCCGGCCATTGCCGCCGAGAAGGTCCTCCGCTCGAACTTCGTGTCCGACCCTGTCACAATCGACCCGTCACTCACGACGGAGATCAGCTCCGCGCAGTTGATCATGAACTGCTTCGAGGGCCTCATGGGATACGACACGTCCGGGAAGCTAGTCCAGGCGGCCGCCGAGAGCTACACTATATCGGACGACGGGCTAACCTACACGTTCAAGCTGCGCAAGGACGGGGTATGGTCCAACGGCGACCCGGTAAAGGCGAGCGATTTCGCCTTTGCCTGGAGGAGGGTGCTGTCGCCCGAGGCCGCCGCCGATTACGCGACCGAAATGTACTACATCAAGAACGGCGAGAAGTTCAACAGAGGCGAAGCGAAGGAATCCGACTTGGGGATCAGGGCGATAGACGACTACACGCTCGAGGTGACACTGGAGAGCCCGACCGGGTTCTTCCTCGCGCTGACGACGAGCTTCTTCTACATGCCGGAGAACGAGAAGGTAGTCTCGCCGAACAAAGAGTGGACGCTGAAGGCTGAAACTTACGTCGGCAACGGCCCGTTCATGCTCCAGGAGTGGCGCCCCAAGGACAGGATAGTGATGGTCAAAAACCCGAAGTACCGTGACGCCTCCCAGGTCAAGCTCGACAGGGTCGAGTTCAGGATACTCACCGACGCGAACTCGACTCTGGCAACATACGAGGCGGGCGATCTGGACGTGGCGGACAGCAACATACCTGCCGCAATGGTTCCCTCCCTCCTGGCGGAGGGCAAGGCGGAGAATGTCCCGTACCTGGGGTCGGTGTGGATGCACTTCAACGTGTCGGACAACGCGATGGAGTACGACCCCGTGCAGGCCAAGGCCACCCTCGACCCGCGCGTCAGGAAGGCGCTCAACCTCGCGATAGACCGCAACGTGCTGGTCAAGAACGTCACTAAGTCCGGCGAGAGGCCCGCCACGTCATTCGTGCCGTATGGCATCATCGGCAGCGACGGGAAGGACTTCAAGGACAAGGACTACTTCAAGCCGGAAGGGGACGTGGCCGAGGCGAAGCGCCTCCTGGCCGAGGCGGGGTATCCTGATGGCAAGGGCTTCCCGGCGCTCACCTACATCTACGGGAACTTCGGCGTGAACGGCGACGTTGCCCAGGCCGTACAGGCGATGCTGAAGAGTAATCTGAACGTCACGCTCAACCTGGAGGACATGGAGTACGGCGTCATGCTCAACAGGAGGGGCAAGAAGAACCGCCAGTACATAATGGCCTACCACAGGTGGATAGCGGACTACGTCGACCCGGCGAACTTCCTGCAGCTTTTCACGCTCGCCGACAGCAGCAACCACAACAACCCGAAGTACGACGCCCTCATCAAAGAGGCGCAGTCGATGACCGACCCGGCGAAACGGTTCGACAAACTCCGCGAGGCCGAGGCGATGCTGATGGACGACATGCCGTTCCTCCCCCTCTACTACATGACCAACACGATAATGGTCAAGGACTACGTAAAGGGATACAACAAAGACATCATGGGATACGTGCGCTTCCGGTACATAGATATAGTAAAATAAGCGCATAAAGAGCCGGGCGGGGGATTATTCGTCATCTTCGCTTCCCCGCCCGGGAAACTGGAGGCTACGCCATGAGATTCAAAACGCTCTTCGCCGTCCTTGCGCTCGCCGCGCTCCTGCCGGACGCTTCCGCGTCAGGCGATCCCAGGCTGATATACGAGATCAGAATCCCGTTCGAAGCCGGAGGGCATGTGACCTCCGTCGTGCCGGACGGCAGGGAGTTCGACCTAGGCAGGGTGGAAAAACTGCCGGAGCAGACACGGTGGCCCAGTTACACGGCGAGCGCGTGGGGCAAACCGGGGGCGGTGACCGCGTCCGCCGTGAACGCCGTCCACATCCTGATAGGAGTGGAGGACAGCAAGGGGCGGACGATGAGCGTGATCCCGAAGGAGACGATAGCGCCGGCCGCAGGTGCGGGCGCATCGATCGTCCTGAGCGCGGCGGCCGGAACGGGCTTTTTTGGCGCATGGGCACCGCCCGTGGGGACGAAGATAACGGTCTCGGGCGACGAGGGGATCCGCCCGCTCGAAAGCGGCAGCCTGCCAGTTGAGGGCGAGACGCTCGTATTCAGCGTATACGAGGGCGACATGCCCTACATGGTGGAGTTCGAAAACAGGCCTGGCGGCAGGGTGACGGCGTGGAGCAAGTCGGCCGGCGCGGAGGTGGTAGCGCGGGTGATACGGCCCGTCGCAGGGACGGGGCGCTTCGAGGGCACGCTCTTTCAGAACGCGGGACGCGTAAGGGCGAACCATTCCGGCGTCATCGACGTCAGCACGTCGCCGCACGGCGAGATAGGCGGCTTTCAGATCATCCCGTGGGATCACGCCCTCCACTCGAATGAGATGCAGGGCGCGTGGTCGATGACGCAGTGGATGATAATCGCCCACCCTGACGGACACTCCATGATGGGCGGCAGCGCCCCGCTCTTCACTGGCGGACTCGTGCCAGGCACATTCAGCGGGGAGGAGCTATGGGACATCTGGTCCACATACGGCAGGAAGCCCCTCGTCCTGGCACGCCTAGGGGGCGGCGAGTGGGGCAAGCTGCCGGTGTCGTCCGGGCGCGACGACAATGCGCTGAAAGATGTGACTCACCTGCGGATATACTTCCCGATTACGGAGGAACCTTGAGGGATCGCCAGTCGATTTAAGAGGGGGAAATCTCATGCTCAGGAAACTAAGCGTTCTCGTCCTGTTAGCGCTGATTTTCACGACGTCTTCCTTATTTTGCGCATCGGCCTCGCAGGGTGCGGGGAAACAGCGGATCGTCATTGATTCGGCCCCGAAAATCAGCGGCGGGAGCTCGGCGGTATCTGGAACGCGTGGATTCGCAAACTTATCCTTTTACGCGCTGACAGGGCTGCTTGCGGAAAAATGGCTCAAAAAACGTCGCAGGACATAAGGCTCAGGAAGGTTAGGGGTTGGGACAGGCACCGGACGCTACGTTGACGGAGGATCCGACCGGATCCTCTACGATACGGGAGGCAGCCGAAGGCCCCGGCGAAGCTGACGCCACGCAGCAGGACGGGACGCATGGCGATATTACGGAGCGTTGCGCGGACGCGACGGTTAAATCGGCTCATGATAACCGCAGGGTCATTGCCGGCATTCCCGAGAGCTTCCGTGGCTGGCGCGTCGTAGACCAGCTCCCGACAAAAGGCGCGGAGGCGGACATCTATCTCGTGAGCGCTAATGGCGCGCAAGACGGGCTCGGCCCCTGCGTGCTGAAGCTCTACCGGCATCGTTTAGAGCCCAAGCTCGAGATTTTGAACAGAATCACGGAGATCAGCCGCCAAAACAGCCAGTGTTTCGTCGTCTTCCTGGAAACGGGCTTCGACGAAGTGACCGGCAGATGGTACGAGTTGCAGGAATACATCCCGCTGGGCTCGCTCAATGACGTCCCGCCGGAGACGAAGCATAGCCGCGCCTTCGTCGAAAAGTTCGTCGCGGAGCTCGCGGAGTCCATCCACACCCTGCATGAGAACGGCATCGTCCACTGCGACATGAAACCGGCCAACGTCCTGGTGCGCTCACTCGACCCGCTCGACGCGATACTGACCGACTTCGGCATCTCATCCCTCTTGGCATCCGACATGTCGCGGAAGATGACAACGCTGAAAGGTACGCCGAAGTATTGGGCGCCGGAGGCGTTTAGCAGGGCCGTCGGGCGTCCATGCGACTGGTGGGGGTTAGGCATGATCGCGCTCGAGCTGCTGGCCGGGGAGCATCCGTTCGAGAGCCTGTCCGACTCGCAGATAATCCACAAGCTGACGCTGGACAACGTCGAGGTGCCAAGTTTCCTTGACACGAGAATGACCATGCTGGTCAAGGGGCTTCTCACTAAGGACGACTCCAAAAGATGGGGCTACGGAGAGGTATCACGCTGGCTAGCCGGGGATGCGGACATCCCTGTCTATTACGAGGAGACGCCGGCCGCTCGCGCGCAAGCCGGCCCGCAGAACCCGTTCCGTTTCGAAGGGAAGGACTATCACACGGCGGAGGATCTGGCGTTCGCGTGGGCGGCCAACGAAAAGCCCTGGTTCTCCGGCCCGACTAACCTGCTTTACCTCCGTCAGTGGTACGAGAGCAACCAAGCCTTCGACGAGGCCATTGAGATCGGGAACATGATAAGCATGATGGATCCCGTGACGGCACTCTTCCGCTTCGTCCACACCAACGCCGGGTGTCCCTTTTCGATACTGGGGAAAGCCGTGGACTCCAATAACCTGCGCCTGTTCCTGAGCCGCGCCGTCCGCCGTGAGGCCTCCGACGCGGAGGAAAGGATAGTCGGGATGCTCGGCAGCGGCAAGCTGCTCTCGTACTACGACGAGTATGTCTCTCTGACGGGCAGGGCTGACCAGTCCTTCCTCCATATCCTCGAGTTCATGTGCAAGAAGACGGTCGCGGAGCAGTGGAATTATTTCGACGCCATCGAGAACCCTGACTCGTATCTCTGGCCCGAGGACACTGGACACGAAACGACGGGCGAGAGGACGCAGACTTTGCGCCTCATCGGCACCGTCCCGATGAAACGCGAATCGTTCGACAGCATCACCGGGAGCCACACGCTCCCTGATGCCGTTTCCTCCACGCTGCTCAAGGCGTCGACCTACATGGACGGCGCGAAACTGATAGAATCATGGAGATCCCAGGGCTTGCTGATCCCGGCGGATCAGCAGGACGCCTCCCCGCCATACGCGGACATGAGCGCGGAAGAGTATCTGAGGGAGGCGCGGATCCGCTGCCTGGGACACACCGCGATGATACTCGAAAGGCTGGATTTTCTGAGTGGCGCGCTCGGCAAATTCTACGCATCCCACGCTACTATAGGTATCCTGCGCGCCATGGATCGGGCCGAGCAGATGAAGGACAGGAAGATAGACTCCAGGGACACACTTTTCATAGTCAGGACATCGGCCCTCCTGGAAAGACGCCAGGCGCTTGAGGGCAACAGATCCAGGCTCACGCAATTCGCCGCGTCGGCTTCCCTGGCCGGGCTCTTATTCTTGCTGGCGCACATCGCGGCCGGGAATTCCTTCGACATTACCGTCCTGATTTCCCTGATACTGTTCATCGTCATAGGTGCCGTATATTACCTATTTTTCGTCAGGGAGGCGATCGGTGAAATAAAATTCGACCGTGCCGATCCAATGGTCTTCTTCTGCTACGTCTTTGTAGTTTCTGCCATCAGGAATTTCAATTACTTTATTTCGAATATGCCAGGCATAACGGTCGCTATGGCCGGGGCGCTGTACGGCCTTTTGGCCTGCCACATATGGCGCAGGTTTGCCCTTTCCAGGAGCGAATGGACCATCTACGACGCCTGCGACTCGTATCTGTTCCCCGCTGCGGGGAGGGACGCTCCGCCGTAGGAAGGCCGGTGCCGCAAGGGTTTAGATCCTTCACCCTCTTTGGCCCACGACAATAAGTTGAATGTGTGGTGATCTCACATGAGCGTAGTAGTGGTAGCCGCGTTCCCGTCAGCGTACAGCCTTTTGAGCGGGATACTAGCCTCGGGTTTCCTTGTCTCGGGTTTCGGGATCGGGGTGAATATTTTAAGCAACAGGCTCGACAAAGCGGGTGAAAAAACCCTCAAAAAACGATTGCTCGACAGCATATCGCTGGAACGAGGGCGCTTGGACGCATTGGAGGGCGGCTGCCCCGGCGGGGAGGGGCCGCTTGCGCGTCTGCGGAAAAAACTGGAGCGCCTGGAGGGCTCGCTGGACGGGCCGGCCGCTGACGGCGAAGCGGCGATGAGAGCAGCGGGCGAACTCCGTGACCTGAGGCTCGCGATCCGGGGGGCCGAGATCGACGACGCGCAGCGCCGCACGAGGGAGGAATCGGTCCGCAGCCTGCTCGGCGCGCTGGCATCAGCAAATGTGACCGTATACGAACGAGAGCTCGCCCGGCTGGAGGCCGAGTTTGAAAGATCCGCGTCCCTCGCGTCCGACAAACGCATGTCAGAACTCCAGAGGATCATGGAGCGTCTGCAAGAGATGCACGAGCTGAAAGATTTAGCCAGGGCGGTGGATACGAGCGCACTCGAAAAAAAGAAATCCGCCCCTCAGCAGGCCCGTGATGGTACGGCCGCGAAACCTGAAATCACAAGGGCAGTGGCCGAGATCCGCGACTGGGCGGGCCGCATAGCGCTGATGGACGCGTCCGAAGGGGAAAAGCTGCGCCCGATCCTGGAAAAAATAAGCGCCGACAGCCCCTTCCCCGACCGTCTGATACGGATCCGGAGCCAGTTGAAAAGAACGTGGGGGGCGTTGCGGGAACGCCGCGCGTCCTCGGAGTTTTTCCGCGAGGCCCTGACGGAGGCGGCGGGGATGGCGAGGCTTCCCCAGGCAGCGGCCAAGTCGGCTGAAGGAGCGGAACTCGCGCGGCGGTGCGAGGAACTGTGCGGGGACGGAAGGAAATTCATCGAGAGGGCTGATTTCATGAGGCTTTACGAGGACATAGCGAAATTCGCCTACGAGCGCGAGATGGAGATCGCCGACGATTATTTCGTCAGCAGGATGAAAAGCGCGCTCGACGAGATGGGATATGAGCTGCTGCCTGACGAAACCGCCGAAAAACCCCGAGAGGGCGCGGACATCCCGATCCGCCCCGGTGAGGTGCGATACATGGCCTCGCCATACGACGGCTATCGCGTCATGGTCAAGGCCGACACGGGCGGCGCGCTGTCGGCCCGGCTCGTGCGCGCCGTGGCGTCCGATGAGGAAAAAGACACGCCAGGCGCGGACCAAAGACAGAAAGACATCGAGGCCGGGCAGAAGTGGTGCCGGGATTTTGACGGTTTCCTGGCGCGGATGCGCGAGCTCGGCCTGCCTCTTGAGACGACCGTCCGCATAGAACCCGGCGAGTCCCCCCTGCTGGCGGTCGTCGATAAAAAACGGCCGGCGATGAAGAGGCGCAAGAAGGCGGGAAACACCCCGGCAGAACGGGCTTCAGGCGCGCGCGAGGGTGATTCGCGGTGATTGGCGCCGTGGATCACAAACCCAAATGGGCCAGGGAGATAGAGCGTTTTTTGGCCATAAAGCCTCAGTTCCTGCTCTATGGAAACGTCAACGACGTCTACCCGGCCGAGTTCGGCGAATATGTGGCGACCCTCTCGATGCGGGACTACCTGAGAGAACTCCTGTCCAACATGGGGTATGCCTTGGTCGTGGAATACAAACCGTTAGACGGCTTTTCAGTCACTCTCGGCAGCGGTGAACTCTTCGAAAAACTTACAGGAGAAAAGATAGGCCAGGGGTGGCTGCCCGCGACCCTCGAAAAGGCGTCCGGCATCGCAGCCGCCATCTCCGCCAGCACAGCGGGCCACGCCGCGCTGATATTGCGTTTTGTCTCCCGGATGAGGGATGTCCTCCAAGAACCGGACGTCGAGGCTTTTTTTTACCGCATGTTCCGGCTGTCGCTCGAATCCACGCCGACTCTCGCCCCCGGCGGCGCGTTCCCGCTGTATAACCCGGTATTCTGGATCATGGACAAGGAAAACGACCTCCCCCCCTGGTACGCCATCGAGAACCCGCGCGTCCACGCGCTGCCCGTCCCTCGGCCTGACAACGAGATAAGGGGCTGCGTCGTCGAGGCCGTCTCTCCTAAGATCCCTGGATACCGCGAGATGGAGATAGGCCCACGAGACGTCTGCTTGGACACATTCCGCGACCAGACAACCGGCCTCCTGGCGGGCGAGATCGCCTCCATCGCCCAGCTTGCGTGGCACGAGGGCGTCCAGTTCGGCCAGATAGCGGACGCCATCCGCCGCTACAAGCTGGGCATCCAGGAAAACATGTGGGAGAAGCTGGACGGCAGGAAGATAACGGAAGCGGAGACTTTCTTGGGCAGCCGAGTCATGGGCCAGTCGTCCGCCGTGCGCCACGCCGCTGATATCCTGAAACGGTCGCGCTTCAACCTCTCAGGTGTCCAGTTCTCGCGCTTTTCTCAAAAACCCAAGGGCATACTGTTCCTCGCGGGCCCGACCGGGGTGGGCAAGACTGAGCTCGCCAAAGCCGTCACTGAGCTGATCTTCGGATCCGAGACTCACTACATCCGTTTCGACATGAGCGAATTCGGGCACGAGCACGCCAACCAGCGGCTGATCGGAGCGCCACCGGGCTACGTCGGCTACGACGTCGGGGGCGAGCTGACCAACGCCATCAAGCAGAACCCCTTCTCCGTAGTCCTCTTCGACGAAGTGGAAAAGGCGCACCCGAGAATCCTCGACATATTCCTGCAAATCTTTGACGACGGGCGGCTGACATCCGGGCGCGGGGAGACCGTGTACTTCTCCGAGAGCCTGATAATTTTCACTAGCAACCTAGGGATGTTCGAGCAGGCTCATGACGGGAGCAAACGCCAACGCGTGACGCCGGACATGCCGTATGCGGAAATATCCGGCAAGATAGGGTCGGCCATCGACGATTTTTTCAAATATAAGATCAACAGGCCGGAGATCCTGAACCGCATAGGCAGGAACATCGTCGTGTTCGATTTTATCCGGAAGGAAACGGCGCTCAAAATTTTTGACCGCATGATGGACAACGTTCGTTTCACGCTGGAGGACAGCTATGGCATCCATATCAACTTCGAGGACACGGCGTATCGCAGCCTGGCTGACCTCGTGTGCGCAGACCTCTCGATGGGCGGGCGGGGGATCGGCAGCAGCATGGAGACGTTTTTCATGAACCCGCTCTCACGCAAGCTGTGCGAGCTTCACGGCGGCGGCGGCGCGTCATATTTCGTAACGGATATCAGGGAGACGCCCGGAGGGTGGGAACTGGAGATGGGGTGAAGGGGACAGAGAGGGCAAAAGATACCGTCTTGATCCATCTCATGCATTTCCCTGTCTACTCCCTGGGGCCAGGCACACGGGTCGGCGTCTGGTTTCAGGGATGTACGCTGCGCTGCCCCGGGTGCGTCACGCCCGAAAGCTGGAGCTTTGATCCAAAAACCTCCGTGCCGGTCTGCGGCATCATAGACAGGCTCCGCGACTTTTTAGCGACGCCGCCGTACCCTGACGGGCTCACGATATCGGGCGGCGAGCCGTTTGACCAGCCGGACGCCCTCCTGGGGCTTTTGCGTGGCGCACTGGAACTCGGCGTGAGCGACGTCCTGGCCTACAGCGGCTACCGGGCGGAGGCGCTGCTCGGGACGTATCCTGAGCTGGCACTGCTGCTGTCCGCGCTGGTGGACGGCCCGTTCGAGCTTGGCAACAGGACCGATTCCGTCTGGAAGGGCTCCGAAAACCAGAGGCTGACGCTGCTGAAGGACGAGTTCTCCGAGCGCTATGCGGCGTGGGTACGGACACCGAAACGCAAAATGCAGCTCATAGGGATGGACGGCAGCAGAAAGCTGCTGATCGGTATTCCCAGGCAGGAGGACGCCTCACGGCTTAAAAACCCCTTTTCAGACGACTGTAATGGAGGGAAACCCCCGTGGAACTGACAAAGCATTGCCCCGCGTGCGGCGAGGAGAACCCGGTCTCTGAGGTCATCTGCCGCGCCTGCATGACAAACATCTCCTCGGTATCGCCGTCACCGCCCGCAAAACGCCCAGAAGGCGCGCAAAGCGAATGCAGCGATTTCGCGGCCGGCCCTCCGGACACGCTGACGCTCACCCGCGCCTCAGACGGGCGCGAGCTTACGCTCGAAAGCGGGGCGACGCTCGGCAGGCACGGCGAAACCGGTGAGTTCTTCAAGGGCGAGATGACCGTCTCCCGCACCCACGCCCGCGTGCGCCTCGCGGACGGCGTCTGGCGGATCGAAGACCTGGGCTCCCTGAACGGGACCTGGGTCAACGGCGCACGGATAGAACCAGGGCAGGCACATCCGCTCGCGGCGGGCGACACCTTGGCTCTGTCCTTGGCCTGTGAGATGCGGGTGGCCGGGTGAAAGCCGCGTTTGTCACGCACAGGGGGGCTTCCAGGCCGGAGAACCAGGACGCGCTCTGCGCGGCGGGTGCGGTCAGAACTGGCTGCATGGACTCCCCGGAGACGCTGGAGCTTGACGGGTTCCCGCAGCTCTTTGCAGTGGCCGACGGGATGGGGGGCTACGCAGGGGGCGCGCTCGCGGCGGAGATCATCGCCCTGACGCTGTCGGAAGCCGCTCAGGCCCACAGCCTAAAAAAACTTTTCGCGCCGGCGCTCGATATCAGGGAGGACGAAAAAACCATCAGGTCACTGCTAGAGGCGTCGACGCGGAAAATGGCGGCTGCCGCCAGAGACGCGCCCGAAATGGCCCGGATGGGCGCTGTCGTAGCGGGCATCCTGCTCCGCGAAAAGAGCGCCCTCGTATTCAACTGCGGAGACTGCCGCGTCTACCGCGTCTCGGGCGGCGCGACCGAACGGCTGACGCGCGAACACTCCATAGTGCAGGCGCTGTACGAAAGCGGCGAGATAGACGAAGACGGCATGAGGTCGCATCCGCAGAAAAGCATAGTGACGTCCTCGGTGTCCCCAGGCAGCGAAGACGGGTTCGAGCTTTCCGTGAGGGCCGTCTCGCGCTGCCGCGGCGACGAGTTTTTCATCTGCTCCGACGGCGTGTGGGAAGCATTGGGCGCGCAGCGGCTGGCACCGTGGCTGACAGATCCCGCCATGGACGCGCGCGGGCTTCTGGACGACCTCCTGTCCTCCGGCTGCAACGACAACGTCTCGTTTATCTGGCAGGCAGAGTGAGGACGGCGGCCCGTTTTACGGATCGGTGGGGTCGCGCGCGCTGAATTTTTCATCCTGTATAAATTTTTATGAGTTCACTATATAATAAGCGACGAACCGTGAAGTTTCATCGTCCGTGCGCTGTGTCGGCAGTGCGTCATCGTTTTGCTGGCTGACCAGTTTATATCTGAATTGCCCAAGATAACGAGAGGGGGGCTACCGTGTCCGCAAACGCTTCTACACCAGTCATCCTTACGGTGGATGACGACCCCATCATATTGAACTCGATACTGTCGACGTTAAAGCAGGAGTATAACGTAAGGCCGTTCACTTC
>JAISFV010000167.1 GCA_031263445.1 Synergistaceae bacterium | reverse complement strand
GTCTTCGAGACAGTGAGGGAGGGGTGACCAGTGGCCAGAGAATTGATGAAGGGCAACGAGGCTTTTGCAGAGGCAGCCGTCCGCGCAGGATGCCGGTTTTTCGCCGGATACCCCATTACACCGCAGAGCGAGATTCTCGAGTATCTTTCCAAACGAATGCCAGAGGTAGGCGGAATTTTCATCCAGAGCGAATCAGAACTCGCTGGCATATCCATGGTCTACGGAGCAGCGGCAGCCGGTTACAGAGCGCTCACAAGCTCGTCGGGGCCAGGGTTCAGCCTCCTGCAGGAGGGAATTTCGTATCTTGCCTCCGCAGAGCTCCCCTGCCTGATCATGGACGTCATGCGCTATGGCTCCGGCCTCGGCGATATCTTCGTCGGGCAGAGTGATTACTGGCAGACGGTCTATAACGGTGGACACGGGGACTATCGTACGATCGTCTACGCACCCTCGTCAGTGCAGGAGACGGTGAAGCTCGTGTCGCTCGGTTTCGGCAAGGCTGAGGAGCACCGGACGCCAGTCATCCTTCTTTCCGACGCTTCCATCAGCCAGATGATGGAGCCTGTCGACCTGCCTGCATTTTCCGAATACGATCCAGACGCGCATCCGTGGACCTTGAAAGGAAAGGGCAACGGATTATTCAAACGCCACACGTCCGTCATGTACTACACGAGCGACTACGACGGTTACCTTCGCGCGAAATATGAGAGGATCGAAAGAGACGAACAGCGATGGGAGTCGGTCAGAACCGATGACGCTGATATCGTGCTCGTAGCGTACGGAATTTCCTCGCGAATCTGCGAAGATGCTATCGCGATCTCTCGTGAAAAGGGCCGCAAGGTCGGACTCATCCGTCCCATCTCGCTCTATCCCTATCCAGTGCTGGCATTCGAAAACTTGGCCAGCGCAAAGGCTTTTATCGCGGTCGAGATGTCCTCGCTGGGACAGATGGCAACCGACGTCGCTCTTGCGTGCCGGATGAAGCGCCCCGTCTACAAGATGCAAGGCGGCAGCGTGCTCTTCGACTCCTCGGATATTTGCGGCAAGATCGAGGAAGTATATGCCGGCAATGCAAAGGAGGCGTTTTGAAAACGGAACGAAGAACACCGAAGGCATGTTTCGTCGACAACAAATACTGCCCAGGCTGCGGGCACGGCATTGCCAACCGCCTCGTAGCAGAGGTTCTTGAGGAGAGCGGACTCGACAAGGTCGCGATCGGGGCGATTGCTGTCGGCTGTGCGTCGCTGATGCCGGACACCTTCAACATCGACTGTGTACAGGCACAGCACGGGCGCGCGGCGGCGGTTGCCGTTGGACTCAAGCGCTGTAGACCGGAGTGTGCTGTTTTCACCTATCAAGGGGACGGGGACGCGCTCGCTATCGGTTTTTCGGAGACCCTCTGGGCTGCCATCCGCAACGAACTGATCACTGTGATCTTCGTGAACAACGGGAATTTCGGGATGACTGGCGGCCAGATGGCACCTACGACGCTCGAAAACCAGCGGACGACGACATCGCCGCATGGCCGGGACGTCCATACGACAGGGCGTCCGCTCGATATCGTCGAGATGCTGAAGGGACTCGGTGTCGCGTATCTGGCGCGAGGATCGCTTACCAGCAATGCGGAAATTTTAAAGACCAAACACTATATCGCCTCTGCCTTCGATGCCCAGCGGAAAGGGCTCGGCTACTCGTTCGTCGAGATCCTTTCGCCCTGTCCGACCAACTGGGGGATGGAACCCCTCGCCGCAATGAAACATATCGGGGACGTCGTGAAGAGCATCTATCCGCTGGGGGAATTTACAAAGAAGGAAGGGCTACGTGATGCCTGACATCATTTGTGCTGGTTTCGGCGGGCAGGGAGTGCTGACGGCGGGTCTGATACTGGCGAAGACGGGGATGGATCTCGGGTACAACGTGACCTGGATCCCCTCCTACGGCAGTGAGATGCGCGGAGGAACGGCAAACTGCAACCTGAAAATATCGGACGGCAAGATCGCGAGCCCCTTCGTGAGGCGAATTGATATCCTGCTCGCAATGAACACGCCCTCCGTGGAAAAGTTCATGCCGATGATGCGTCCAGGCAGTCTGCTCGTGGTCAACACAAGTCTCGTGAACGACTGTGCCTGGCGGAGCGACATTGCTGTCGCCGAAGTGGAGGCTACTTTGATCGCGGAACAGGAGGAAAACCTGCGTGGTGCCAATGTTTCCATGCTGGGCGCTCTCGCGGCTACGAGAAAACTCTTCGACAGGGACACGACATCGCGCGGCATTGAGGCCTTTTTTGAATCTAAGGGAAAGAACAATCCGAAAAACATGGCCTGCTTTGAAAAAGGATTCACGGGAGCTAGCGTAACGAAAGACGGGTGCATGGCTTGAACATCGACAAATTGATGAAACCTCGAAAAATCTGCATCGTAGGGGCGAGCGAAAAGGAAGGGTTCGGCGGCGACACATGCCGCAACGTCATCTCGCACATGGATGAGAACCGTTACTTTCTGGTCAATCCAAAGCGGAACACAATATTTGGCAAGAAGGCCTACCCATCTGTGTCTGATGTACCCGAAGATTTTGACCTAGCCGTGATCTGCACACCAGCCAGCAGCGTGGAACAGATTCTGCGCGACGCAGCGGCCAGGGGCGCGCGCGGCGCGGTTGTCTATGCCAGCGGATACAAGGAAGTAGGAACAGCGGAAGGACTTGCCGCGCAAGAGTCGCTCAAAGAACTCTGCGACAAACTGGACATAGCCCTCATGGGACCCAACTGTGCGGGGTATATCAACTACATCGACGCTATTTATCCATTTGCCTTCATATCCGAGGAGCGCGATCGCACCGGTTCTATCGGCTTCGTTTCGCAAAGCGGGCAGCTCTGTCTGTCGATGATGGACAATCTGACTCCGAAGTTCTCCTTCTCCATTTCGGCGGGTAACTGCGCCATCACAGAGATGGAGGACTATATTGATTTTCTGGTGGACGATGAATTTACGAAGGTGATCGCCGTTTACCTTGAAGGCGCGAAAAACCCGACAAAACTGGCGGATTCGTTCCGAAAAGCGGCGTTCAAGCGCAAACCCGTCGTCGTGTTGAAAACGGGCAAGTCAGAAAAGGGCTGCAAGCTGGCTGTTTCGCACACTGGAAGTCTTGCCGGGTCCGACAAGGCGTATGACGCCTTCTTTAAAAAATTCGGAGTCATCCGCGTTGACGACCTAGAAGAGCTGATCTACACCGCACATCTCTTTGCCACCTTGAAGGAGTTACCCAAGCACGCAGGCTTCGCCTCGATCAGCCTATCGGGAGGAGAGACAGGAATCTGTGCCGACGTAGCCTCCGCTTTCGGCGTGGAGTTTCCCGATTTTGCGCCAGATACGACCGCGAAGCTCAGGGTCATGTTGCCCTCCTACGCCAGCCCTGCCAATCCTCTCGACGCGACGGCGACGCTCTCGTACAACGCGGAGAGGTTCGCTGCCTGTCTGCGCGTCCTCGTCCAAGACGAGGCGGTGGCGACCGTACTGCTCGGTTATACGCTGTTGCAAAAGATCGCCGATCCAGCCATTCGCTATATGGCCGAGGCGATCAAGACCGTGAGCGAGGAGAACGGAGCGAAGCCGATGATTATGGTGTCCTTCGCGGGCAATACGAGGAACGAGGAATACAAAACCATACTTGAGTCGTGCGGGGTACCCATCCTTCCTCCTACCTTGTATGCATTTAAAATTCTGCGTTATCTGGCCGATTTCATCGGTTACGACTACAGAGATCACGATCTCTCACTCGCCATCCCCTCCCGTCCCTGCAGAGAAACGCGACAGGCGCTAAGTGAGCACGCCGCCAAAGAAGTGGTCGCCCGTTACGGCATCCCTTTCCCAAAGGAGGCAATTGCCCAGAGTATCGAAGAGGCAAAGGAACTCGCGCGCGGGATGGCGTATCCTCTCGCCGCGAAGATCGATTCAACGGATATTTTGCACAAGTCCGACATCGGCTGTGTGAAGCTGAACATCCGCGACGAGGCCGAACTGGAGGCAGCATACGGCGAAATTCTGGCAAACGCGCTAGAACACCGCCCAGAGGCCTGCATCGGCGGGGTGAACGTTCAGGAGATGGCGAAGGCAGGCGTGGAGATGATCGTCGGTGTGACAGGCACCCCGCAATTCGGGCCTGCCGTTCTCGTAGGGATGGGCGGCGTCTTTGTCGAGGTATTCGAGGACACGGCCCTCGCACTGGCCCCGTTGTCGCGCGAGGAGGCGAGGAATCTGATCCTCTCGCTCAAGGGAACTAAGCTCCTGACGGGCTATCGAGGAAGCGCGCCATGCGACTTGGAGGCGATCGTCGACGTGTTGCTGGCAATCTCTAAGATGGCCTCAGATAGGAAGGACGATCTGGTCGAGCTGGACATGAACCCCGTCTTCGTCTACGAACGGGGTGTCTGTGCGGTCGACGCCGTGCTCGTCTCCGATGGCGGCGCGTAGCCCGCGGTGAAAAGGATTTCTTTCGGCGGCGACGACGCGAAGCGGCTCGTCTATTTCTTCCTGAGCAACTTCCTGTACGCGCTTGCGCTGAACCTCTTTCTGGTCAAGAATCAGATCGCCGCAGGGGGATTTTCAGGCATCGCGACCGTGATCCACTCAGTTATCCCTATTCCGATAGGAACGATGGTCATGATCATGAACATTCCCTTTTTTCTGTTCAGCTTTCCGATCAAGGGGAAGGAGTTCACGATCAAGACGTTCTTCGGCGCGTTCCTCTATTCGGCACTCGTAGATATGACCGCTTTTCTGCCGACTCTGACGTACAACAAACTGCTAGCCTCGTTCTTCGGAGGGTTTCTCTACGGGATCGGTGTCATCTTCGCCGTGATGGCGAATTCGTCGGCGGGCGGCACGGATCTGGTCAACCGTCTGCTCGTCGCGAAGATCAAGAGCGCGTCGGTCGGAAAGATGATGCTGCTAGTAGATGGCCTCGTCGCCCTGCTCGCCATAATCGTGTACAAAAACGTCGAGGCGGGGCTGTACGCCATATTCACGATCTACGTATGCTCGATGATCACGGATAAAGGTCTTGCCGGGCTTGACTACGCCAGCATGTGTTTTATCGTAACGCATCGCCCTCCAGATGAAGTGGCGGTTCCGATCATGGAGCGGCTTGCCCGTGGCGTGACTAACATTCCCGCCGTCGGCATGTTCATGGGGGAGGAGCGGAATATCCTCATGGTTGCGGTGAAACCGCGCGAGACGTACCGAGTCAAGGAGATCGTGTCGGAGGTGGATGACAGGGCGTTCATGATCGTCGCCCACGCGAACGAAGTCCTAGGCAATGGCTTCAAGGATCTCGTCGCAGGTAGGCACTCCGTTTTGCCATTATCGGTTGAGACCACGTTTCATAGCAATTTGAAATCAAGGCCTGAAGTTAAATGATCTTAACGGCACTGTTTATGCGCCGCCAGATACACCATTGACACCTGGTTTTTGAAATCGAATTGGCACCAAATTTCTGGGAGGGCGGCACCAGACACAAAAGGCCTCATAAACACAGCTTATAGTGTTTATGGGGCCTTTTAGCTGCGTTTACTGCGGTATGAAACAGGCTACGCTGTGTCCGTTCGAGCTTCCAGGCGTCTCGGCGAGCACAGGGGATTCGGCCTCGCACCTCTCCATCTTGTATCTGCAGCGCCCAGCGAAGCGGCAGCCCGCAGGAGGATTGACCGGGCTCGGGACGTCTCCTTCAAGGATGATGCGATCCCTGTGGCTGTCTACGATGGGCAGCGGGATCGCCGAGATCAGCGCTTGCGTGTAAGGGTGCTGCGTTTTTTTGAACAGCTCTCCCGCGTCAACGAGCTCCACAATCTTGCCCAGATACATGACGGCGATGCGGGTCGACACGTGCTTCACCACGCTCAAATTGTGGGAGATAAAAATGTAGGTGTAGCCGAACTCCTTTTGCAGCGTCTTTAGCAGGTTCAGCACCTGTGCCTGGATGCAGACGTCGAGCGCCGACACCGGCTCGTCTAGCACTATGAATTCAGGTTCGAGCGCGAGCGCCCGCGCTATTCCGATACGCTGCCGCCGGCCTCCGTCGAGCTCGTGCGGGTAGGTTCTCGCAAGCCGCCTCGCGAGGCCGACAGTGTCCATGAGCTCAAGCACCTTCGCCTCTCGGTCGGAGGCGTGTTTGAATACCGAGCTTACGACAAGGGGCTCCGCGATGATGTCCATGACGGACATGCGGGGATTGAGCGACGAATACGGATCTTGAAAGACGATCTGGATCTTGCGGCGCATCTGCTTCATCTCTCGATTGGAGAGGGTCATGATATCCGTTCCTTTGAAAAGGACGCTGCCTCCCGTCGCATCCAGAAGCCGGATCATCGTCCGGCCAAGCGTCGATTTGCCGCAACCAGACTCTCCTACGAGCCCCAGCGTCTCACCCTTGTTGACGGAGAAGGAAACGTCGTCCACGGCGTGCAGCATGCCATCTTTCGTCTTAAAATATTTCTTCAGCGATTTGACTTCGATCATGGCTATTACCTCTTTATCCCGCGCAGCCCACAGACGGGGCATGCCACGCCGTGCGTAGCGCCGATATGTTCAAGCTCAGGCACCTCTTTCGAGCAGTTTGCCACTGCGTAAGTGCACCTCGGGTGGAACGGGCATCCAGGAGGCAGATCCGTCGGATCCGGCATCAGGCCAGGAATGGCGTCAAGCAGATCCTGGTTCTTGTCCATGCTGGGGATGGAACCGAATACCCCCACCGTATAGGGGTGCCTTGGGTCCAGAAAGAGCGAGCGGGTGTTGGCAATCTCGACGATGCGCCCAGCGTAGATGATGGCGACCTTGTCGCAGGTCTCCGCTGCGACTCCGAGGTCGTGCGTGATCAGAATCATCGAGGTGTCGAACTTGTTCTTCAGGTCGCGCATCAGGCTCAGGACCTGTGCCTGTATGGTCACGTCGAGCGCCGTCGTCGGTTCGTCCGCGATCAGAAGGCCCGGCGAGCATGCGAGCGCGATTGCGATCAGAACGCGCTGACGCATGCCACCGCTGAACTGGTGCGGATAGTCGTTCATACGCTCCTCTCTGATGCCAACGAGAGAAAGCATCTCCTTCACTCGCTCCACTGCGTCTTTTTTTGTCAACTGGCTATGAAGCTCGATCATTTCTCCGATCTGCCGGCCAACCGTCATAACGGGATTGAGGCTCGTCATGGGATCCTGCGAGATGAAGGAGATCTTTCTACCTCGGATGATCCGCATCTGCTCTGGGTTCTTCTTCATGACATCCTCGCCTTCAAAGATAATCTCGCCGCTCAAAATCCGTCCAGGAGGCGAGGGGACGAGACGCATGAGGCCTAAAGCCGTCGTGGTTTTGCCCGCGCCAGTCTCGCCGACGAAGCCGAGAGTCTCCCCGTAGCCGAGCGTGAAACTGATACCCTCGACTGCGTGAACGGTCGACTCCTCGAGCTCGTAGCGGATGACGAGATTTCTGACGTCTAGCATGTTTCCCTGTTGCTTTGCCATCATCCGTCACCTCCTCAGTTTGGGGTCGAGTGCATCGCGCAGACCGTCCCCGAGGAAGTTCAGAGAGAGGATGGTCAGCATGATCGCAATACCAGGAAAGAGCGTCATATGGGGTGCTTCAAAGATGTACTGTCTGCCGCCCGACAGCATAGAACCCCATTCGGGAAAAGGAGGCTGTACGCCGAGACCGATGAATGAGAGGCCCGCCGCCGAGAGGATGGCGTAGGCGACATCGAGGGTCGTCTGCACGATGATAGGTGCCATGCTGTTGGGCAGTATGTGCCGGAAGATGATGCGCAGGTCGCCTGAGCCCATGGCTTTCGCCGCTTCGACGAACTCCTGCCCGCGCACCGAGAGGACTGCGCCGCGCACGATCCTGGCGTAGAAGGGTATGGAGGCAATGCCGACCGATATCATGAGATTGACCAGCCCTGGCCCCAGCGAGGCAGCGATGGCGATGGCGAGGAGCGTGGAAGGAA
>JAISFV010000146.1 GCA_031263445.1 Synergistaceae bacterium | reverse complement strand
TCGTGTCATATTATGTCCGAGGGTGTCGCTTCTTGTCAATATAAAAGTGACGCGAAGCCTGCTGTATCCCGCTTCGCGTCACTTTTTGCCTTTGCTTGTCTTAAGGAAATGGTTGCGGGGACAGGATTCGAACCTGTGACCTTCGGGTTATGAGCCCGACGAGCTACCGGACTGCTCCACCCCGCGATACCTAAAGGGGACTGATGGTGCCGAGAGCGGGAATCGAACCCGCACGGACTTGCGTCCACAGGATTTTAAGTCCCGTGCGTCTACCAATTCCGCCACCCCGGCGGCCAGCAGAGACAATTATACCAAGGATTTCAATCGCGTCAACACCGAACGCGCAAATCAGAAAAATCAGCTTCCCGTTATTTGCCGCGCATGTCCTTTATAGCGAGCGCAAGGCGCTCTGCGCCAGCGTCCAGATCCGACTGGCCGGCGAATGTGAAACAGGTTCTGAGGCAGTCATCCCCGCCCCCGTTCGCGAAAAAGGCCGGGCCGTTAACAAACGCCACGCCTCTTTCCACCGCCTTTAAGAACAGCTCCTTGGTGTCGATGCCGGGCACCCGCAGCCAGAAGAAGAAGCCGCCCTTTGGCACGACGTACTCGACATCAGGGGGGAGGTATTTCATGAATGCCTCCGCCATGCCCTTGCATTTTTTGGAGTAGTATTTGATTATCTTCGGCAGGAAGCTGTCGAGGTGTCCCTCCTCGCAGTACTGGGCGACTAGGGCCTGCGCTACGACGCTCGTGCACATGTCGGCCCCCTGCTTTACCAAAACCATCTTGCGGATTATCTGCGGGTCTCCGGCTATCCAAGCCACGCGCACGCCGGGCGCGAGTATTTTGGAAAAGGAACAGGCGTAAACCACGCGGCCGGAGGTGTCCATTGAGAAGATAGTCGGCTCGTCGCTGCCCTCGAACCTGAGATGCCCGTAAGGGTCGTCCTCTAATATCAAAAGGTCGAATTCAGAGGCGATGTCCAGCAGCTTTTTCCTCCTTTCAGCGGAGAGTACGGCGCCGGACGGGTTCTGAAAGTTGACTATCGAGTATATGAATTTTACCGACAAGCCGCCGTCGCGCGCGGCCTTCAATTTTTCTGGGAGCAGATCCACCATCATCCCGTCGCCGTCACAGGGGACGGTCAAAAAGCGCGCCCCCCTGTTGCGCATTGTGTGGATGGCACCGGGGTATGTCGGGTCCTCCACGACGATAGCGTCGCCTGGGTCGATGAGCGACGCGCACAGAAGATCCATCCCCTGTTGAGACCCGGTGGTCACGAGTAGCTCGTCAGGCGCGGTGACACGTCCCATGCGCGGTGCCATCCAGTTTGAGATGAACGTCTTCAACGGCTCGTAACCGTCGGTCGCGCCGTACTGGAGAACCTCCATGCCCTTCCGCCCCAAGACCACCGACGCCCCGGCGAACTCCGCTACGGGGAATATCAGCGGATCCGGGTTGCCTCCGGCGAAGGAGATCACGCCGGGTTTTTTAGTGTAGGGCAGCAGCTCGCGGATCGGCGAAGGCTTCATGTCCTTCGCCTGGCCGGAGAAGAGCCTGTCCCAGTTGAGTCCGCTCATTTGAATCCATCCTCTCTAATGAAACGCTGATTTACTGTCAGGGGCCTAAAGCCGGGCTCGGCGTCAAATATTCTCCGCAGAGCGCCCCATCTTGATGTATACGTCCTTCATCACCTGGTCGATCGACCCTACTTCCTTGCCGAAGTAGTTGGCCGTGACGTCGTCGATGTCCGCCTGCCCCAGCTCCACGCACTCTACCCCGGATAGCTTCCTTACCTTGGCGTATATGCGCGACACCACGATTTTAGAGCCGCCCTGCGGCGTGTCTGGCAGGAAGATCAGAACTTCGTTTTCCCGGAGCCTGTAACCCGAGTCGCACGCCCTGAGAGAAGCCGTCACGAGCTTGCCGAACTCCGAGAAAGCCTTGTTTGTCGCCTCGCCGCTCGGCTTTATTGGCATCTTGTCGAAGGAGAGCCTGAAGAGTATCACGGACAGCTTCCGCTCGTACCTCCTGCACGCTTCTACGTCGGCGTTTGCCCTGTACTTGAGGAAAAGCGGGGTAAAGAGGCCGGTCTCGCGGTCGATCGCGTCCGTCGGCCCGGAAAACTCATCCTTTGGCTTTATGAGCGGCATGAGCATGAAAAGCGTCTGATTGCCCCTAGTGGTGCGGTTCGGTATCCACTCTGTCCCGGAGAAGTTAAAGAAGGCGGCGGTCTCGTTATCGGGGAGGACCGAGGAAAACGCCTTGCCGCTGACTTGGTGGTTGTTCTTGCCCAGCATCGCGGCCATTGGCTCGTTTATCGCGACGACCATATCCTCTCCGCCGCCGTCGTTCTTCAAAAAAGCGGCAGGGGAGGCCATGGCGTCGAGCAATTTTTTCACCTCCATGGTGCTTACCGTCTCCGGCAGGAGATTGTTCCCCGGCATCGCGAAGCGTTTCGTCGGCTGCGCGATTATCATCGACATGGCCAGCAGCATGCCGAAGGAGATCAGCCCCGTCCCAGCCCAGCCAAAAAATTCGCCCAGCCCCACCTGAGACGAGAGGAACAGCAGCATGACGCCGCACGAGACCAGCGACACGGCGCTGGCAGCCTTTTGCATGCCGTTTTTCCAGAGCGTCATGAAGAATACGAACATGATCACGTAGCTGATGAACATGGCGAAGATCGCCGGCATGTATATCGGTGCCCTGGAACTAGGGCCGATCGCCAGTACCGCTATGACGACGACCGGGGCAATCAGGAAGGCGGAAAACGCGAGCATCCCTGAAAATGAGACGTTTTGTGATTTGCCGGCGGCCTTACGCGACGATTCTGATACACCCATTATCATTATCCTCCCAAAGCGAATCGTAATGATTCGATGCATGGCAATATTAACAGGTGATCGATTACCGCGCCATGCTTTTCTCGCTGATTAACATTCTTTAACGAAAGAGGCAAATTGCGGATTGACTGCCAGATTCGCGATAAAATGCCGCCCCTCCTAGTCTGGCTCCCCTCGGTGAACGACAAGCTGGGGGAACGGGATTGATATGCCCTCCTTCTCGAATTGCTCCTTTATGGCGACGCGGAGCGCCCTTTCTATGCCCCACTGAGCGCCTGGGACTGTTTTGATCAGCACGCGGAGCTGCAGGTCGCTCGCGCCGAAAGAGACTATCCCCTGCACTGCGGGCGGCCCTAGGACGTCGCGCCGGAACGTCTCAGAGACCTCGTTCGCGCAGCGGTCCAGCACGGCCATCGCTTTTCGGATATCGGTGGAGTAGTCCACCCCGACTTCGACCAAGGCCGTTGAAAACTTTTTGGTGCTGTTTGCTATCTGAGAGATCGTCCCGTTCGGGATGACGACCAGCCGCCCGTCGGTCGTGCGGAGGCTGGTCGCCCTCATCGTGAAGCGTTCCACCGTCCCTGAAAACGAGCCTATCGAAACCCAGTCGCCGACGTTGAACTGATCCTCGATGAGTATCAGAAGGCCGTTGATGAAGTCGCGCAGGATGTTCTGCGCCGCCAGGGAGATGCCCAGCCCGACCACGCCGACGCCGGCCAGGAGCGGTTTCAGGTCGATATTGAAACGGCCGAGGAACATAAACAAGAAGAATACGGCGTTGAGCGTCCTCACGCACTGGATGAACAGCCCGCGAAACGTCTTCACCCGCTGCGCGATGAGCGCCTTTTTAGTCTCCTCGTAAGCGCCGGTCGTGAATATCCGCTCGACGAACTTGCTCTTCTTGTGGAGCTTGATCAACAGGCGGTCTATGGCGAACCAGGCGAGAACTACGACGAGCGGTCCCGCAAGGAGCGACACGGCGCTGAGCCAGTCTACCTGAAGCGTTCTTAGGAATGAATCCACTGCGACACCTCCAACGCGCCATAGGCACACTGGTGCCATGATTGGCGCGTCAGGATAGTATGGCATAAATTTTTGCGGCGCTCAAGCAGTTTTTGGAACAGTCCGTGCAAACGCGTGGCGGGCTTCCTTACATTTATTGATGTTTTCTTGAAAAACGCTTATATGCCGTGTCGTCGTTGCGTTTGTCTATGACGTCTATCGACACCGTATCGTTCCGTACGCTATAGATTACACGATATCGCCTGTGTCCTTGCGGCGAAAGTCTGGATATCCTCTCAACTCCTGTGAATCCTGCGAAAACGGCTCTTCCGTGAGCGTGGAAACTGCCCTCGCTATTTGTTTGAACTGTTTGGCTTGCAAGGCGAACACTCCCGTACGCCAATAATTATTAGCTATTTTAGCTAATTTTCATTGAGCCGTCCAACCGATCAGCGGCGTTATCAATATCTCTCCTCTACTTCAATAATTTGCACTTGCTGTTTCTTTCGCCCAGGAGCAGCGTTATCTCCTCGCACAGTATTTCTATCTCTTCGCGAAGAGACGGAATTTCTTTTTCACTGGAGGCAAACGAGGAAAGCTCCCCGAATTTTTCCCTTATCTCGCGTTCGACGGGCATTAGCGTTTCATGGCTCATCGGGTCGCTGTACCTCGCGGTTTCGTACAGTTCCAGTATTTTGTTCCGCGCTCTTGAATCTTTCACGCGCGCCGCCAGCCTTTCGGCGTCGGACGTCAGATCTCTGATGAAGAACGTCGTCTCCGCCTGTTTGCGGTCGATCTCGTCGGAGGCGTTCCTGCCGAAGACCGTGCTCACCGCCAGAATCGCATGAAGGGCCAACAAAACCGCTTGAGTCAGATTGGCGGCCGTGGGGCTGAAATTATCAGCGGACAGGACGGCGAACGATAATATTGTCTGCACCAACGCGTATCCGCAGCTCACGTAAACCATCGGCCAGTTGAGGAACGTGTCGCGCCGCGTCAGGTTTTTATTCGAGACGTAAAACCAGATTAAACCCGTCCCCATGAGCAGCGCCAGTGTCGTAAATATATATGTAGGCCAGAACTTAGGGCCGTCGGCGCCGAAGAGCGAGAATACGAAAACATTGTAGAGCGCCAGCAGGATTATCGGTATCGCCAGCAGCGTTTTATTTTTCATCGCGCCTCACCCCTTCGCCTTCGTTCCGCACTTCGGGCAGAAGTTGTCGCCGTCCGCCAGTTCGCGCCCGCAGTTGCACCCCGATTCACGTTCAGCTTGTCGCCCTCGTATTTTATGATATCCGCTATTGGCATACAAAGACCCCTCTCCGTATTTTTGTCGTATGTTTTACGAGAATCGCATAAATGAGTTTCAGCGTCAAGTGCGAGATTGAACCCTGGGAGATTAAAAGCGTGAGATTGAAAGCGGCGCGGTGATTCGCGGATCGTTTTTCCAGCCCCGAAATTCTCATACGGCGTAACAAAAAATTTACATGGGCGTAATCATGTTTTTACGCGTGCTCTTTATACTCTGGGCATACGGTAAAAAATACGCTTGATGGAGGAGAGAGGCTTTATGTGGTCTGTCGCGCCGCTCGGCCTGAACGGCCTGGAGGTTCCGCCGCTGTGAAAAGGACGACATTTATCCCGAACGGCCAGTTTTACAAGGGGAACATACACTGTCACTCGACTAGGTCCGACGGCCGCCTCCCGCCTGAAAAGGTCGTCGAGGCTTATCGCGGGATGGGCTATCACTTCATCGCCTTCACGGAGCACAACCTATATTCGGATTTTTCGAAATTCAACGGGGAGGGTTTCATCACTATACAGGGCGTGGAGGCAAACCCTGCCATGCCGCAGGAAGAGACCCGCGCCTATCACTTTATCGCGCTGCCTGGCGATTCGGGGCGGAGGGACAGCGCGTCCCTCCCGATGTATCGGCACGACGACGAAACCCCTGGCGAGCCGTTCTTCTCATACGGCGACCTGCAAGATTTTATCGATAATTTCTATGACCGTGGTTATATGGTAATGATAAATCACCCCTTCTGGTCGCGGATCGAGTACGATGAAATATTGCCGCTGAAAAATCTGTCCGCCCTCGAAATTTATAATTTTTGCTCCGGTGTGATCGAAAACATGGCTGAATCTAACGTCTGCTACGACGCGCTGCTCAGAAACGGCATGAGGCTATGGTGCGCGGCGGTGGACGACAACCACAACGAGTTTCCCCTGTCGGGCGCGAGACGCGACAGCTTCGGAGGGTTTATACGGGTGAAGGCCAAGTCTCTTTGCGAGGGAGATATGTGAACCGGCATGAAAAAATGACCCGGCAAGGCATGAAATCGGCGTTGAAAACAGACCCATCGACACCCAGCTTATATTTTATATTGTTCCAGGAATTTTTCGAGGGCGGCCTGCGAGCGTTCCGCGAACAGGAGCGAGCGGTCCTGCTTGCTCAGTTTCTTATGGCCGGGTGTTTTTTTGGTTTTCTGGCCATCCAGAGGGGGGAAGATGCCGAGGTTCACGTTCATCGGCTGAAAGGATTTCGGCTCCGCTGTCGATATGTACCGCAGGAGCGACCCTATCGCCGTCTCGGGCGGCCACTCGGGCATAGGGCGGCCGGCGAGCAGGGCGGACATGTTGAGCGCGACGGCGAGGCCGGACGCGACGCTCTCCACGTAGCCCTCGACGCCCGTTATCTGCCCCGCCAGAAAGAGGTCGCTCCTCACGGCGGCGTCGCCGCGGCGGGGGCGCATGAAACGGTCCAGCACCCTTGGGGCGCAGACGAAGGCGTTTTCGTGCATGACCCCCTTGCGGACGAACTCCGCGTTTTCAAGGGCCGGTATCATGCGGAACACCCTCTCCTGCTCCGGCCACTTCAGGTTCGTCTGGAAGCCGACCATGTTGTACAGCGTCCCCTCGGCATTGTCGCGCCTCAACTGCACGACGGCGTAGGGCGTCTTGCCTGTTGACGGGTCCGGCAGCCCTACGGGGCGCATAGGGCCGTACCGGAGCGTGTCCTGTCCGCGCTCCGCCATGACCTCGATTGGCAGGCAGCCCTCGAAATACCTCGGCTTCCGGTTGCCGTCAGCGACGCCCCCGCCGTGCTGCAACGCCCGCTCCGCTGAGGCCAGCTCCCGCTGGAAGGCCTCGTACTGTTCTCTGTCCAGCGGGCAGTTGATGTAGTCGTCGCACTGGCCGTAACGGCCGGCGCGATACGCGCGGTTTATATCAACGGAGTCGAGAGCCACTATCGGCGCGGCCGCGTCAAAGAAAGAGAGGCAGCTTTCGCCCACGATGTCCCTGATCCCCTCCGCTATGCCGCCGCTCATGAGCGGGCCTGCGGCGATTATGGCAGGCCCCGCAGGTATCGCGAGGGTCTCCTGCCGTATCAGCTCGATGCCAGGGCTGCGCGTCACGGCGTCCGTCACGAGGCCGGAACAGATTCTCCCGTCCACGGCCAGGGCGCCCCCCGCCGGTATCCTGGCCTGGGCGGCGCAGCGCATCGTCAGGCTGTCCAGCCTGCGCAGCTCTTCCTTTAAAATCCCGGCGGGGCTGGTTGGGCGGTCTGCCCCGAGAGAGTTGCTGCACACCAGCTCCGCGAGATCTCCTGTCCTGTGCGCCGGGGATTTTTTATCGGGCCTCATCTCGAACAGCCTCACGCGGACGCCGCGCGAGGCGAGCTGCCAGGCCGCCTCAGAGCCGGCCAGCCCTCCGCCTGCTATCGTCACGGTCTCATTCGAGGCCATGCGCCGCCTCTTCTTCGCCCTCGTCGGACGCTTCGCCGTTCTTAGGGGCCGTCGGCTTCTTCCAGCTCGCGTAATCGCACTCCGGGTAGCGGCTGCATCCGTAGAATGAGCGCCCCTTGGCCTTGCCCTTGCCGGCCTTGCGCTGGACGAGCTCCCCTTGCCCGCACTGGGGACACACGATCCCGGTGGTCTTCACGATCCTCCGGGTATATTTGCACTCGGGGTATCCGCTGCATCCTATGAACTCGCCGAACCTGCCGTGTTTTATGACGAGGGGCTTGCCGCAGTCAGGGCACGGCTCGCCTATCTCCTCCGGGGCGATGTTCACGCGCTCCGCTGTGGCCGAAACGTCGTCGAGGACAGGCTTGAACTTGCCCCAGAAATCCCTCACGATGTCGACCCAGTTTACGCTCCCTGCCTCGACGGAGTCGAGCTGGCCCTCCATCCCGGCTGTGAACTCCATGTTGATCAGCTTCGGGAAGTACTTCACCAGGAACGTGTTCACGATTCGCCCCAGCTTGGTCGGGACGAGTTTTTTGTCATCCTCCCTGTTCACGTAGCCTCTGTCGGCGAGCGTCTCGATGATCGACGCGTAGGTGGAGGGGCGGCCTATACCCTTTTCCTCCAGCACCTTGACTAGCCCCGCGTCGGTGTAGCGCGCGGGTGGCTGGGTGAACTTCTGCTCGCTCTTTATGCCGTCCAGGGCAAGCTGCTCGCCCGCTGTGGCGGGCGGTATCTCGACATCTTTGACGCCGAGTGGCCAGACCTTGCCCCAGCCCTGGAATAAAACGACAATGCCGGCCTGCTTCATCCCGTACTCCCCTGAGGACGCCTCGATGGTCGTCCGGGAGACATTCGCCGGCGCCATCTGGCTTGCGATGAATCTCCGCCATATCATGTCGTACAGGCGGAACTGCTCGGGCCTCAGATGTTCCCTGAGCGACTCCGGCGTGAGAAAGGGGTCAGTGGCGCGGATGGCCTCGTGAGCGTCCTGTGCCTTGCCCTTGGGGGTGTAGAAATTTGGATTCTCAGGCAGGTATTCGCCGCCGATCTTTTCCTTTATATACTTGCGCGACGAGTCTATCGCCTCGGGCGCGAGGCGCAGGCTGTCCGTCCTCATGTAAGTGATCAGCCCGACCGGGCCCTTGCCCGGTATCTCTACCCCTTCGTACAGCGACTGCGCTATCCGCATCGTCCTCCGGGGGGAATAGCCGAGATGGCGGGAGGCTTCCTGCTGCAAGACGCTCGTCTTGAACGGGGGGAGCGCGCCTCGCTTCGCTTCCTTCGTTTTAAAGCTCTCCACCTTTATCGGGTTGCCCCTGATGGCCTTTTCAGCCTCGGCAGCCTGTTCCGCGCAGTCCGGCACGAACGTTTTTTTGTTTTTTTTCTCAACCCTCAGAGTGTATTTCCTGCCATCAGCCGACGCCAGGACATCGATGAGCCAGTACTCCTGCGGGACGAACGCCTCTATCTCGTCCTCCCTCTCGCACACGATGCGGAGCGCCACGGACTGGACCCGCCCAGCCGACAGCCCGCGGCCCACCTTGTACCAGAGGAGCGGGCTCAGGTTATAGCCGACGAGCCTGTCCAGCACTCTCCGCGACTGCTGGGCGTCTACGAGATCCATGTCTATGCGGTCTGGGGAGGACACGGCGCTTTTGACCCCCTGCGACGTTATCTCCTGCATCCTGATCCTGCAATCAGTCGCGGGGTCTATCCCCAGGAGCGTGGCCAGGTGCCACGCGATGGCCTCGCCCTCGCGGTCGGGGTCGGACGCGAGGAGCGTCTTGACGCTCGCCCCGGACGCGGCCTTGAGCGCCTTGATGATGTCGGCTTTCCCTCTGACGTTGATGTACTCGGGCGCGAAGTCGTTCTCGACATCCACCGCGAGCCTCGCCTTGGGGAGGTCGCGGACGTGGCCGATGCTCGCCTCGACGTGATACGTGCTGCCCAGGATCTTTTCGAGCGTCTTAGCCTTCGCGGGCGACTCCACGATGACCAGCGTCTTTCCTGCTGACGCTGCGGCGGCCGACTTGGCTGTCTTGTACGTTTTTGGTTTTTTGGCGGCGGCCGTCTCCTTCGCGGGCGTTGCCTTACGAGAAGGCTTTACGGCCTTGCTCTTTACGGCACCGGCCGTTGCCGCCTTGGTAGGTTTGGTTTTTTTTGTGCCTTCGGTATTTTTTGCGGCTTTCGCGCCCTTCGCGCGCGTTTCCGTGATCTCGGTTTTGGCCTGAGCCTTTGCTTTCGCCAATACCTCCGCCCCTTTCAGCAGTACCTGCCCGTCGTGTCTTCCGCGTCGTCGTCCGGGTAGAACAGCGGGACGCCCTCATACTCCGATACCCTCTCCATGATGAAGGAGAGGGTGTTCGCGTCCACCCGGTACTGGTTCATCCCCGCGAGGATGACGGCCTGTAGAAGCGCCTTTTCGATAATTTCCGCCGGGCAGTACTGGCCGTGGATGAATTTGTAGACGAACCCCACTGCCTCCGGGGAGAGGGCTTCGCGCTCCTCCCTGGATAAAACACGGTTTCCCATGTGGCTTCCCCCCTCTGGCCGTCCCGTCAGTCTGCGAGGCTGTAACGTCCGGAACCGGACGAAAAAATGACGCCTCTCAGCGATAGCATCGAAATCGCCTTGAAAACTTCGGCGGCGCTCATTTTAGCTTCACCAGCCAAGTTGTCAATAGTACGATCTCCCAGATTTGTCAATAGGGCCACTAGTATTTTCTCCCCTTCGCTCATGTCGCCCAGGCGATTTTTAGCCCTGCCGGCCGCGTCAGCTTCGGGAATATCCGGAAAGCAGGCCTTTTGAGGATCCGTCTCCCCGAAAAAAAATTCGAAATCGAAGAGCGGCATAGCCCCGTCGAATATGAGGCAGTTCGATCCCCAGCATCTATCATCGTCGACCCTGCCCGGTACAGCCCAGACGTCCCTCCCCGCCTCCGCCGCGTGCCGCGCCGTTATGAGCGCCCCGCTGCGGCGCGGTGCCTCGACGACGACCGTCCTGGACGAAAGGCCGGCGATTATCCTGTTCCGTCTCGGGAAGCGCCAGCCATTGCCCCCGCACCCCAGTCGGTACTCTGAATACAGCGCCCCGGCCTCCGTTATGGCGTCGAAGAGTTTCCGATGTTCCTGTGGGTATACGACGTCGACCCCTGTCCCCAGCACCGCCGCCGTCACGCCGCCTCCGTCAAGGCAGCCCGCGTGCGCCGCGCCGTCTATGCCCTTGGCGCCTCCGCTCACCACGCTCCATCCGTGGCCGGCAGCCAGCCTGCCCATTTCGCGCGCGACCTTTGTGCCGTAGGCGCTGCACCGCCTTGTGCCGACGACCCCGACGACGTTTCCGGGCAGCGAGAGCCTCGTTCCCCTGACGTACAGGAGCAGCGGGGCGTCCTTCATCTCCAAAAGCGGCGGCGGGTAGAGCGGATCCCTGCAAGTGACCAGTTTCACACCCAGCTTCGCGCAAGCGTCGATCTCGCTGTCCACCCACCCGGAGGACAGGTCGGCGCTCATCTGGCCCCTGTTCCGCTCGTTTATGCCCAGCGCCTCCCAGAGCGGCGGGCCGCCTTCGATGAAGGCGGCCGCTTCCAGTCCTGTCTCCTCGAAGCGTTCCCACGCGCGGATGTCGTAATACTGGCAGTTGTTGAGCAGGAGGACCGGGCGCGTCGGGTCATCGCCAGGCATCGTTCAGCGCCTCGCCCTTTCGGTACGACAGGGACTCCGCGACGTGCGGCACGGCTATTTTTTCCGCGCCCTCCAGATCCGCTATCGTGCGCGCGACGCGGAGCACGCGCGAGAAGCCGCGCCCGGAGAGTCGCAGGCCCTTCAGCGTCTGAGTCAGGAACGGCTTCACGTCCGCCTCCATCCCGAGGTTGCGCCTCAGAACCTTCTCCGGCAGTTCGGCGTTGCAGCCGTACCCTAGCCCGCGCCATCTGTCCTGCTGCCGCTTGCGCGCGGCCTGTACCCTGGCGCGCACGGATTCGCTAGCCTCGCTCCGCGCCTCGTCGAGGGAGACCAGCTCCTCCGGCTTGAGCCTCGGCACGGCCACGTGCAGGTCTATCCTGTCCAGTATCGGCCCGGAGAGTTTCCGGCGGTACCGCTCCAGCGCGTGTTCCGTACACCTGCACTGCTCCACCGGGTCGCCCAGGAAGCCGCAGGGACATGGATTGCAAGCCGTTACCAAGAGGACGCGCGCGGGGTACGTGACGCTGCCCGCAGCCCTGTTGACGTTGATCGTGCCGTCCTCCAGCGGCTGTCTCAGGCTCTCCAGGACGTCACGCGAAAATTCCGGCACCTCGTCTAAGAAGAGGACGCCGCAGTGGGCTAAGGACACCTCACCGGGGCGCATCGCCGCGCCGCCGCCGCAGATCGCGATGGCGCTGGCGGTGTGGTGAACCGTGCGGAACGGCCTGGCCCGGCCGGAGTCCAGCGACATCCCCGCGACGCTGCGGACTAGCAGGACCTCCATCATCTCCTCGTCCGAGAGGGGCGGGAGGATGCCCTTGAGCGCCTGCGCCAGCATAGTCTTCCCCGAGCCGGGCGAGCCGGTCATGAGCAGGTTGTGGTGTCCCGCCGCCGCGATTTCGAGGGCGCGCTTGGCGGCGAACTGTCCCTTTATGTCCGCGAGGTCGACCTCGGCCTCGAATTTTTCGTCCTCGAACCCCCTGCCCTCTATGGGGGCGAGCGGCTTTTCGCTGGTGAGGTGCAGCATGAGGTCCAGGAGCGTGTCCACAGGGTACGCCTTTACGCCTGAGACGAGCGCCACCTCGCGCTCGTTCTCGCGCGGCACGAAGAGCGGGATGCCCTGCTCCCTCGCCATCACGGCGGCGGGGACGGCGCCCCTGACCCAGCGGAGCCGCCCGTCGAGAGCCAGCTCGCCCATGAATACGGCCCCGTCCGGCAGGTCGATCCTCCCCGACGCCTTTGCGAGGCCGACGGCCATCGGCAGGTCGAGCAGCGCGCCCTCCTTAGGCAGGTCAGCAGGGGCGAGGTTTATCGCTATCCGCCCCTTCAGCGTCAGCCCGATCCCGCGAAGGGCGGCGCGGACGCGCTCCCTTGCTTCCTTTACCGCGGCGTCCGGCAAGCCGACCACGGTAATCGAAAAAAGCCCCCCGGTGATCTCGACCTCGATCTCCACGGGGAGGGCCTGAGTCCCTTTCAATGTTACCCCGCTTATCCCCTTCATCGTATAAACCCTTCGCCTTTGTCCAGAAATACCTGCAAGTACAATGTATACCAAAGCTACAGCGACGCATCAGTAAAAATGGCTGATTAATTTGCCATCCCGGGAAGATAATACAGTTGAACGAAGGCGTCATAATGTTATAATGACGGATACCATGAGAATCTTTACGCCGTGAATATTCACGGCACAATAAAATCAGTAGGAGGGGTTGTAATGCGGAAAGGCAGTTTCAAATTGTGGGGACTCTTGTTGCTTGTCGCCCTCTTCATGACGGGCGTCGGCGGTTGCGGAGGCGGCGGCGGGAGCGATACGGCGGATACAGGGGGCGGCGTCGTTAATGTCGCCGTCCTCGGAAATCTCAGCGGTGAAGGGCAGGATTTGGCGGAGAACGCGGGAATGAATATCGCCCAGTTTGACGAAACTGCCACCGAGAGCTGCGACAATCTCATAATAACGCAGGAGGCCTGGAGCGGCATTGAGAATCAAAGCCCTGCGGCTGACGCCATCCGCGCGGTATACCGTACCGGAGAAGGGCGCGTCGTGCTGCAAAACCCCAGCCACGCGGACATTGTCCGTCTGGGGGAATTATTGGGGGTATCCCCCATGTACGAGGGGCCGGACGGATCTTCATATGATTATTACGGTTTCGGAAGGCAAAGCGACGGAGACGAGATGATCTTCGCGCACGTGCGGGATTTGAACGTGGCATCGACGACACCGGAGGCGGATCTCGGCGAGGATGACGGAGGCGATCCCGAGCCCGGCTATGTCTCGCCCGATGAGGACATGATCCCGCATAACAACAGGGTTGCCCACGCGAACCTTGCGGGATGGCTCTTCGATGAAACCGCCGGAACGCGAACGAGCGGCGAAACGCGGCTGGCGGCGGACGGATCCCCGAACCTGCTCGACCTGGCAAAGCAATATATCGTGACGCTGAGTTCGGCATTAGGCGGCAAATCATCTCTGATCAACCACTATATTACGAGCGCCCACAGCTTCGGCGCTCAGGCTGATCTGCAGGGGGACGAGCCGGACATCTACTATGTGCATCAGGAGTGCATCCTGGACGGAAGCAACAACTATGTGTCGGAATGGGCTGGGACCAATTATACAACGATAGTCGATGGTAATAAGTGGTATATTGGCCAGGGCGACGTCGTCGATAATTACGTCGAGCAGTACAATATAAACAACTCGCTGGCGCTTGGCGGCGCGAGCGTGGTCAATGTTCAGCTCCTCGACCCTGAGCCGACCGCGGTCAACCAGCAATCCAGCAAAACGGTCACGTCGGGGTTTACGATCGGAGGCAATCTGGGGGTAGGATATTCTGCTAAAGAGGGCGCCAATGCCTCTGCCGGCCTTTCGATGGGCGCCTCTTTCACCAGCTCCTATACCTACAACGTATCTGACGTGACCATCAAACAGATCCTGTCAGCATCGGATAATAGCCCCTGGTGGGTGCATAATTTCAAGATTCCGGCGCAAAACACGGCTGCCTTCCAGTGGCAGCACCTGTTTCCCCCGGCGGATCTCTCGCACTCCGTTTATAAGCCCGATCAGGTCTGGGTTTGGCGGTTTAAAACCGCGGACAGGGCTAAGATCGGCTCGTTCGGCGTAGGCCTGCAAATAACAAGAGGCGCGGTGCTGTCACGCTACAGCGGTTCACAAGACCCACTGCATTTGACAAAACAAGATAGCGCCGGTATAGGAACTGTAACGCTCCCCAAGCCGCCGCTTCTCGCGCTGGACAAGGACTCCTTTACATTCGACAACAAGGTGCACGACGACGCGACCTCCTTTGTCACAGTCGGCGCTTATGGAGGGAATTACACAGCGCAAAGCGGCGCGAGCTGGGTGACGGCGACTAAAAACGGCAGCCAGCTTTTTATCCAGGTTACAGCCAATGCCACTGGCGCGTCCAGAACGGCGAATGTTACCGTTACAAGGACCGGATCGAACCCGGCGGAAACTGCCGTGATAACCGTGACGCAGCTTAAATAGCGCAAAAATCGCAAAAGCTGAATGGCACGTTTTCAGGCGTTTTGCCTTAAATCGCTCAAACTTCCGCGAAGTTTGAGCGATTTAAGGTTTTATATACCCTCGTTGTCCCCTCTGTACACAAGAAAATCCCCTGTTCGGTTTGCGGACATGATCAGATTCCGAGACACTGGCAGCCGATGACGTCGTATACCTTTGCTAACAGGACATGCGGGTCGAAGGGTTTCGCTATGTAATCCCTGACGCCGGCCCTCGCCGCGCGGACCACAAATTCTTCTGTGGCATGTGATGTCACGAATATCACCGGGATCTTGCTTTTAGACGTATCGTTTCTGCAAATGTCCATGAAATCGAAGCCGGACACACAGGGCATCTCTATGTCCAGAAGAACTAAGTCGACGTGTATCCTGTTCATCATCGACAGAGCCATCGGCGCGTTTTTTGCCAGCCTGATGTCATACAGAGTACCGAGAACCTCCTTGATCTTCGTGAGGTTGGACGGGAGATCGTCCACCGCAAGTACGATTTGCCTGGGCTGTTCCTCGCCGTTTTTTCTAACCATCTCTAATCCACCGCCTTTTGATTTTAGGAAGTCCCGCTTGAATGACCGAAGCTGTGTTCAAGCGTTTTAGGATGCTGCCTGCGACAGAGTCTGAATCTTATTTTCTCCATCGTGAGCCAGAAGGTAATCCAGGAGAGTGCCAGCCAAACTTATCGCTTCTTCGTAGTCGTAAGATTTTACGAGAAGGCGGGTTTCGTGCAAGAGATCCTCCGCATGTTTGTCGAAACCGGCCTTGGCGAGTTCTGACGCTATGTCCTCCGCTTCGCCGCTCTTGCCGTCCAGGCACGCCACTTTGAGTTCTTCTAGTTTTTGCGCCATAAGCGAGGCGCTCGCGGACGTTTTCTCCTCTTCCGCCTCGTCCATCAGCGTCGTCCGGAGCAAGGCGTCGCGGAAAATTACCATTTTGTCACATATGTCATCCGTCTCGTCCGCGCACTTGCCGTAATCCCCGCCCTTTGACGCAAGCTCCAGCCCGTAAGCCTGCTTCGATATCCCTTCCGCCCCTATGTTGGCAAAGGCGCCTTTCATCGCGTGTACCCGTATGGAGTATTCTTTCCAGTTTTCCTCTGACAGGAATTTTTTGATTTCGCCGACGTAGCAGCCCGCTTCTGAGCACACCTGCCGGAGAATGCTGACGTAGGCGCTCGTTTTGCCGCCGACGCCCGTTATCCCCTTTTGAACGTCCAGCCCTTCTATGTCCGACAGATCCCTGATAAGCGCGTCGTATTCTGACGCGTCCTCCGTTTCGCCGCAGTGCGCGCCCTCCGTTCTCATTTTGCCCGGCAGCCACTTCAGGAGCGTCGAGTTGAGGGCCTGCGGGTCAATCGGCTTCGTGAGGAAATCGTTCATGCCCGCGCCTAAGAATAGCTCCCTTGCCCCTGTCACGACGTTCGCGGAGAGCGCTATGACGGGGATTTCCTTGCCTCTCCCGTCAGGGAGGGCGCGGACATGCGTGGTCGTTTCGATGCCGTCCATCTCTGGCATCATGTGATCCATAAACACCAGGTCGTAATTTTTCTCCTGAATCATCTGGATCGCCTTAGCGCCGCTGGTTGCCGAATCGGCCTTGATGTTGTGTTTGGCGAGGTAGGCCGTCGCCACCCTGATGTTGATGTTGTTGTCGTCCACCACAAGGACCTTCACGCCTTCGTCCGCAATCGAGAATTTATTGACGGATGCTTTTTCTATCTGGGCCAGATCGCCCTCTAAGAGGGGCAGCAGGGCCGTGAATGTGGAGCCTTGACCATATGCGCTCTCAAGCTCTATCTCTCCGCCCATCATCTCCACGAGGTTTTTAGTTATGGGCAGGCCCAGGCCTGTCCCCGTGACGCCCCGGTGGACGTTGCGGTCAAACTGGGCGAAGGCGTCGTATAGCTTGGGGATGTTCTCCTGTTTTATCCCGACCCCGGTGTCTTTAATTATGAAGGCCGTGAAACGGCGGCCGTTTTTTTCGACGGCCTTCACCCCGAATTCCACGTAACCCTCCTTTGTGTACTTGACGGCGTTGTTCAGGAGATTCAGCGTTACCTGGCGGATGCGCGTCTCGTCGCCGTAGATCGCGCGCGGCACGCCCCCGCCAAAAGAGTACTTGAACCCGAGGTCCTTGGACTCAGCCATAAAACGGCACATGGAACATAGATTGTCGCACATTTCACGCAGGTCGAAATGGACGGGGATCAAATCCATCTTGCCGGCCTCGACCTTCGAGAAGTCGAGGATGTCGTTGATGATCTCCAGAAGGGCCTTGGACATCTTTCTTATGTCGCCTATATAGCCCAGTTGAGTCTGGTCGAGGTTGTCCGTGCTTATCAAGTCGCTCATCCCGATGATGGCGTTCATTGGGGTGCGTATCTCATGGCTCATAGCGGCTAAGAACTTGCTCTTGGTCTCTGAGGCCGCTTTTGCCGCCAGCGCCTGTATTTCCAGTTCGCGGCTGTGCCTGTCCGCCTCAAGCCTTTTCTGTTCGTATGCTCTGATCTCGCGCATGTCGATTATATAGGCGGCGATACAGTATTGATCGTTCCATTTGACGCGGATCAATATCACTGACGCGGGCAGGTCGTCCCCCGACGCGGTCCGATGCATCCATTCGAAACGGCTGGCGCCGGTTTTGAACGCGTCCTGGATGTGCTTGCTTTTTGCCGTCAGGCTGTGCGTTCCGTCAGGCTGATACATAGGCATGAAGTCGCCGTAATGTCTCAGAAATTCATCCTTGTCCGCAGCGCCGAAAAGCTGAGGAGCGGCCGCGTTGCAATCTATGGCTTCGTAGCGTTCGTCCAAAAAGACGCAGGCCATCGGGACGGCATCCAGCATAGTGCGCACACGGTTGTTGGCTTCGGTGATTTTTAGGTTTATGGCCCTGGATTCCCGCAAATCGCGGGCGTAGGAGGCGAGACGATACTGATTTTCCCTCCATGCTATCAGCACCAACGTTACCTCGGCAGGGAGTTCCTCGCCGGTGGCTGTGCGGTACATCCACTCGAAACGGTGGCTGCCGTTTTTGCGGGCAATGCCGATCATTGCCCGTGCCTTTTCCCGGCTGGGCTGGCCATCGGGCTGAAAATCAGGGTGAAAATCGTCGAAACGCTCCAGGATGTCGGATTTCCTTGATGTCCCGAACATCAGCAAGGCTTCCTGGTTACAGTCGATAATCACGTTGTTTTCGTCTCGGAGCGTGCAAGCCTGCGGCATCGCGTTCAGCATGATCCTCATGCGCTCTTCGGCTTCGTTCTCGATCGTTTTGAGCTGTCGCATATCGCTGGAGTAGGCCAGGATACGAATCCCGCCCTTCCACGGGGTGCGCACCAGCGTGGTCGAGAGCGGCAACGCTTCGCCGGTTTTCGTATGGCAGATCCATTCGAATCTCGCGTGACCGTATTTGAGCGCTTGCTCGGTGGCCTCGTCCATCAGCGCGACGGAGAGTTTGCCGTCGGGCTGATATTGCGGGATGAGCTTTAAAAAATCCTCCCGGCTGAGGGTTTCGACTTTATCGTCGAATCCGAACAGATAGAGGGATTCATGGTTGCAGTCGAGTATGTTGCCGTCTCCGTCCCAGATGCAACACGCGAAGGGCGTAGCGTCCAGCAGAAGGGACGTGCGCTCGTCCGCCTCCTGGAGCAGCCTGTCTTTTGCCTGCATGTCCCGCATATCGAAGATATAAGCGATGATGCGGTCGTTCTCGTCCCACTTTATGCGCTGCAGGTGAATCTCGGCGGGCAATTTGTTCCCTTTCTTGGTTATGTGTTCCCACATGAATGTCTTCTGGCCGGTTTCATAGGCTTCGTTCAGGTTGCGCATCGCCTTTTCGATGCTCAGCGTGCCGTCCGGCTGATATTTGGGCGACATGTCAAAAAACATCTCGGCGCACTCCTGCTTGCTTTCACACTCGTAGAGACTGACAGCCTTCTGGTTGAATTCGATGAGATTGAAATCCTGATCCCAAAAATTACAGGCAAAGGGCATTGACTCCAGCATGGCCTGAGCGCGCTCTTCGGTCTTGAGGTTTACCCACTCGGACATATCCTTGAACAGCACATACGCGCCTTCGAACACCCCGTCATCTATGAAGGGCGTGATCTGGAGCGCATATAAGCGCTTCTCCCCCCAGCCCGAAAAGTCTATTCTGAAATTAGTTTCCATGGGTTCCCCAGTTGCTTTAATTTCCTGGAAGTGCCGCTCGGCCCTTTCGAAAAACGAGTCGTTTTCAAACAGCCCGAACATTTCCCTGAAATGCCGGTTTTTTATCAAATCGTAATTCTCAACCCCTATGAGCCTCAGAAACGCGTCGCTGCAAGCGACCAAGTAGCCGTCCTTGTCCATGCAGATGACGTTGCTTTGGGTATTTTTGAGCAATATTTTCAGATACTTTGCCTGGCTGAGAAAATGACTGCTCTTGTCTAAATTGGAATTCGCGCTCTCAGGTTCTGCAACGATATGATCAAACTGTGTTTTCATGACTGGTATTTACGCCTCCTCATCTTATATAGGAGAAAATATTTCCGCCTGTATTTCATATGAAATATCTCCGATATATATAATGATGCGCTCATCCTGAATACCTAAAATGCATACAGCTAAGTTAAATTAAGCCACGACCATTTACTTTACTAGCAACTTGAGAATCACAGATTGCTACGCCATACAGCCATAAACCTTTAGGTATCAAAAAACGGGAGGATAAATATAACCAGTCGCGCGCTCCGCAGAGAGGAACCTTTATAAAGTGAATGCATTTTAAAATAATCTTTAATGGTATGAAAGATTCAATTGCGTATTTAAACGTAAGTATTTAATGTAATTTATACTACTTATTTATAGGCTCACCCCATAAAGGGGCCGTCCAAGCCCATCGTCACGTCCCGGAATAGCTCTATCCTTATGTTTCCTGATTCGTCCTCCGTGACGGCTATGACGTCTATCCTCCAGCAGCCGTCGAATGAGATTTTCTCCACGTATTTCCTGGCCGTCTTTATCAGCGTCCGGAGCTTCAGCGGCCCGACCGACGCCTCCGCCGGCATGAGCTTGCCGACGCGGCGCGCCCTCACCTCCAGGACGACCAGATCGTCTCCGTCCATGGCCGTGATATCGAGCTCGCCCTTGCCCATACGGACGTTGCGGCCCAGTATCCGCCAGCCCAGGCCCTCGACGTAGCGGGCCGCGATCGCCTCGCCGCTGTCGCCGAACTCGCGCCGTCCCTGCCCGTTCATTCCTGTTTCCGCCCCGCGCGCGGCGATTTCCCGGCCAGCCTGGCTACGTCGCCGCCCTCGTATTTGTCCACGCTGTAGAGAAAGGAGAGAATCTTCGCGACCGCATGGTACAGGTCCGGCGGTATCTCCTCCCCTAGCTCCAGGGCTAAGAGCGCGCTCACGAGCGCGGCGTCCTCCACGATGGGGATCTCGGCCAGGGCGGCGACCTCGATGATCTTCTCCGCGACGTTGTTCCGGCCCTTCGCCAGGAGGCGGGGGGCGCTGTCTTCCCCCGCATCGTATTTGAGCGCCGCCGCCTTGTTTTTCTTTGACCCGGTTCGCTGTTTCTCAGCCATGTCTCACGCTTCGACGTCCAGCTCGCGTCTAGACTCGGCGGAGCGCTCCCCGCGTGACAATGCTCCGACGCCCAGGTGCTGGAGGGCGAGCGGCAGCTCGACAAGCTCGTCGCGGAGGGCTTGCAGGTTGTCCGTCACCGCCGGGATCCTGGAGGCGTTTTCGAGCTTCAGGTTTATGGAAAGCGACTTGGAGTTGGTCATCACGTCGCCTTGGAGCGGCCCCAAAAAATTTCCGTCCATGTCGAAGGACACCCACCATATCTGGCGGCCTCCCGTCTGTCCGGACGAAAAGGACACCTTGGCCATGACCGGACCGCTCTCGTCCGAGCCTACGGGCCACCAGGCTGGTGCAAGCGACATCGACGGGTCGAGGCCGCGCCGCGCCGGTTTCCCGGCCAGGGCGTGCGCCTTGAGGAAGTCCCGGATCTCGCTGTCCCCGTCCTCCTCCAGCGCGGCCAGGAGTTCCTTGGGCGAGTCGAATTTGCGCGAGCGGAGCCGGTCTTGGATTTTCTTCCATATGGACATCGCTCCGTCCGGGGTCAGCTCCATGTACCACGCCAAAAGCGCCACGTTGGTCTCTGTCATGGCGGCCCCGCGCGCCCAGAGTTCGACGAGCGAGCCCATTTTCGACGGGTTCCCGCCATTTTGCATCCACTGCTGGCGCAGCGTCCATATCACCTCGTCGTTTACAGGCAGCCCTCTTGAGATGAGCGCCGACGCGATCTGCTGGTCGCGCCCGGCAAAGCGTGACAGCAAGGCCATGTCAGTCCCCTGGAGCCGCAGCAAAGGCGGGGTCGTGGTTGCGTCCCAGACCGCGCGGAAGCGCTGGCCTATAAAGAGCGGTATGCTCGAACGCGCGTTCATCAGGTTTGCGCCGATCCGTACCTGGTACATCTCGCCGTCTTTCCCGAGCACCAGCCCCTCTATGGTCGTCCCGTCCGGTATCCGGGGAGCGCCCTCGGATGACGGCCTTACCGCCTGCCCTTCGCTGATCGGCGGCCTGATGCCTCCCGCGTTCGGGTTTATCGCGTTTCCGCCCAGCCCGCCTACATGGGCCATTTCTTATACCCCCCGAATGACAGCCTGTGCACCGGGGACGGGCCGAAGAGATCCGCCGCGAGCCTGTGCGCCTTGGTTGGGTAGCCCTTGTGTTTGGCGAACCCCCATTCCGGGTAGAGCCGGTCGAGGCTTTTCATGACGCGGTCGCGCAGTACCTTCGCCACGACCGAGGCCGCCATCACCGCCGGCACCTTCGCGTCCGCCTTCGGCATCGCTATCTGCATCGCGGCGGGAATGTCCGGGATGGGGCAGGTTCCGTCGACTACGACGAGGCCGAAATTTCGGGGCAGGGACATCACGGCGCGGGACATCGCCCACAGCGTGGCGCGCAGGATGTTCGTGCTGTCTATCCTGGTGTGGGAAGCGGCCTGCGCCCTCCAGACGACCCCGATCTCCGCCATTCGGGTGAACAGCCTCTCCCTCGCCCGTCCGCTCAGTTTCTTCGAGTCGTCCAGCCCCTCCAGGAGGAGGACGCGGAACTGGGGCGGCGTGAGTATGGCCGCCGCCGCCACGACTGGCCCCGCTATCGGCCCGCGCCCGGCCTCGTCGACGCCCGCGACAGGCGCTCTCACTCTAGCTCGCCCCACGGCGGCGGGTTGCCAGGGCGTTCGAGGCTCAGCCGCCCGAATTTTCCGGTGGAGAGCGCTTCGATGAGCGCTTTGCCGGAGGACTCGATATCGACCAGCCCTCCGGGAAGGAGGCGTCCTAGGCGTCTGCCTGCCCTCTCCAGGACGTCAGAAGGGTCGCCGGAGGCGTCGATCCCCCATGCGCCGGACAAGCCGGAGGCCAGTCCGTGCCGCTGCAGGAAGGCGACGCACTCGCGGGCGAGGTCAGCCCATGCGCCTATCACCTGGCCTCTCGTGGAGGAAATCCACGAGAGCATCCTGTGAGCCCTCGCGTCCGACCTCGGGTCGAGTATGCCGGGCGAGTCCGCCACGAGGCAGCCGCGCCCCGTGAACCAGGACACGCCCTTCGTCACGCCCGGTATGCCGCCTACGGCCGCAGCCCTGCGGCCGACCAGCCCGTTCAGGAGCATGGACTTGCCGACGTTCGGCGTCCCGATGACCGCCAGGCGGACCTCGCGGTATACCATCTTGGAGGATGACGACGGGCGCATCTCGGCTATGGCTTTCTTTAATGCGCCTGGCACGCCTTTTCTGAGGTCTGCCGCCCATGCCTGCCGCCCCTGTCCCTTGAAATGGCGGATCCACTCCGCCGTGATGTCCGGATCCGCCAGGTCGGATTTAGACAGGACAGCCCACACGGGGAGGGAGCGGTGGAACGCGTCCGCCGCCGGGGAGGCCGTCAGGCGCGGCGCCCTCGCGTCGCGTACCTCCAGCAGGAGGTCGAGCGCGGACGAGAGGGCGTCGAGCTGCCTTTTGCCCTTCGCCATATGGCCTGGGAACCAGACTGTCCGGCCCACGGCGCTAGTCCAGGAGGCCGATGCGGCTGGGGGGCCAGTATCTGAAAACGGCGGGCCCTCTTATGAAGCCCGTCTTTACAAACGGCTCGGACCAGAACCTGCTGTCCTGGGAATTGCCCCTGTTGTCCCCTAGGAAAAAATACTCGCCTTTGGGCACGACGATGGCGGACATGGTGTAATTGTCTCCGTTCTGGACGTAGGGCTCCGATATCTCGCGCCCGTTGATGAAAACCCTGCCGTCCTTCATCTCGACTGTCTCGCCGGGCAGCCCGATCAGCCTCTTCACGAAGTCCCTCATGGGGTCGTCCGGGAACTTGAACACGATGATCTGTCCGCGCTTCGGCTCGATCTTCGGGAGCTTGTACCAGAACTTCGCCACGAGTACCTTGTCATTCACGTTGAGGGTCGGTATCATCGAGCCGCTGGGTATCCAGAAAGCCTGGATGACGAAAGTACGGAGCAGGAACGCGAGGGCAAGGGCATATACGACAGTCTCTATCACCTCGCGCCACCACGGTTTGGGCATTTTACAAAACCTCCATTCGTTTATCGCAACCTTCAGAGTTTATATCCCGGGGAAAAACCCTTCAACCCCCAATGGCGTAAAATATATAAAGAAGATTATACTTCATGTATAATCGTAATACATGCTCACGCGTGAAATTTCAAACGGCGTCTGCCGGGGATGGGGTGTGTTTTATAGTGGACGGCAATAGCGGAGGCATGAAAATATTTCTGCTGAGGCACGGCAAGCCTCAGTTCCCTGACGAGAGGAAGTACGTTTACGGGCGTACCGACTTCCCACTGTCGGACGCTGGCAAAAACGAGGCGAAGGCCATAGGGAAGGCGCTCGCGGCAATCCCTATGGACCGCATCATTTCGAGCGACCTCGCGCGCGCGGCGGAAACAGCGAGGATCGTCTCGGGCCTTCAGAAGAAAAAGCTCTGCGCCGTCGAACAGGATCCGTCCCTCCGGGAGATAGACATGGGGGAGTGGGACGGCCTCACGAAGGACGAGATCGCGGAAGGCTACGTCGACATATTCCGCAAAAGGGGCAAGGACATAGCGAACGTCACGCCCCCTGGGGGCGAGTCGCTGGGGCGGCTCCAGGCCAGGGGGATCGCGGCCTTCGAGAGGATAGCGGAGGAGTCGAAAGGCCTGCGCAACGTCCTCATCACGGCGCACGGGGCTATCATGTGGAGCATCGTCTCGGGGCTGTTCGGCTTGCCGCTGGACGGCCTCTACAGCTTCGGCCTCGACTACTGCGGCGTTCACCTGATAGAACACTGCGGCTCATCGGAGCGGCCGTGGGGCAAGTACAGGCTGATACGCTACAACTGGTCCCCAAAGCTATCCATTTACATGGAGGATATCGTGTGACAGGCGGCGGGTCGCGGGCTTGACATTTTATACATCGCTTCATTAATATACCACGGTGATAATACGTATTTGCTGCGAGGCGGAGCAAAGCCCCGCCCAGGAGGAGTGTACATGGGTGTTTTAAAACGATACGGCGACAGGCTCCCGGTGACGGACAAAACCCCGGCGGTGAACTTGGAGGAGGGGAGTACCCCGCTCGTCCGCCTCGACAGGATTGGCAGGGCATTAGGCGTGGAGCTGTGGGCCAAACTGGAGGGCTGCAACCCGTCTGGGTCGTTCAAGGACAGAGGGATGGTCTTAGCCGTCGCGAAGGCGCTGGAGGATGGCGCAAAGGCGCTCGTCTGCGCGTCCACCGGCAACACGTCTGCGTCGGCGGCCGCCTACGCGGCGCACGTCGGCGTGCCGTGCTACGTGCTGCTGCCATCCGGGAAGGTCGCGATGGGCAAGCTCGCCCAGGCGCTCATATACGGGGCGAAGGTCATTGCCATAGACGGCAACTTCGACAGGGCGCTCGAAATGGCGCGCGAGGCCGCTGCGGAGCGCTCTTTCGCGATGGTGAACTCCGTAAACCCATACAGGCTGATCGCCCAGAAGACCGGCGCGTGGGAGATATGCGAATCGCTCGGGCGGGCGCCTGACATACACGCCATCCCAGTGGGCAACGCTTGTAACATCAGCGCGTACTGGGCCGGATACCGCGATTTCAAGGAGCAGGGGAAGATCGCCTCCCTGCCAAGGATGCTCGGCTTCCAGGCCGAAGGGGCGTCGCCTCTCGTGACGGACAAGCCCTGCCCGAACCCGGAGACGGTCGCCACGGCCATCCGCATAGGCAACCCTGTGAGCGCCGGACTGGCGCGCGAGGCTGTCCGCGACTCAGGCGGGGAGTTCGCCTCGGTGACGGACGACGAGATACTGAAGGCGCAGCTCACGCTCGCGAAGGACGGCGGCATCTTCGCGGAGCCCGCGTCCTGCGCGCCGCTCGCCGGCTTGCTCAGGCTCAAGGAGTCAGGGAGGCTGCCGGAGGGCGCGACTGTCGTAATGATACTCACCGGCAACGGCCTCAAGGATCCTGACACGGCGCTCTCTCAGGTCGGGCAGCCTGTCAAGATCGGCAGCACGCTCGAAGAGCTGTTGGAGGCGCTGGTTTAAATGCCGGAACCCCTACTGCGGGTCAGGACGCCGGCTACGAGCGCGAACCTGGGGGCCGGCTTCGACACCATCGGCATGGCGCTGTCGCTCTACAATATATTTTCCATCATGGAGACGCTGCCCGGCGGAGAATTTCACACCGACACGGTAGGAGAGGGCGCTCGCGATCTGTCCGACATTAAGTCGAACATGGTCATCCAGAGCTACCTCGCCGCGTGTGACCATTGGGGCGTGAAGGGGACGGGGTTCGGGCTGGTCTCAAACAACGCCATACCGTTCAGCAGGGGGCTGGGCAGCTCTGCGGCCGCCGTCGTGGCCGGAGTCCTCATTGCGGACGCGTTGAACGGGATAAACGCTTCGGAGGAAGACCTGCTCCGCACTATGACGCGGATAGAGGGGCATCCCGACAACGTAGCCCCTTGCTACCTGGGGGGCATGACTGTCAGTTGCTGGGACGGCGACAACCTGCGCTACGTCCGCCTCCCCTCGCTGCCAAGCGATATGTACGCGGTGGTCGCCGTGCCTGATGTCAAAGTACGGACAAGCGACGCGCGCGACGCGCTCCCGGAGAAAGTCGAGTTCACGGACGCCGTATTCAACCTAGGCAGGGCGGCGCTTCTGGCAGCGGCGTGGGCCACGGGCGAGTGGGATCTCCTCTCATGGGGGATGGACGACAGGCTCCATCAGCAGTACAGGGCCAAGCTGTTTCCCGGCGGGGACGTGATAATGGACAGGGTGCGCTCTATACCGGGGTGCCTCGGCGTCGCGATCAGCGGGTCTGGGCCCAGCGTCCTGGCTCTCGTCTGCGGAAAACCGCGAAAGACAGCCGAGACCATGTGCCGGACGTTCTCGGAGTACGGGGTCGAGTCGCTGTTCTTCGTCCTTGAGTGCAACAAGGGCGGCGCCAGGGTCGAGAGGCCGATGGAGCATCTCCGGCAGGCGGGTGGGCCAAGTTGAGCGAGGGCGCGCGTCTGACCGAACCGCCGGAGCAAAAGGTCGCAGTGCTCAAATTTGGCGGGAGTTCCGTGGCCGACGCTCAGCGGATGAAGGAAGTAGCGAATATCATAATCGGCTATCAGAAAAGAGGCTATCTGCTCGCCGTCATCGTCTCCGCCATGGGTAACACCACGAACGACCTCCTGGCCCTGGCCCAGGACGTGTCGGACGAACTCGGGGGCAGGGAGCTGGATCAGCTCTTGGCGACAGGCGAACAGCAGAGCGTGGCGCTCTTGGCGCTCGCGTTGAACAGGGAGGGCGTCGAGGCGCAGTCCTTTACGGCGGCGCAGGCCGGCTTCTACGCGAACGGCTTTCCCACGGAGGGCCGGATCTACCGCGTTGACCCGAAGGGTGTGACAAAGACCATGGAAAGCGGCAAGGTGGCGGTCGTCGCAGGATTCCAGGCCATCACGGACTCGGGCGACGTCATAACGCTGGGGCGCGGCGGCTCGGACCTGTCGGCTGTCGCCTTGGCGGCCGCGATCGGAGGGGAGTGCCACATTTTAAAGGACGTGGCCGGCGTCATGTCCGCTGACCCCAAAATAGTCAAATCGCCCGTAAAGCTCAAGCATCTCAGGTACCAGGAGTGCATGGAACTTTCCTCCTTAGGTGCTAAAATGTTACAGGCCCGGAGCGTCGAGGTCGCGGCCAGATACGAGGTGCCGCTGTACGTAGCCTCGAGCTTCGTGGAGGAGGAGGGGACCTGGATAGTGAAGAACAACCCTGTGAGCGAAGGCCTTGCCATAAAGGGGGTCGTCCACGACTCGAAGGTGGCGAAGGTCGTGATGATGGGCGTGCCGGACGTCCCGGGGGTGGCCGGGCGTCTCTTTTCCAGCCTGGCGGAGAACGGCATAGGCGCTGAGATGATCATACAGAACAATATGAGGGGCGGCATGAACGACATAGGCTTCCTCGTGAAAAAGGAATTTCTGGACGGCACGATAGACGTGTGCCGCGACTTCAGCCGCGACATAGGCGCGCAGGGCGTGTCCTTCAACACCGAGATATCGCGCGTATCCATCGTCGGCGCCGGCATAGCGAACCACCCTGATATCCCGTCGCGCATGTTCACCGCGCTGGCGGAGGAAGGGATCAACATAGACATGATAGCCTCCACGGCGCTCGCCGTGACGTGCGTGGTAGCCGCGCCGAGGGCGGAGGACGCCGTTCGCGCGCTCCACGAACATTTCATCGAAGAGGGGGCGGTTTAAATGCCCGATATGGAAAAAACAGCGAAGAGGGTGGCCGTGCTAGGCTCTACCGGCCTCGTGGGACGCGAGATCTTGCGGGTCCTGGAGCAGAGAGATTTCCCTGTCGCCGAGATAACGATGCTGGCGTCGGAGCGTTCGGCCGGCACAATTCTCGAGTTCGGCGGCAAGCAGCACATTGTAAAGGCCGTGGACGACTGCTCGTTCAAGGGCGTCGAGATAGCGCTCTTCTCAGCCGGCGCGTCGACGTCGAGGAGGTGGGCGCCCGTGGCGGCGGCGGCCGGAGCGGTGGTCATCGACAACAGCTCGGCCTGGCGGACCGACCCCTCCGTCCCGCTGGTAGTCCCGGAGGTCAACCCGCAGGACATCAAGCTGAACACCGGGATAATCGCCAACCCGAACTGCTCGACGATTCAGGCAGTCGTGGCCCTGTACCCGCTGCATAAGGCGGCCGTGCTGAATTACGTCGCTTACTCGACATACCAGTCCGTATCAGGTACGGGACAAGAAGCGCTTAAGACCCTCGAAAACGGCAGCCGAGAATTCCTGGAAGGCAAAGAGCCCTCCTCGTCGCTCGTCTACCCGCATCCAATCGCGTTCGACCTGCTCCCTCACATAGGGGCGTTCGACGACGACGGGTTCTCGGAGGAGGAGTGGAAGATGATACGCGAGTCCAGGAAGATAATGCATATCCCTGAACTGCGCGTAAGCTGCACGACGGTCAGGGTGCCAGTATTCCGCAGCCACGGCGAGGCCGTCATCGCGAGGTTCGACAAGCCCATCACGCCGGAGGAGGCGAGGAAAATCCTGTCCGCCTCGCCGGGGGTTGAAGTGCAGGACAGCCCTGGCAGCTCCGTGTACCCCCGCCCGCGTTACGCCGAGGGCAAGGATCCGGTCTATGTAGGCAGAATACGCAAGGATCTGGGCCTCGACGGCGCGCTGTCAATGTGGGTGGTGTCCGACAACCTGCGCAAGGGGGCGGCGCTGAACGCCGTACAGATAGCGGAGCTGCTTTAGGGCGGCTCTATAAGTTTTTAAAACGGAGGTGTCGAAATGAAGAAAATTTCTGTTGTCTTTTGCGCGGCGCTGCTGGCTTGTACGATGATCTCGTCGTCTGCGCTGGCGGATATCAGCCTTCCTGAACAAGCCTCGACGGGCGGGGAGGGGATATTCGACCTGATCGAGAGGCGGGCGTCCGGCACGCGGGGCAGCTTCCCGGACGGCGACGTCTCGGACGCGGAACTCGCCACCGTCCTCTGGGCGGCGACAGGCAGGAACCGTAATGACAGCGGCTGGACGGTGCCGCTCGCCGGAGGGCGTCCGCCATACGTAAAGGTATACGCCGTGAGGCGGGACGGGGTTTTCCTCTACGACTGGAAGAACCACTCATTGGCCGAGGTTTCGAAGAAGAACGCGCTGGGCGATATCACGGGCGATGCTTTCGTCAAGGCGTCGCCTGTCGTGCTGGTTTTGGTCTCGGATCCGTCCAACCTCGGCAATATGGCGCGGCTCAACGACGGTAACTCTCTGGCCTACACTGCTGCGGGCGCGATGAGCCAGAACGCCTACCTCGCAGCCGACTCGCTCGGGATATCGACCCGATACATGGTCTCCATGAACCTGGACGGCGTAAAGCGCGAGTTGAAGCTGAAGGACGGCGAGACCCCGCTCTGTATAATGCCGATAGGCAAGAGGAAATAAAGGAATTCTCCCCTGCGGGAACGCCTTTTTAGAACAGCGCTGTTTTGCCGTTCTGGGAGGCAGGCGCCGCGAGGATTTGATCTTCACCCTCCAGTCACCTGATAATGGATTTATCTGTTCTTTTTTAGTTATAAATACACTTTTGAAGCGCGAGCGTCCCGGCCCTCCCGGGGAGCGTCCCCTGGACGATCTCGCCCGGGGCGAAGGGCGCCAGGTCGGCGATCTCGCTCAGCGTGACGAATTTCGCGCCTTCCGACTTTGCCTTTTCGATAAATTTTTCAAACACGCCGAGCTTGGACAGGCCCTCCATCTCGGCATGCACGGTGAGGACGTTCCACTCGCCCGACAGGCCGTCCAGCCAGAGGCCTGGCAGCGTCTCGTCATCGACGCCCCGGAGCCCCAGCACCTCGTCCATCGTCGGGAGCGTGGTCGGTATCTGAGGGGTAGAGAAGCTCGCGCCTCGGTATACCGGCAAGAACGGGCAACTGCCGCGCGCGTCGCTGGCGTACTTCAGGCCCAGATCGTCTGTTGCGGCGAGGCTCGCGGCGGAAACCTGCCAGCCCGGCGCGGCGTAGCTCCGCGGCCTTTCGCCGGAAATCTTGAAAAACAGCTCTGCCGCCCTCTCGAACAGCGACCTGAACTCACCGCCTGACATGCCATCCAGCTTGTCCTGGACCAAGACGTGATCCCATGCGTGTACGCCGCAATCGTGTCCGTCTTTTAACGCCCGCTCGAATATCCTGGGATTGGACGGCACGATCAGCGGCGCGGGCAGCAGAGTCCCGTAAAATAATGTCTTGAACCCGTAAGTGGACGGCGCCCTCGTCCTCACCATCTTGGAGACGAATCCCCTGCGGAAGACGCGCCGTATCGCCTTGCCGGAGTTGTCGGGGCCGAAGGAGAAAAAAATTGAGGCCGCAAACCCCTGGGCGGAGAAGAGCCCGAGCAGGTTCGGCAGCCCTTCGCGATAACCCCTCAGCGTGTCGACGTCAACCTTGACCGCGAGGTTCACAGCCCTTCGGCACCCCGCGCGTACCATTCGAGCGTCATCCGGAGCATGTCCCGGAGCGGCGTCCTCGGATGCCAGCCAAGGCGCTTCCCGATCTTCTCCACCGAAGGGACGCGGTTGTCCGTGTCATCGTATGTATCCCCGTAGTGCTCGGCGGCCCCGACGTCCAGCAGCCTGGCCGCCTTTGCCCTTTCGGCGAAGGCGGGGAACTTCTCCATCTCCTCGACGAGCATGCGGGCAAACTCCAGCAAGGAGCAGTTGTTGGACGGGTTCCCTATGTTGAAGATCTCGCCGCTGGCCTTCCCGCCGTCGTTTCGGATCACGGCCAAAAGCCCCTCGATGGCGTCGCCGATCCACGTGAAGCTGCGGCGCTGGTGGCCGCCGCCCACGAGGCTCACTTCGCCGCGGTGCAGCACGTCGTAGATCATCTGGGTCACGGCGCGCGCCTCGCGCTTCTTCGCGTCCTCGAACGTGTCGAGCCTGGGGCCGACCCAGTTGAACGGGCGGAATATCGAAAAGTTCAAGCCATGCTCCTGCCTGTAGGCGAAGATCATCCTGTCCAGCATCTGCTTGCTGCAACTGTATATCCATCGCATCTTGCCTATAGGGCCGGTCACGAGCGGGCTTTCGTCCTCCTTGAGCTCGCCGTCGCCGCACAGGCCGTACACCTCGGACGTGGACGGAAAGATCAGCCTCTTGCCGTAGAGGGAACACATCCTGACGACCCTCAAGTTCTGCTCGAAATCCAGCTCATACGTCCACACGGGCTTTTTCAGGTAAATCGCCGGGCGGGCCACCCCGGCGAGCGGCACGGCTACGTCGCACCACTCCACCTGCTCCTCGATCCGTCTGCCGTCTTTAAAGACGTCGCCTCTTCGGAACGCGGTAAAACGCTCCTCTTTCAGCAGTTCGTTTATATTCCCTGAGGCGAGGTCTAAGCCTGAAACCTCCCAGCCGGTCTCCCGGAGGATGGCTTCGGCCAAGTGGCTGCCGATGAAGCCGTTTATCCCTGTGATGAATACCTTCATTCCAAATTTGCCCCTCTCTCTGCCTCTCCGTCGAACTGCCACGACAAAAGCTCGACAGCCCCGTCTGCGGCCGCTATGACAAAAGGCCTCCGCGACACGACGGTGCCGGGCTTCTGGCACGGACTCCCCCCCGCTGCCCTGGCGCGCCAGACGAAGAGCCTTTTGCCGTCCAATTCCGTGAACGCGCCAGGGAACGGGTGTGTCAAAGCGCGGACCTGATTGTATATCCCCTCCGCAGTTTTGCCCCAGTCAATCCTGCCGTCCTCCGGCCTGCGCCGGCCGAACTTCGTCGCCTGAGACTCGTCCTGCGGCACCCTGCGAGGGTTTCCCGCCTCAATGGAGGGGAGTCCTCGCGACAACACGATCCGAGCTGCCTGGGCGACCTTTTTGAAGACATCCAGGGCCGTGTCCTCGTAACCTATAGGCACCGCTTCCTGATCCACTATATCGCCCTGGTCAGCTAATTCCGTCATGACGTGGAGCGTGGCGCCAGTCCGCGTCTCGCCGTTAAGCACTGCCCAGTTCACGCAGGCGCGCCCGCGGTATCGAGGGAGCAGCGCGCCGTGTATGTTATAGGCGCCGAGGCGGGGGACGGCTAAGACCTCGCCCGGTATCATCGCCCGGTAGTAAACCGAAAGTATGATCTCGGCGCCGGCCTCGCGGAGGAAAGAGGCGGCGTCAGGGCCTATCTTGGAGTCCGTCCGCACTGGCACGCCGTGCGCCCTGGCAAGTTCCGCGACAGAGCGGAACCAGATCTCCTCGCCAGGGTCGTCCTCGTGAGTGAATACCGCCGTCACGTTCGCGCCAGACGCGAACAGCTCCTCCAGGCAGACATACCCTGGCTCGCTGTAGGCGAAGACGGCTATTCCGCGCCTCCCGGGCGTCTTTCCTCCCATGTCACTCATGGTCGTATGTCTTTTTCACCACGAATCTCGGCCTCCTGCTCACTTCCCTGTAGATCCGCCCGACATACTCGCCCGTTATGCCGAGGCTCATCAGCGTTATCCCGGTCAGCAGGAACTGTATCCCCATCAGGGTGAACACGCCCTCGACCTCCGGCCCCACTATCAGACGGCGCAGCATGATGTAGCAGACGAGGACGAACGACAGGACGGATATCACCATGCCCGATACCGTCACCATCTGGAGCGGCGCAAGGGTAAAGCTGGTCATCAGGTCGAAATTGAGCCTGATGAGCTGCGCGATCCCGTATTTGGAGACCCCCTTCTCCCTCGCCCTGTGCGGCACCGGGATCTCGACCGAGTTAACGGCGAACTTCCGACCGAGGGCAGGGATGAACGTGGTTGTCTCGCAGCTCGCGTTTATTATGTCAACGATGCGCCTGTCGTAGCCGCGCAACATGCAGCCGTAGTCGCGGATGTCGAGGCGGGCCATCCGGTTCGTCAGCCTGTTGGCCATCCCTGACACTACCTTCCTGAAGAGCGGGTCCTGCCGGCCCATGCGGTATGAGCCTACGACGTCATGCCCCTCGTCCATCTTCGCCAGGATGTCCGGTATGGACTCCGGCGGATTCTGCAAATCCGCGTCGAGCGTGATTACCTTGTCGCCCCTGGCTTGCTCGAAACCGGCCATTATCGCCATGTGCTGCCCGAAATTGCCGTTGAGGTCCACGACCCTGACCTCAGCGTGCGCTTTGTGCAGGTCGTACAGCATGGCGAAAGACCTGTCGCGGCTCCCGTCGTTGACGAATATTATCTCAAAGGAGCGCCCGAGCGATTTCAGCACCGGGTAAAGCGCCGCGAAGAGGGGTTCTATCGACTCCTCCTCGTTGTATACTGGTATGATCACTGAGATTTCCAGTTTCATCCGTCCTTCCGGTTGAAGATTATCAGATGATCCCCCGCGTCTATGGTTTTAGCGCCGCTGTCGATGCCGCCCTCAAAGAGGCTGCCTAGGTATTTTTTATCTATTATGAGCGCAAACGGCGAACCTGAGTCCCAGCGCCTCAAAAACTCGCCGCTGTCCGGGAACCACTCCGCCCTCTCGTCCTCCTCCATTTGAGACGCGCCGTACTCCAGCTCGCCAGGCGCATTGACCAAGACCACCCGTTCCTTCGCGTAAAATGGCACCCCGTGGAGTATCTCGCCGTAAACGGCTATCCTCTCCCCATCCATTTTATTGGTTATGGCAGTCTGCGCAACCGCAAAAGCTGAACGCATGTTCTCCAGAGGGGCATAAATGGATTGAAGGCCCAGCGCGAACAGCAGCGCTCCAATACAGAGCGCGGACAGGGCGCCGTGCAGGTCGCGCGCCTTGACCCAGCGCGCGAGAGCGGAGGAAGACCCCGCGACAAGCCCGCCCGACACGAGCGCCGCTGTCAGCATCGCCTCGCCCCGGGCCAGATATTTCCCTGACAGGGCGAACGCGAACAGGGCTGCCGCAAACAGCCCCTGGACGGTGACCACGCACGCGAGGTCGCGGCCAGTCCAGCGTCCGCGCCCGGCCATCCTGTCGACGTTCATGGCCAGGAGGAGCGCCATCGGCGGCAGGCATGGGACGATGTACGGGATCAGTTTAGAGCCGGACATGGAGAAAAAGATGAAAATGACCGCGAACCATACGATAAAAAAGACAACAGCGTCCACATCCTTTGGCGAAGCGGGCGACCGCAGCACGCCGCCCTTTGAAAAAAGCGTGGGGAGAAGGCCGGTCCAGGGCATCACCGCGGCGGGCAAGAGCGGGATGAAGTACCAGAAAGGCTGGTACCGGTCGTGCATATTGGTCGCGTAGCGCAGGAAGTGTTCCTGTATGAAAAAAAACCTGAAAAAATCAGGGTTTGCCTTGCAGACGAGATAAAACCACGGGATCGATATCGCCAGGAAGAGCAGTATGCCAGGGGCGTACAGTACATGCGGCACCAGCCGCCACTTGTTTGCAAACAGGACAAACCAGAAGATTACCCCGGCCGGGAGAATGACGCCTATCAGCCCCTTCGTCAGCACGCCTGCGCCCATGGCGGCGTAAAAAATCAGGTACCATCGCCTGTCTCGCGACACGGCGCCCACGTAAAAAGCCGCCAGCGCCGCAGTGATGAAGGCTGAGACGGGCATGTCCGTCAAGGCTGTGGTCCCGATGGCGAAATAAAGGAGCGACGTGCCGAGTACGAGCGCGGACAGGACACCTGCCCTCCTTCCTAGGACGCGAGCCCCGAGCCACCAGACCGCTGCGATCCCCAAAAGCGCGCAGAGCGCAGACGGGAGCCGCGCCGCGAATTCGCCCTCGCCAAACGTCTTAAACGCCGCCGCGCTCATCCAATACGTCAGGACGGGTTTCTCGAAGTACGTCACGTAGTTCAGCCTCGGCGTGACAAAGTCTCCGCTTTCGATCATCTCGCGCGGTATCTCGGCGTAACGCCCCTCGTCCGGTTCAAAGAGGCGGTGCGTACCAAGGGGAGTGAGGTATATCGTCAAAAAGGACACGATTAAAAGCCACGCATAGTATTTTTTGAACCAATTATAGGCGTTTTTTAGATGCACAGCCACGGACAGTACCAGCCCTCTTTCCCCGGCATGGCCGGAGGGATCGCGACGCGGATTTTCACCAGTGCCTCTCATTTTACCATGCCGCATCATAGCCGCTTGCGCCGGCGCGGTGCATTGTGAATTTGGCGTAGTGTTTATTAGGCATAAACCATGACAGCGTGGGATCCCACAAAGAACTTCATTTATTGTATTATATGTTAAAGAAGGGGGGGATGATCGTGGGCAGCCACACATTTACACGCAGCCGGGGAGCGGTCATGCGATTGCGTCTGCCGCTCTTGGCCTTGGCGCTGTCCCTCCTGCTGTCATGGTTTTCCCCGGATGCGGCACGGGCTCTTGAGCGCATGGAGCGTTACGCGCCGCAGAGTTGGGTGCGCGCGCACTTCGAGGCGCTTTTCTCCCTTTCGTCGCTCTCGATAGTCCTCTGGTACGCCGGGAGCTGGTTTTTCTGCACAAAAGCCCGAAGACAGAGGCTGGCGTACCCGCTCTTCCACGTCCCTTACGGCCTCGAACCCGCCTACGCCGGCTATATAAAGCAACTGAGATTTGACGCGGATCTGTTTTTGGCCGACCTGGTGGATTTGGCCGTTCGCGGGTTCGTGTCCATCTCACCGCTCGACGCCGCCCTGTCAGTCTCGCGGACGCGCAAACGGTGGAGCGACCTCTCCGCAGCGCACAGGGCGATGATGGAGAGCTTGTTCGCGGGCGGCAGGCCAAGCGTCGTCATTTGCGGGGGCGATGGAGCGGGAAGCATGGCGGACGTCGCATTCACCAAGGCGCAGGTGTCGCTCATGCCGTCCTTCTACGGGGTAAAGCGGCGGCTCGCCGCGCGTAAAGACGCCGCTACGTGCAAACTCCCCAGGCTCGTGAAGTGGAACTACAAGCCAGTGTTCTGCGGATTGCCGCTTTTCGTCCCGTTCTTCCTGCTCATGAGGTCAGGCGGGTGGATATCGTCCGGCGGCGTCATCCCTGTAGGTCTGGCTGCCCTCTTCTTCGCACCGTTCTTTACCTCCGCAGTGAGCACCATAAAAAACCTCAGAAAAAACCAGGAGCGCAGGGCGATAGCTAGCGGCCTGCACTGGAACAGGCGCGATATGGACGCAAGGCACGTAAAAAAACGGCGCGGTGTCTCGCCCGCTTCTGTTTTCGCCTCTGCGGCGCTGCTCGCGCTCTTCTCGCTCGCCATACCGTTCTTAATCATCAGCCGTCTGCTTGCGATGTTCTTCGCCGGCTCTCTCCAGGCGGATCCTCAGATCGTCACGCTTGCCGGCGCGGCCATAGCCTCCGCGCTGGTGTTCTCGGCCATCATCCCCGAGAGGACGCATGAGGGTAAAAAGCTCCTGGCGCGAGTCGAGGGCTTCGAGACGTTCCTTAAAACCGCCGAAAGGAACCGCATGGAGACCCTGTACCCATTCCGGGGGCAAAAAATCCCGGAGCTCACCTCGGACCTGTACGAGCGCTTCTTGCCATACGCCATCGCGTTCGGCGCGGCTGAAATATGGTCTGAGTCGTTTGAAGGCCTGCTCGCGGAGTCAGGCTACAGCCCCTCTTGGTACGGCGGTGCCTTTGACGCGCGCGTGTTTTGTGCCGAAACGATGCAGCTCGGCGCGTCGATAAGCGCCGCCCGCCGAAACGGGCCGCGCGATGCCGGCCCGGTGCAGGAGGCCCCCCAGGCCCGCCGCCGGGGCAGAAAAGGTCGCTGAATTACCGATACAGGCACCTCTGCCTTATGATAAGGTTGCGGCGTGCTGATTCAACGAAAGACCGATTTATCGTCAGATGCCTGGAGCGCGCGGTTTAAACCATTTTCTCAGAAGAGGGGTAATTTCATGGCGCAAAATACGGCTGTCTCAAAACCTAGGATCTTGGCGCTCGTCGGCGGGATATGCAGGGACTCGATCAACAGAAAGCTGTTTGGTTTTTTCAGGGACGCCGCCGGGAAATCCCTGGAGTTTGACGAGTTCGAAATTAAGTCCCTCCCGTTCTACTCTCAGGATGACGAAGAGAACCCGCCTTCTGCGGTTGTAGATTTTAAAGAGCGCGTCAAAGCCTGCGGCGGGGTGCTCATAATCACCCCGGAGTACAACAGGTCGTTCCCCGGAGTCCTCAAAAACGCGCTGGACTGGGGTTCGCGCCCATACGGGCAGAATCTGTGGAGCGGCAAGCCGGCGGGGCTGATCGGGACCAGCCCAGGGGCGGTCGGCACGTTTGGCGCGCAGAACCAACTGAGGCAGGTTCTGAACTTCCTCGACCTCCGGACGATGAACCAGCCGGAGTTCTACTTCTCATTCCCCAGGGAACTCGAAAGCGGCAAGCTCCCCCGTTCGGCGGATGATTTTCTGAAGGGTTACGTCGCGAAATTCACGGAGTGGGTCACGCGCCGGTAGGGACGGCGGTCTGCCTGCGGCTATCCATTGACAGGCCTCTCGCAGGTGATAAAGTATTCGCGCCGATATGCTCATCGGCGCGAATTTTCAATTATTTCGGGAGGGCTGCGCGGGTGAATATATGCGTCGTCGGTGCGGGGTACGTCGGCCTTGTGACGGGGGCCTGCTTTGCGGACAAGGGCAATGTCGTCCGGTGCGTCGACATAGACGAAAAACGGATAGAGATGCTTAACAGGGGAGAGATCCCGATATTCGAGGAAGGGCTGGCGGAACTCGTCTCAAAGAACGCCTCCTGCGGCAGGCTCTGCTTTTCGACCGAACTGGACGACGGGCTGGACGGATCGGACATCTGCTTTATCGCCGTCGGCACACCGCCGGGGGAGAACGGGGAAGCTGACATGGATCAGGTCCTGTCCGTGGCCGACGGCATCGGCCGCTGCATGAAGGGGCCTTGTTTCATCGCCGTCAAGTCCACCGTGCCGGTCGGCACCAGCAGGCTGCTCTGTGACAGGATCGGGGTCAGGCTGCGCGAGCGCGGGATAGATCACCCGGTCGAGATCATATCGAACCCGGAGTTCCTCAAGGAAGGGGTGGCAGTCGCGGACTGCATGAATCCGGACAGGGTCGTGGTGGGGGCCGTTTCGGAGAAGGCGCGCTCATTGATGAAAGAGCTGTACGCCCCGTTCGTCCCCGAGAGCAGGATTTTCTTCATGGATCCCGCCTCGGCTGAGATCACCAAGTATGCGGCCAACACGATGCTCGCCTCACGGATAAGTTTCATGAACGAGATCGCGCGGCTGTGCGACGCAGTCGGTGCGGACGTCAGCTCAGTGCGGAGCGGCATAGCGTCGGACCGGCGCATCGGGGAGCACTTCTTGGCCGCCGGCTGCGGGTACGGCGGATCCTGCTTCCCGAAGGACGTGACGTCCCTTTGCCGGATCGGCGAGGCTTACGGCCTGGACATGACGCTCACCTCCGCCATCGAGAAGGTGAACAGGGCGCAGAAACGGCAGCTCCCGCTCATGATCCGCAAACGCTTCGGAGAAGCGCTGGACGGCGTGAAGGTGGCGCTGCTGGGCTTGGCCTTCAAGCCAGGCACGGATGACATGAGAGAGGCGCCGTCGATCACGCTCGCAAACGACCTGGCCGAACACGGGGCCGTGATAGCCGCCTTCGACCCGATAGCCCGGAAGAACGCCAAAGCCGTCCTGCCGCCGGAAGTGGATTACGGCAGCGACGTCATGGAGATTTTAAGGGACGCCGACGCGGCGGTGCTGGTGGCCGAGTGGCCCGAGTTTCTGTCCATCGACTGGGCTGCGGCGGGTGCTGTCATGAGGCGAAAGATCCTGTTCGACGGGCGCAACGTCTATGACCCGGCCGCGTTGGAGCCGCTGGGCTTCGAATACTACTGCATCGGGAGGAACAAGATCCCGTCGTCGCGGCAGACGGGCTGATTTTTGAAACCGCGCCCCCTTGCGGGGGCGCGGAAACCTTGCGGTGTCTGCCCAAAAACGGCAAGGCGTCGTTCAGGCGGATTGACCGGCGTTCCCTTTTTCCACTTTTGCCGCTGTCTCCGTCTCAGCCTTGCCGTCATAAAAAACCTACGTGATGTTCGGTTCCAGTATCAGCTCGCCGCGCGCGAAGCGCCGATAGTCCAACATGCTCAAATCTATATCGGGGGTGTTGCCCGTCAACTGCTGCGCAAGAACCTTGCCGGCGATGGGCGCCAGCATGAAGCCATGCCCTGAGTACCCGGTGGAGTGGTAGAAATTTTTCACGTCCGTCTCGCCGATTATCGGGGATCCGTCAGGTGTCATGTCGTAAAGCCCCGCCCAGTGCCGCACGACCCTTATGTCCTTCGTGACGGGCAGGAGCTTGTTCAGGACGCGGCTCATCTCCGTTATGAACTGCCACGTGGTTCTGTTCCGGAAGTCCTGCGGGTGGCCGGCCGGGCTCATGCCGCAGATGATCGAGCCGTGTGGCCGCTGCTGAATGTAGTAGTTGCCGGAGAAGCTCATCAGCATCGGAGGGCATACCCCGTCGTCGACCGGCTCAGTGACCATTATCTCGTGCCGCTCGCCCCAGTTTGGCAGGTCGACGCCGGCGAATTTCGCCACTATCTGGGAGTAAGCGCCGGAGCAGTTTATGACCACGTCCGCGTCGATGTGTCCCTTAGCCGTGTCAACCCCTGTGGCTTTGCCGCCACGGACGGTGATGCCCGTGCATTCCGTGTTCCTGTGGTACGAGACGCCGAGCTTCTTCGCTGCCTCCAGATACGCAAATGCCGTCAGGAACGGGTCGGCGTGGCCGTCACGCGCGTGGTACGTGAAGCCCGCGGCGTCGGAGGCGTCGAGCGCCGGGCATATCTCACGCGCCTCAGCCAGCGTCACCGTCCTGCTCTGGATGCCGAGGCTGTTCTGCAGCGCCATGCCCTTCTTGAGGTTCTCGAATTCCTTCTCCGTGTACGCGACCAATAGATAGCCGCCCTGGTTGAGGCCGACGGACATGCCGAACTCGCCCTCCAGCGTCTCGAAGATATCGAGCGCCGCGATCCCGAGGCGGCAGTTCATCTCCGTTCCCCACTGGGCGCGGATCCCGGCGCCGCACCGTCCCGTGGATCCGTTGCATACCGTCCCCTTTTCGACGACGGTGACATCCTTCCTGCCCAGCAGGGCAAGATAGTACGCGGTCGCTATGCCGACGATGCCCCCGCCTACGATTACGACATCTGATTTGTTTTTCCACTCCACGCTTCCACACCTCCTTCCGATGCCAGCAACCCAGTCTTTATGGGTTTGACGGGCGGCCTTACTGTCCCTGCCTCTGCCTGGTCGATGGGGATGCCCCTCCTGCGCGACAGCTCCCTCAGTATTATCTCCTGGCAGCCCCTGCCCTGGCACGGCCCCATGCCGACGCGCAGAACCCTCTTGAGCTCGCCGAACGTCTCGCAGCCCCTGTCTATCCAAAGCCGGATCTCGTCGAGGGTTATCTCCTCGCACCTGCAAATGATCACTTTTTCTTCAGCTTTTTCAGCGCCGCTCATGCCCGATCACCTGTCCTTATGGCCCTGATGTCGTTTGCGAATTTCTTGGGGGCGGATACGTGGATGACATAGGTTTTGTCGCGCTTCGGCTCTATTACCGCCTCGACGGTCCCGCGCGCAAGCTCCTCGCCCTGCCTGCCGAGGCAGGTGACCGTGTCGCCCTTTGACGGCAGCGGCAGCATCTCGTAGGGGAGTTTATAGAGCGCCTTGTCCTCGCTGTACGAGAGATCCACGACGAAGCACGCGAGGCCGGGGCATACGGCCACACATACGGCGCAGCCCGTGCATTTTTCGTAATTGATCCCGGGGGTGTCGTTGATATCGGCGAACGGGCGTATCGCTCCTACGGGGCAGCTCGTGGCGCACGGGTTGCACGGTATGCGCTGGGGACACTCGACCACGACGAGCCCCGCCTTCTTTTTATCCCACAGACCCTGCGGCGGGCGGATCGCGCCCGGACGCTCGTCCGTCAGCACTCCGCTGTTGAAAAGGGATTCACTCTCACTCATGTCCTTACGCCTCCCACGCGCCACAGGACACCTTGCCGATGCCGGAGCGTATCTTTTCCCCGACTTCGCCGGCCCTCAGGTGATCGAGTCGCGCCCAGTATTCGTCCAGCTTTTCCATCTTCGCGGGGAAGCCGAGGCTTTCAGCCGCGCACAGCCCGGCGATCCGCCCTTCCACCATCGCTGCGCTCGCTTCCTCTATGCCCATCGCGTCGCCCGCAGACCAGAAGTCCGGGTTCGAAGTCCTCATCGTGCGGTCGCGCTCCGCGACCGAACCGCAGAGTTCCGGCACGTACCTCATCTTGCACCCCGCCTGGGCCAATATCTCGGTGGTCGGGGAAAGTCCGACCGCGAGGCATATGACGTCGCAGTCTACCTTCTGTTCCTTCCCTATGGGCGCGAACTTGCCGTCCAGCTCCATTATCACGGCGCCATTGACTGCCCTCTCGCCCAACGCTTCCTTTATAGAGTGGCGCAGCAGGATCGGGACGCCCAGCCTGCGTATCTTCGCGGCATGGACCCAGTACCCCCCGATCTTCGGCATCGCCTCCACCACCGCCGCCACCTCGACCCCGGCCTGCAAGAGCTGGTAGCTGACGATGAGGCCGATATTCCCCGCGCCGACCATCAATACGCGCCTGCCCGGGGTGACCCCGTAGACGTTCATCAGCGTCTGGACGGCGCCGGCCCCGTACACGCCCGGGATATCGTTGTTCGGGAACGGGATGAGCCGCTCCGACGCGCCGGTGGCGACTATCGCCTTCCGCGCCTTGACGCGCATATACGAATCCTCGCCGCGCATCGCGGTGAACGTCCCGTCCTCGATGTAGTAGCCCGTGACCGTCGTGTTGGTGAGGACCTTGACGTTCCGGGCGTTCTCTCTGATCTCGTCCAGGAGGATGTCCGCGATCTTGTAGCCCCTCGTGCCGGCGTACTCGTCCTTGCTCCCGAAGAATTTATGGGTCTGCTTGACGAGCTGCCCGCCCAGTTGGAGGTCGCCCTCCACTATCAGCACCTTCGCCCCGTATGAAGCGGCCTCAGACGCGGCGGACAGCCCCGCCGCTCCGCCGCCGACGACCAGAATGTCAGATGAGAAATCCGTCATGTCACCAGCACCTCACTCTGGGAGAATGGGGGCGATAGCCGCACGCCCCTTGCCGCGCTGCGTCTCCACCTTCATCCCGGCCACGAGGGGCGTGACGCACGTCCTGACGTTCGGCACCCCGTCGACCACCATGAAACAACTGCTGCACTTTCCGATGGCGCAGAAAAATCCTCTCGGTCGCTTCATGGTCGGCGTTTCCCGGTAGATCCTGACCCCGTTGGCGTGGAGCGCGGCCGCAATCGGCGCTCCGCCGAACCCCTCCATCGTGACGCCGTCGAAGGTAAACGTCACCTTCTCGCCCCTCTTGAAATTGGACGGCTCAAGTATCGGGTGTTCCTCAATAAGATCCATCGACGATTCCTCCCTTCCCTATCTCCCTGATGTACCCGTAAATAGTGAACTTGCTGTTGCCCATCTTCCCCGCGATGTACCCCACCGCCCCCTTCATGAGGAAAAATCCCCTCTCCATGAGGTTTTTTATGATTATCTTTTTTTGAGCTTTTGACAGTTCCGAAACGGGCTTGTCGAACAGGCCCTTCATCTCCTGGAAGGTGTTGTTGAACACATCCTCTATCTCCAGGCCGAAAAATTCGTTGACCGGCGTCGCGTCTGCGGACCAGTCGGACGAAAAGAGCGCGTCGAGCAGCTCCTTGGCCGCCCTCGCCCTTGTTGTGTCGAAGTGGAGGCACATGAGGCCGATTGTCTCGCCGTCGCCGTCCTTGATGGCGATGACCCCGCACTTGATGAGCTTCCCGTTGTTTGCCTTCGCGGTGTATGTGTGGACGTTCCGTGACCCTGAAAAGGCGTCGCCGTTCAGAAGCTGGAGGCCATAGACAGACATCGGGGAACCAAGCGACCTGCCGGTGACGTGACCGTTCGCGCAGGCGACGATGGAACGGTCGAGGCGATTCACATCGTGGAGCAGGACCTCGCAGTCATTTCCGAGGATCTTCGCCAGCGCGCCCACCATCTGGACGAAAGGACGGAGCTTAGGGCTGATGTCGTGACGCTCGGCGGAATTCATCTAGCGTACCCCCAAACCTGAGAAAGGCTGATTTTATAGTCAGGGCCAAAAGGGTGAAGATTTAAACCTTAAAGACCGATTTATAGCCTAGGGCCTAAAGGGTGAAGATTTAAATCTTTGTGACGGCCGCTTCTAAACGGCGAAATGTTATTTAAGCGAATCAATCAGCGTTTTTCCTATTCAACTGTGAGCGGCCTGTGCGATGTGACAATCCTAATTCGAACACAAAAAATTGTCAACCGCTGAACGGGTAAAATCTGAATGAAAGAATGGTTAAAATAAAAAGACGAGGAGAAATTAAAAATATTTTAATCTATGGATCTTTATTACGACATATATTAAAAGACGTGGATTAGATCCGCCCCTTAGATCAATCAAAAAAGACAATTTATTGTATGAAATCGCGTGACGGCGTGCCGCGCCCGGACGGCTTTCACCCCGACGCCCGCCCCTCTGGCGTCCGCATACCCGTAATCGCGGACGGTATCCACGATAACGCGGTGCCGGGCGCTCCTCTGGCCGGCGGGCGTCTTTTAGGACGCGTAAACCGTTACGGCATACGCGTGAACACCCCCGGCCGGTACACGGGGTTGGGGTTTGTCACTGCTATCCCTGCGTTTATGTACTTTACGCCTAGGTTGATGCCGTGCCATCTGCGCAGGAAATCGCTGTTTTCGACGTAGGCGTAGTTCGCGATGTTGTAGGGGTCCATAAAATAAATCCTCTCGTCGTCGTAGCCTATCGCGGTCACATAATGCCCGTCGCCCCACGAGTCCGTGTAATCGTGGCCCCGCTCGTCGTTCCATGCCTGCATGAGGCAGACGATGACGTGTCCTAGGCAGATATGTTCCCTCAGGTCCGGCAGCGTGAGGTTTTCCGTCAGTTCCGACTTCAGCCCGTTGTCGTTTAAAAACCGGCACATGTTCTTTATCCCCGTGCCGTAAGACGGGGACGAGCCGACGGCCAGCTCGATCACGTCCTGCCTGCACTCGATGCCGTTGTAAAAGAGTATGGACTGCAGCACGGCCACCCCGCACGTGTAAAACGTCGCCTGCCCGACCAGCGGGATGAAGATAAACTTGACAGGGGCCATCTCGGCAGGCGAGGCAGAGCCGGCCGTCATCGCCTCGGATACCGCCTGCTGAGCAATACCGCGCCCAGCGCAAGCAGGGCTGACGCCCCGGAACCCGCGTCGCAGCCGCTTTCGGTGTCTGGGATATCAGGCTTGGGGGTCCCTTCGCGCCAGATCGCGCAGTCAGCGTTGATCTCCGTCTCGCCCACCGTGTCGATGTCCACGTAGCCCGAAATATCCACCGTCCCGGAGTTCGCGCTGGTCAGCACGACCCTGTAGGTGAGCTTGTCGATGGTAAACGGCGGCAGCCTGAACGGCTCGCTCATCGTGGGGTTGAAGCTGCGGACCTCGATCGGCGCGCTGAGCTCGTACTTATCGCCGTAGCGCCACGTGTTTATGCCGAGGCGGCTCGCGTTGAGCTCTCCCCATGTCTCATAGCCGGTGATGTACTCCGTCCCGTCCACGAACCGGCTTTTTATGTCAAGCCCTCCGTTCGCGTTGAGGCTAACCCGCAGGATACCCTTCTGGGCAAACCCGCTGCCCTCGACGAACCAGTTGTCGCTGATGCTGTTTCCCGCCGCCAGGGCCGCGCAAGAGAAAAGGGCAGCGGCGAGCATAAAAATAACGAGCGCTCCGAACGGCCAAACTCCGTATCTCCTCAAGACAGACCAACCTCCTCATTCGAAACTCTGAACCGACACCTCGCCCGCCATCCCGAAGGCCCTGGAAGACACGACCTCACAGGAAGGCAGGGCGCTCTGATCCAAGCGTTCTGCCACTGTGTTCAGGCTTATGAATTTAGCGCCTTCCTGGACGGAACGCAATAGGAATTCGCAAAACGGGCCGTAAATGTGCGGGAAGGTAGCGATCACCGCGTTCAGCGGCACAACGCTCAGACCCTCCCCGATGCTGTCCCACAGCCCTTCGAGAAGACGCCTCGCCTCCGATTCCCGCGCTTTGGCGAGGACGGCCTCAAGCGGCGGCAGGTTTGACGGTATCTGGAGCGTGTCGAACGTCTTCCAGGACATCCTGGGAAAAAACGGGTACAGCCCGAAGGTGTCGCTGCAGTATTTGAAATGGACGTCGTCCACCACTCTGAGGCTGAAGTAGCTGACGCGAAAACCAGGCGCGGCAAATCCGTCGGGGCGCGCCCCTGTCCTCCTCGCGAAGTACTCTATGGCGCGTTTTATGTCGGCCTCTATCGTCGTGTCCTTCAGTTTTTGGAGGCGCTGACACCACTCCTGCGGGTTCCACCCATAGACGCCGCAGTCCTGCCCCCGACGGGCGGCGTCCCTCAGTATCCCCGGCGCGGAGGCGACGATCTCCTTCCCCTGGCCGAATATCCTGGATATGGCCGACCCTGTCCCCTCGCTCCCCATGCCGAAGAAGAAACTGCCCTCGATGGCCAGCCCGTTCAAAGCGTCAAGCAAACGCGGCACGCCGTCCCTGTAAGCCTTCAACGTGTCGGTGTATATCTTGAGCGCGATGATCTTCATCACGCCGTTCAGATTAGAGCCTTGGGTTTGCGGAACACCTCGACCTTCGCGGGCGGCATGTTGCGCAAAATTACCTTCGACCGCACCTTGCGGAACGTATTCGGCACGAACGGCATCTCTCCCAGAAGGGCGTAGGTGAACTGGACGAAAAGGCCGCCTGGCTCAAGGACGCGCTCCGCCTCCCTCATTATCGCCACGCTCACGGCGCCGGGGAGGCTGCGGAAGGGGAGGCTCGAAACCACGGCCCTCACAGGGCCGCGCCCGCCCATGTTCGAACCCAGCTCCTCGGCGGGGCAGCAGACGACGTACACGCCCTCAAAGCGATTTTTGAGGCAACAGGCCAGCGGCTCAGACTTCTCCACGACCACCAGCCTCGAAGGGGGGACGCCCCTCCGGAGCAGCGCCTCCGTCACGGGGCCCGTGCCGGCGCCGAGCTCGACCAGGTAGCCGTTTCCTAAAAAAGACGCCCCGAACGGGCGGGCCATCTCGCCCGCGAGGGCAGAGGAGCTAGGACAGAGCGCGCCTATGTCGCGCGGGGCCTTCAGCAGCTCGCGCAGTATGACAAGCAGATCGTTTGCCCCGCGCCGCCCGGAAGGATCGCCCTTTTGCGTCACAACGCGCTCACATCCCGCTCACGGCTTCGGCCATGTTCTTCCCGAGGGACGCGCAGAGCGCCAGATCGTCCGCTGTCGGGAAGGATTTGAACTCCACGGAGGGATCGACGGGCGTCCAGCCGCCCTTTGAGCGGTTCACGAACTCCGTCATCTCCCTGAGCGCGGCGCTGCTCCAGCTATAGGAGCCGCATAGCCCTATCTTCCTGCCCTTCATCATCTTGTTCTCAAGCAGACGGAGCAGGGAGGCCATCGGAGGGTACAGCTCCATATTGTACGTGCAGGAGGAGAGTATCAGCCCGGCGTACTTCCAGATGTCCGTCGTCACGTAGGACATGTTCGAGCGCGAAATGTCGTACACGGATACCTTCTTGACGCCGGACTCGGAGAGGGCGCGCGCGATCACGTCGGACGCGATCTTCGTGTTGCCGTACATGGAGCCGTACACGACGACGACACCCTCCTCGGTCTCTTGCCTGCTCCACTTCTCGTAAAGACCCATCACGTGCGAGGGGTCGCTCCTCCATATGGGGCCGTGCGACGGGCAGATCATCGCGACGTCCAGCCCGCGTACCTTGGCAAGCGCCTTCAACGCGGGCGCGGCGAATCGCCCGACGATGTTGACGTAGTAGCGCATCATCTCGTAGATGGCCCAGTCGTGGTTCGCCTCGTCATCGAAAATCCCGCCCTCGAGCGCCCCGAAGCCGCCGAATATGTCGTTCGAGAACAGCACGCGGTCGGTGACGTCGTAGGTTGCCATGCTCTCCGGCCAGTGAACCATCGGCGCGGTGGCGAACGTGAGCTTATGCCTGCCCAGGTCGAGCGTTTCGCCCTCCTTTATCTCCACCGTGTCGTCCGCTATCCCGAAAAAGTTCTTTAGCATTTCGAGCGTCTTGGCGTTCCCGACGTACTTCACGCCGGGGTAAAGCCGCCTTATCATGCCGAGCGAGCCGGAGTGGTCCGGCTCCATGTGGTTCACTATCACGTAATCCAGTCTGCGTCCGTCGAGCAGGAGGTTCAGCCGGTACAGGAAATCGTCCATGAATGAGCTCTTTACGGTGTCCACGAGCGCTGTGCGCTCGTCATCCACGAAATAAGAGTTGTACGCCACCCCCAGAGGGATGTCCCATAGCCCTTCGAATTTGTCAGTCTCCCTGTCGTTCGCCCCGATCCAGTAGACCGATTCGTTCACAGGGAGGATACCATAAGCCTTGAACATTCTTCCATAGCTCCTTTGTTTAGCCGTCTATATTAGTCGCCATCCACTCTCTTGCCGTGCTTCGAACTGCCGTAGGTCGTTTTTTCCTCTTGCCTGACAGGTAGCTCCAGGTTTTTCTGGAGATCCTGGAGGAGCCGCTTGCGCCTTTTCTCAAGCTCGCTCTCCTCCATCCTGGGGCTGTCCTTTGCGTCGAATCTCCCTTCCATGACCAGTATCTCGACGAGCCTGGCATCCTCGCCTATCGCCTCCGCAAGGGATTTTGCCCGCACCTCCGCCTTCGGGTTGTCACGCAGGTACGTGCGTGCCTTCTCGTACACAATGTCGAGCAGCTTCCGGCATGACGGGCAGACCGAGCCCGCCGACGTGCCGAAAATTTTCCCGCATACGCTGCAGGTTGCCATTTCCACGCTGAACACCCCCCGCATTTTGCCCAATGTCAAGAATTGTTTCAAGCGTAATAATAATACACGAAAAACTCGAAGGGGAAAGGAGGTTTTTCAGTATTGAAATTATATAGAATTTTGTGAATATTGTCAAAAACTTGTTTTTTATCGGAAAATATATGATAATTGACTTTATATGAGTCAATTCGAGAAAATCGGGAATGCGGCGGCCGCCGCGCCCGAAATGGAGGATGGTGTAAATGTCTGAGGTAAAATCGGAGGAGTTCAAGACAGGCCAAAGCAAGTACGAGGCTGCGGTCGAAAAGTCCCTCGCCAAAAGCCCGGAGCGCAGGGATAAGTTCACGACAGGCGGCGGGATTCCGATAAAGCGCCTCTACACGTCGGAGGACACTGCCAGGCTCGACTATATGGGGGATCTCGGCTTCCCGGGCGAGTACCCGTACACCAGGGGCGTGCAGCCCACCATGTACAGGGGGCGCTTCTGGACGATGCGCCAGTATGCAGGGTTCGCTACCGCAGAGGAATCCAACGCGCGGTATCGCTACCTTCTGAGCCAGGGCACGACGGGGCTTTCCGTGGCCTTCGACCTGCCGACCCAGATTGGCTACGACTCCGACCACGGGATGGCGCAGGGCGAGGTCGGGAAGGTCGGGGTGGCAATCGACAGCCTGGCTGACATGGAGATACTCTTCGGCGGGATACCGCTGGACAAGGTGACGACGTCCATGACGATCAACGCCCCTGCCGCCGTGCTTCTGGCTATGTACATCGCCGTCGGCGAGAAGGACGGGATCAAGCCGGAACAGCTCGGCGGGACGATTCAGAACGACATCCTGAAGGAATATATCGCCCGGGGGACATACATCTTCCCCCCAAAGCCGTCGATGAGGCTCATCACCGACATATTCGAGTTTTGCAGCCAGAACGTGCCGAAGTGGAACACGATCTCCATATCCGGATACCACATCCGTGAGGCCGGCTCAACCGCCGTCCAGGAGGTGGCCTTCACGCTGGCCGACGGCATCGCCTACGTCGAGGCGGCCATAGCGAAGGGACAGGATCCCAACGTGTTCGGGAAACGCCTCTCGTTCTTCTTCAACGCGCATAACGACTTCCTTGAGGAGGTCGCGAAGTTCCGCGCGGCCCGCAAGGTGTGGGCGCGAATAATGAAAGAGCGCTTCGGAGTCACGGACAGGTCCGCGCAGATGCTCCGCTTCCACACCCAGACCGCCGGCTCGACGCTGACCGCGCAGCAGCCGGAGATCAACATCGTGCGCGTCGCGATCCAGACCATGGCGGCCGTGATGGGCGGCACGCAGTCGCTCCACACGAACAGCCTCGACGAGGCGCTGGCCCTCCCGACCGACGACTCCGTCCGCGTAGCCCTGCGCACCCAGCAGATCGTGGCCTACGAATCAGGGATCACGAACATCGTGGATCCGCTCGCTGGCAGCTACGCCGTCGAGTCCCTGACGAACACGATCGAAGAGGGCGCGTGGGAGTACATCCGCAAGATCGACGGGCTGGGCGGGATGCTGGCCGCAATTGAGAAGGGCTACCCGCAGCAGAACATACAGGACGCCTCTTACGAGTTCCAGCGCAAGGTGGAGTCCGGGGACTACGTGGTCGTCGGGGTGAACAAGTTCCATATAGACGAGGACGACTCGTCTCGCAATCTCCTCAGAGTCGACCAGTCCGTCGGCGACAACCAGGCCCAAAAGCTGCGCAGGATGAAGGAGTCGCGCGACAACGTGAGGGTCAAGGGCGCGCTGGAGGAGATCCGCCGCGCGGCGTCGGGAACGGACAACCTCATGCCAAAGATATTGGACGCGGTGCACGCTTACGCGACCGAGGGCGAAATCTGCGGTGTGCTTCGCGACGTTTTCGGGGAGTACAAAGAGAACGTCGTTTTATAGGGCTGGATCTCTAGGAGGTAGAGTGTGATGGCTGATCAAAAAATTCGAGTCGTAGTTGCTAAGCCGGGCCTGGACGGACACGACAGGGGCGCCAAGGTGATAGCCAGGGCGTTTCGCGATTCCGGCATGGAGGTAATATACACTGGGCTCAGGCAGACGCCGGAGCAGATCGTGGAGACAGCGGTCCAGGAGGACGCCGACGCGATCGGCCTGTCCATCCTGTCCGGCGCGCACGAGCATTATTTCAAGGCTATCGTGGAGCTCCTGAAGCAAAAGGACGCGTCCGACATAGTGGTGTTCGGCGGAGGGGTCATACCGGACGCCGACATACCGGCGCTGCTCGAAATCGGCGCCGGCGCTATCTTCGGCCCCGGCACGACCACGACGGAGTGCATAGAGTGGCTCAAAAAGGCCGTCTCCCTGAATAGGGTATAATACGGGGAATTTCGGAATAGGAGGTGACGTCATGAACACTACAGTTGTAGACCATATCGGCATAGCAGTCCAGGACATCGAGGAATCGCTGAAATTCTGGGAAGGGGCGCTCGGCATAAAGTGCGCCGGCGTGGAAACGGTCGAGGATCAGAAGGTCAAGACCGCTTTCCTCCCGATAAAGGAGTCGGAAGTCGAGCTCTTGGAAGCCACGTCTCCAGAAAGCCCCATAGCGAAGTTCATCGAGAAGAGGGGCGAGGGCATCCACCACATCGCGATCCGTGTAGACGACCTGGAGTCCGCCCTTTCCGAACTCAGGCAAAAAGGGGTGCGGCTGATAGACGAAAGCCCGCGCCTCGGCGCCGGCGGCGCCATGATCGCGTTCGTACACCCGAAATCGACCGGAGGCATACTCTTGGAGCTGAGTCAGAGACAGGGGAGCGCTGATTAATTCGCCAAACGGCATTTTGCCCTTTTGGGTGGCCGGCACCGCAAGGGTTTATATCGTCACCCTTTAGGCAGTATGACAGTAAATCGGCTTTTCCATAGGCAGACATCTAAGGAGGTTTATCTGGAATGGCGGACCGCACAATTGATCAACTATGCGAGAACCTGCTCGCAAAGAGGGAGAAGGCCTCTTGCGGCGGCGGCGAGAAGGCCATCGCGAAGCAGCACGAAAAGGGCAAGCTCACGGCCAGGGAGAGGATACAGAAGATACTCGACCCGGGCAGTTTCGTAGAGCTGGACGAGCTGGTCGAGCACCGCTGCTCCAATTTCGGCATGGAGAAGACGGTGTTCCCGGGGGACGGCGTAGTGACAGGATACGGCACCGTCGAGGGGCGCGTCGTCTACGTTTTCAGCCAGGATTTCACAGTCATCGGCGGCTCGCTCGGAGAGGCCCACGCGAAAAAGATATGCAAGGTGCTGGATCTGGCGGTCACTAACGGCGCGCCGTGCGTCGGCATAAACGACTCGGGCGGGGCGCGCATCCAGGAGGCAGTCGACGCGCTCTCAGGATACGGCAGCATCTTCTTCCGCAACGTCAAGGCCTCCGGCGTAGTGCCACAGCTCTCCGTAATAGCCGGCCCGTGCGCGGGCGGCGCGGTCTACAGCCCGGCGCTGACCGATTTCGTCTACATGGTCGACAAAGTAGGGATCATGCACATAACCGGCCCGCAGGTCATAGAGGCGGTCACTGGCGAAAAGGTGACGTCCGAGCAGATAGGCGGCGCCCGCGCGCACAACCAGACTTCCGGCGTCGCGCACTTTTTCGCGTCGGACGAGGACGAGTGCTACGCTCAGGTCAGGAAGACGCTCTCGTTCCTCCCGAGCAACAACCTGGAGGAACCGCCGCGCAAGGAGCCGTCTGACGACCCGAACCGCCTCGACATGTCGCTCCGCGAGATAGTCCCCACCAATCCGAACAAGGGGTACGACGTCCGCGACGTGATCAAAAAAGTGGTGGACGACGCCGATTTCTTAGAGGTCCAGCCGCTCTACGCCATGAACATCGTCACCGGCTTCGCGAGGGTCGGCGGGAGGGTGATAGGCATCATCGCCAACCAGGCTAAGGTGATGGCCGGGTGCCTCGACATCGACGCGTCCTGCAAGGCGGCCCGCCACATCCGCGTTTGCGACTCCTTCAACATCCCGATCGTCACCTTCGAGGACGTGCCAGGATACCTCCCCGGCCTCAACCAGGAGATGGGCGGGATCATAAAGCACGGCGCAAAGCTGTTGTACGCGTACAGCGAAGCCACGGCCCCCAAGATAACTGTCGTCCTGCGAAAGGCATACGGCGGCTCGTACCTCGGCATGTGCAGCAAGGACCTGGGCGCGGACGTCGTCCTGGCGTGGCCGCAGGCTGAGATCGCTGTGATGGGCGCGGAGGGCGCGGCCAACATCATCTTCCGCAAGGAGATCGAGGCCTCCGAGGACAAGGCCGCGACGCGGGCCCTGAAGATAGAGGAGTACCGCGAAGCGTTCGCGAACCCTTACGTCGCGGCCGCGCGCGGATACGTCGACCGTGTGATCCTCCCCGAGGAAACTAGGGCCGCGCTCAGCCAGGCGCTCTTCATGACCGAGAACAAAAAGGAATTGCGTCCGAGGCGTAAGCACGGCGTGATGCCGGGCTAGGCGGTGAGATAGATGAACGGTTACGAGGCAATGTCATTTTTTTGGTTGTTGCTGGCGATAGTCGCGGTCAGCCTTGTTTTCCTCGTAGTCATAGGCGTGAGCGTCATCGCGATCCTGAAAAAGATATGCGTCGCCGTGCCTGATCCATGCCGGCGCGAAGGCGTGCCCGGCGGCGGCGCTCAAGCGCCTGTCCCTGCTTCGGCGGGAACCCAGGCTGCGTCAGCCCCGTCAGAGGACGGCGATGAGATCGTGGCGGTGATAACCGCCGCCGTGACGGCGATATGCGGCTCTCATGCCAGCGTAGTCTCCGTGACGCCGTCCCGGCAGGATCCGCGCCAGGGCGCAGGCAGCGCGTGGCGCTTTACCGGCAGGCTCCAGAACTTCGAAGGTTTCTCGGATGTTTGATTTATACTTTTCTAGGAGGTCATAGATATGGCTCGCAATTTCAGAGTTTCTGTCAATGGGAAATCATACGATGTCGTAGTCGAAGAGCTAGGACAGTCCGCCGCACCTGCACCGGTGTCCGCGCAGCCTGTTTCAGCAGCGCCGGTCTCCGCGCCGCAGCCTGTGTCAGCCCCTGCCCCCGCTCCGGCCGCTTCGGCGGCCACGCCTGTAAAGGCGCCGGCTGCGGGCGGGACGACTATCTCCTCCCCGATGCCCGGCAAGATATGGAAGATGCACGTGAAAGAGGGCGACGTCATCGCGGAGGGACAGCTCGTCCTCGTGCTGGAGGCAATGAAGATGGAAAACGAGATATACGCTCCGTCGGGAGGCACGGTAGTTCAGGTATGCTTCAAAGAGGGGGATGCCGTCAACACGGATGACCCGCTAGTCGTCATCGCCTGACCCAGGGATGCCCAGATAAAACAGCCCGCCAAGAAGGCTGATTTATCCGTATGCGCCTAAAGGGTAAAGATTTAAACCCTTGCGCCGTCCGCCTTCGTAAATGACATGCCGTTTAAGTGAATTAGCCAGCGTTTCCCACAGCCGCCTCTTTGGGCGGCTTTTTTGCGCACGTGACGGAATAAAATTCGTGACAATATTTGTTTTGTTATGTATTATAATACTGTGTAATGTATATAGTTCTTTCGGGGGGCGATCATATGCCAGACCTCGCGCCGTGGGAAATCGAGGAGAACGAGCGGTGGAAGCACGACGGCACCGAAACGCCGGATGCTGTCGTCAAGCCGCCTGTGACGCGCTCCGCCACGTTCCAGACCGAAATGAATACGGCCCCGTTTCAGCCGCGCGAGCCTCGTGTGACAGACAATGACATAGACATAAACATAGATCCGCAGACCGCCCGCGAACTCAGGCGCGTAGGCGCGTTTGACGGCTATGTAAAGTATCACAGGCAAGTCCTGGCCGTGTGCGGCCAAATGCGGGAACACCTGAAAAAACTCAACGCCGCCCTCTTCAAGGATTGCGAGCTGGAATCCCTGCCAGAACGGTACGAGGACATATCAAGAGATCTGGAGGAAAACTGGGGGAAGAGGAAGCAGTCGGAGGAAGCCGTCAAGAAGGGCATATTCCTGGCCACGGAGCTGATAAAGGCTTTCCCGGTCTACAGGTTTTTCGTCCCGCTCGCGGCGCCGCTCAGGCTGATAGGCTGCATGGGCGACAGGCTGGACGCGTCCCAGGTGTCGCTGGTGCTGGACAATATCAACAGACTTCCTGGCATGCCCTATTCCGAGCCGTCATTCCTCGGCATGAGGTGCGTCGCCTGCGACCGCTTGCTGAGCCTCTACCTTCGCACCAAGGAGTACGAAAAAGCCCTGGACGTCTGCGACTGCGGTATTACGATCGAGAGCGCGGGCCCTGGCGCGAAGGACAGGTTCCTGCACAGGAAGAAGGCCATCGCCAAGATGATCCAGAAAAGGGGCGAGATGAAGAACGCGTGGAGCTTCAGCTACGAAAGGCAGTTAAAAAAAAGGTCAGTTTCCCATCACGACCTTTCTAACGCCGGCCTTCGATAGCCAGGCGGCAGCCCTCTCCTTGATATCCCCGTGCAGCACGACCTTCCTGCCCTCGACGTGCGCGCCGCAGCCGAGCCCCTTGCGCATGGCCTTTGCGAGCGCCAGGGCGGTCTGCTCGTCTGGCTCGGGTTTGACGCCTACCATGACGACGGCGCGCCCTCCCCGCCCTGCCGTCTCCCTGTGGAGGGTCGCCTGAGTTGCGGACGCCAGGAGCTTGCCGTAGCCGGCTGGCTCCGGCGTATCGCCCTTGGCCGCGCAATCCGACGGAGCCGGCTGAATAACGGGTTTCCCGACGGCATCGCCGATGGAAAGCGAAAATTTGCTCTCGCCCCCGAACGAAATTTGGCCAAAATCCCACGAGTCGCCGCTCTTTTTCTTTTTACCGCCAAACATTGAAGTCACACCCCCTGGCATAACGAGGTTTCTGCCGTGCCGTTTCAATTCATCCGCGCCCGCGCCGCAGCCATTATACCTGAAACAGCCGATGTCCCTGACGCTCTTCATGAAGGGATAGCGGCTTGCGTAAAGTCAGATTGTGTGGTATAAACCGATATATTGTTTCTCGGGGGAATTTTTGTGACAGTTGACCGTAAAGTCAGTTTTTCTGTGAGCGATGGTCTTGTAAGCGGCTTTTTGTGGCGGTGGCGTCAGTAGACGCCTGCGCGTTTTTTCTGTGAATGCAGAAGAGGCTCGGAGGTAACGCGATACTATCCCGAGCCTCTTTTTTATTTTAGTTTTAAGCCGCTGCGCCGTACATACCGGAGCAAGGTCAAGAAGAGAGGCGAAGTCAAAGCCTCTCTTCTTTTTTATGCGTTCGCGCGGCGGCGAAGAAAAAAGGGGGGATGGGGCGAAACGTCTGAAACTGGATGGCTTGGATGACGCGGGAGTGAACGGATGAAAACGGCTGGACCGCATTCTAAAAGGAGGAGACGATGATGAGTAAAATACCCACACGAATTTACCTCAGCGAGGACGAGGCGCCCCAATACTGGTACAACCTCCGGGCCGTGATGAAAAACAAGCCCGCCCCGATCCTGCATCCCGGGACGCTCGAACCGGTGACGGCCGCCGACATGGAGGCGATTTTCTGCAAGGAACCCGTAAAACAGGAGCTTGACGACACGACGAAGCTCATCCCCATTCCGGACGGCATTTTGGATTTTTACCGGGCGTACCGTCCTGCTGCGCTGATCCGCGCGTATTACCTTGAAAAAGCGCTGGGGACGCCGGCAGAAATCTACTACAAGTTCGAGGGGACGAATACCTCTGGCAGCCACAAGCTGAATTCGGCCGGCCCTCAGGCCTTTTACGCGAAAGAAGAAGGGCTCGCGCGCCTCACGACTGAAACCGGCGCTGGCCAGTGGGGTACGGCGATGGCGATGGCCGCCGCGTTCTACGGCATAGAACTTACCGTGTACATGGTGAAGATAAGCGCGGAACAGAAACCCTACCGTAAGGCCGTCATGGAGACCTACGGGGCGGAGGTATACCCGTCGCCGTCGGACACCACCGACGCCGGCCGCAGGATCCTCGAACGGGATCCCGATACATACGGTTCCCTGGGCTGCGCTATCTCCGAGGCGATCGAAACTGCGATGAAATCCGACAAGTGCCGATACGTGCTGGGCAGCGTCTTGAACCATGTCCTGCTGCACCAGTCGGTGATCGGCCTTGAGACGAAGACGGCCTTGGACAAGTACGGGATCGCGCCGGACGTCATCATAGGGTGCGCCGGCGGCGGCTCTAACCTGGGCGGGCTAATCGCCCCGTTCATGGGGGAAAGGATCGAGGGGAAAAACAGCATCCGCTTTGTCGCGGTCGAGCCGGCTTCCTGCCCGAGCCTTACCAGGGGCCGCTTCGCCTATGACTTCGGCGACACCGCCAAGACCACCCCGCTCATCAAGATGAAAACCCTGGGCAACGGCTTCATCCCCAGCAGCAATCACGCGGGTGGCCTCCGTTATCACGGCATGAATTCCGTGCTGAGCCAGCTCTTCGAGGACGGCCTTCTGGAGGCCCGATCCGAAACGCAGAACGACGTTTTTGAAGCGGCAGTAAAGTTTTCGAAGGTCGAGGGGATCCTCCCCGCGCCTGAATCGAGCCACGCGATCAAGGCCGCTGTCGACGAGGCGCTGGAGTGCAAGAAGACCGGGGAGAAAAAGGTGATACTCTTCGGATTGACCGGGACAGGTTATTTTGACCTTTCGGCCTATATGCAGTACAACGCGGGGACGTTGAGCGACAGAGTCCCCACGGACGACGATCTGGCGGAAGGCTTCGCCTCCATACCGGACATCCCGCAAAATCGCTAGACGGAACAGCGGGACGCCGCCCAAAATACCGCCGGGGGGTTCGTCACCCCCCGGATCCTCGTTTATTCGCGGCAGGGGGCGTTCGGCGTTTTGACCCTTACCGTTATGGCACAGCCATGGCCGGGCCTTGACTCTATATTGAGCTTCCCGCCCAGCAACTGGACGCGCTCGTACATGTTGGAGAGACCCCTGTGGCCCTCCAGCCTCATCCGCTCGAAGTCCGGCGGGCAGGCGTCAAAGCCTTTTCCGTCGTCCGCAACGCTGAACACCAGCTCGTCCCCCTCCATCGAGAGCGAGACGTCCAGCGACGAAGCGCCGCCGTGCCGCACGGCGTTCGAGACGGCCTCTTGCAGGATCCTGATCATCGGGAGCGAGTACTCCTCCATGAGATCGATGTCGCCGGCCGAGACGTTCACGCTGACGCCATAGGTCTCGGAGAGGCGCTCCGCCATCTCCTCCAGCGCGGAGGCGACGCCCAAGGCCAGCCACGACGGGGACAGGTCGTCGCAGTAGTTGCGGATTTCGTTAGCAGCGTACTGCGAAATACGCTCCGCCTCGTCCAGCTCCTCGTCCGCGCCGCCCTCCCTCTGCGTCTGCCGGGCTATCTGTGCGAGCTGGAGGCGCTTTATGGCGGCCACGACCAACTGGAGCGGGCCGTCGTGGAGCTCGCGCGCTAGCCGCTTCCTCGCGTCCTCCTGCGCCAGCACGATGTCGCTTATGTAACGGAGGCGCAGTTGCTCCTTAGCGACCGCCTCCGCCGCAGACTTTTCTATCACGTCCGAAAGGGTGCCGACCTCGTACAGCGGGGACGGCTCGAAGCGCGGGACGCTCCGCCCCCACTCCGTCACGCCTGTCGCGTCGGCGATCGACCGGACCGGGATCACCAGATAACGCCACAACGCGGCTATCCCGACGAGAACCGCCGCGGACGAGATCATCACGGACACGAGCCAGGCGTTCCAGACGCGCGATATGGAACTCAGCAGGTTTGTCCTGGAAGCGGCGACCAGCACGAAATTCCCCGTCGCCAGCTCTTTGGCGACTGCGTAATAATCCATCCCGTTACCGTCCTCCACCCGGATCGGCTGGCCGGAGAGCAGCTTGTCGCTCCAGAGGGCCACGAGGTTCTCCGCCCCGAACGAGCCGGCGATGGGGTGTCCGTCGCGGCTGAAGAAGAGAATGCCGCCGGACTTGAGCTGCGGGTCGGCGGAAAACATGCGGAAGAAGAACCTGCGCACGACGCTCTGGCGGGGAGGATCCATGTGGTGGTACGCCTCGCCCCATCCGCCCGTCCCCCAGCGGCGCATGTGGCTGCCCCATCCGCCGCCCTGCAAGACGCTGGCCGCCATCCTGGAGTTTTCGACGAAGCTCTCCGCGATATCCGACACGTAAGCGGACAGCATCGCGTCCGTGACGCCCTCCTGTGCCTTGAACGCGTATATCGAGACAGCGAGGGTCGCCCCGGTGAGCACAGTCACCAGGAGCATCAGGAGGAGGAGTGCGTTGCGCCTCACTCCTCGTCCTCCTCGTCTATGTGGAGCTGATCGAGGAACAGGATCCCGCGTTTGAGCGCGATGAGGATCGCCTCGGTCTTGTTTTTTGCGCCGAGCTTGTTGTACACAGACGCCAGGTGAGCCTGGACCGTGCGCTCCGTAATCGACAGCAGGGAGGCGATTTTATGTCCGGTCATCCCCTGGGCCGCGCAGAGCAGGACCTCCTTCTCCCTGGACGAGAGTTCCTCTGGCTCGGCGAACCCGGCGGCAAACGAGACGGACGCGTCAAGGTAGAGCCTCCCCTCGCTGGCGGCGCGGATCGCGGAGCGGAGCTGCTCGAACGGTGCCGTCTTCAAGACGAAGCCGGACGCCCCGGCGCGCAGCGAGGCCATGACGTACTGCTGTGCCTTGTACGCCGTGAGCATGACGACCTTCACGGGCAGCTTTGCTTTCGTCACCCGCTCCGCCACCTCTATGCCAGTTCCGTTGGGCATCTCGATGTCGAGGAGGGCTACGTCTGGCTTGGCATCCGATATGGCCCTCCACGCGGATTCGCCGTCCCCTGCCTCCGCGACTAGCTCAAAATCCGGTTCGTCTTTTATCCACGCCGCGAGGCCCGCGCGCGTCAGCGGATGATCGTCAGCCAGTAAAATTTTTATCATGTCGTAACCTCCCAAGGTATCCACTTAATATCAAACATACCAAAGGGCGGTCCCTTTCACAATTGTCAAGTTTACCAATTGCTTCCTTCTACATTTCACATTGCGGCGGGATGGAGCGGGATCTAAAATACGGGGGCACGAGAGGGCCAGTTTACATGTCTGGCAAAACACAGGAGGTGCGAATATGTTGAGAAACAAGCGGATGATAATAGCGGCCCTGGCTGTGGCGATGATCCTGGCGTTCGCGGGCAGCGCGCTGGCTCACTGCGGGCGTTACGGTGACGGAGGATGGGGGCTGGGCCGCGACGGCGGGGATAGGTGGCACGGGCGCGGTTACGGCGGGCCGCGGTATTCGAACGCCGATGTCCCGCAGGAGATACGGGACAAGATGGACGCGGCCAGGGGCGTCATGGACGAACTCCGCGCCGAACTCTCGAAGAGCCCTGTGGACAAAGACAGGGCGCTCGCGCTGTTCCGCAGGGGCCGCGACATCCGAAACGAGATAAGCGAGTGGTTCTTCCTGCAGCGCGTCGAGAGCATTTCGCAGGGCGTCCCGCTGCCGCCCCGGCAGAAATCACAGTAAACGCGCGGACGTCGCCCGCACGCGGCAGGGATTCGTTTCCTGCGACCTCTTTTAAATTCCGTAAAAATCCGAGGGGCTGTGACGCCCCTCGGATTTTTACGGTTTATTGCTGTTCTTGTTGGAAGGAGTGAGCTTGGTGTTTTGTACGGGCCTGTGCTTCCGCCCTTGTCTTTGTGAGCGCTGGCCGAGTTTTGGCTTATATACGGGCCAGCCCTTCTTTTCGGGGTATTTGTTCCGCGCCTGCGGCGGTCCGCCGCGCCGTTCGGACGCCGCGCCTGTCAAGACTGAAATCCGGCCTGTGGCTTCTGTCTATATGCAAACCTCCACATCGCCTCCCTTTGGCGGTTTTTAAGGAAACGCCCGTCTGTTGCCAGTGGCTTAAAGGGTAAGGATTCAAACCTTGTCAGGATCCGCACCCTGAAACGCTTAAATTCGTTTCGCCGCTCAACTGGCGCGTCCTCAACCTCAACGGGGACATATTAATCCAAAAATCCGAAAGGGGCATTGTACCCAAGGACAACTATCACATTGTATATTTACGCAATTCTTCGCGCCCGATCACCCTCTGGTTCGAGCTGCCGGCAAAGCCCGCCTCCAGCGTGCGGAGGCTCTCTTCAAAGCGGCCGTCCACCAGCGCGTCCGCCATTTTCAGAAGCGCCCTGTGACAGGCGTCGCCGAGCGAGGCTATCTCCTCTATCGTATAGCCGGTGTAGACCCACAGCCCCAGCCCCGCCTTGCGGGCCGCTTCCGCCAGCGGCAGCAGCTCGCGCGCGTGAATGAGCGGTTCCCCGCCGGAAATGGAGAGGCCGCTCAGAAGCGGGTTCGCCTCAGATTCCCGCAGGAAGTCGGAGGCGAGCTCGTCGGGCGATATCTCATACCCGCCGGCCGGGTCGTGGGTCAGCGGATTGTGGCAGCCCGGGCAGCGGTGGGGGCAGCCCTGCGTGAAGACGACATACCGGATCCCAGGGCCGTCCACAATGCTCTCGCGGACGATTCCGGCTATCCGCATTTCAGGAATCCCCTGTCGTCGAGCGGCCCGCGCCGTCCAGCCCGCCGAAGCTGTGCTTCACCCTGTCGCGCTCCTCGGCCCGCTTGGCGTTGTTGAAGCGGTCGACGGTGCCGACGAGATACCCGGTGATGCGCCTGATGCGCTCGAAGTTCCTCTCCCCGTCGCCTTCCGACCTGCCGCATTTGGGGCAGCGGTCGCCGATTATCCCGTTATAGCCGCATACGGGGTCGCGGTCCACCGGGTGGTTTATGGAGCCGTACCCAACCCCCGACTTGGCCATGAACCGCACGACGTTTTCAAACGCGTCGATGTTGCGCGTCGGGTCGCCGTCGAGCTCCACATATGTTATATGCCCGGCGTTCGTCAGCTCGTGGTACGGCGCCTCGATCGATATCTTCTTGGCGGCGGTGACGCTGTGATAGACCGGCACGTGAAAGCTGTTCGTGTAATAGTCTCGGTCCGTGACGCCCTCTATGAGGCCGAACTCCCGTCGGTCCAGCCCCACAAAGCGGCCGGACAGGCCCTCCGCCGGGGTTGCCAGGAGGGTGAAGTTGAGGCCGCTCGACTCCGTCTGCCCGTCCATCATCTGGCGCATGAAGCGGACGATGTCGAGCCCCAGCGACTGCGCTGCCTCGCTCTCTCCGTGGTGCGCGCCGGTGAGGGATTTGAGCGCCTCGGCAAGCCCTATGAAGCCCATCGACAGCGATCCGTGCCGCAGCACGTCACCCACCTCGTCGTTCCAGCCCAGCGTCTCGCTGTCCAGCCACACCCCCTGCCCCATCAGGAACGGGTAGTTGCGGACACGGCGCTTGCTCTGGATGCGGAAGCGCTCCGTCAGTTGCGCGATGACGATTTTCGCGACAGACTCCAGCTCGGAGAAAAAAGCCGTGATATTGCCCAGGGACTTGATGGCTATGCGCGGCAGGTTGACCGTGGTGAAGCTGAGGTTGCCCCGCCCGTTGCTTGTCTCGCGCCCTTTGTCGTAGGCGTTGCTGATGACCCTGGTGCGGCACCCCATGTACGCTATCTCCGTTTCGGGCCGCCCCGGCACGTAATACGCCGCGTTAAAAGGGGCGTCCAGAAACGAGAAATTCGGGAAGAGCCTCTTCGCTGACACGCGGCAGGCGAGCTTGAACAGGTCGTAGTTCGGATCGCCGGGGTCGAAGCTCGTGCCGCTCTTCACCCTGAATATCTGTATCGGGAATATCGGCGTCTCCCCTCCGCCCAGCCCGGCCTCCGTCGCCAGCAGCACGGCCCGCATGGCCATGCGTCCCTCCGGAGACGTGTCCATCCCGTAATTTATCGACGAGAAGGGGGTCTGCGCCCCGGCGCGTGAGTGCATCGTGTTCAGGTTGTGTATCAGCGCCTCCATCGCCTGGTACGTAGCGCGCTCCGTCGCGGCCACTGCCCGTTTCGCGGCGAACTCAAGCGTCCTGGGGGCGGCTTCCTCCGCAACGCCGGCACCCGCCAGAACTAGGGCAAGCTCGCTCATCCGTGACTCACAGGGCTGTCTGCCCGGCTCGCCGCTTTCGGCGGAAGCGCCGCTGCGGCCCACCTCGCCGAGGGGCGGAAATTTTTTATCCCTGTACAGGCCGTCCACGACTTCCGCCGCCTTCTCCAGCCCCGGATCGTCAAGCCCGCCGATCAGCGAGAGTGACGTGTTCAGAAACTCGCCGAAGAAGCGGGCGAATGTCTTGGCGACGCCCATGCCCATCGCGTAGTCGAAGTTGACGATGCTCTGCCCGCCGTGCTGGTCGTTCTGGTTGCTCTGTATAGCTATGCAGGCCAGCGCGGAGTACGACGCTATGTCGTTCGGCTCGCGCAGGACGCCGTGTCCCGTCGAGAATCCGCCGTCGAAGAGCTTCAGGAGGTCGATCTGGCAGCATGTGGTCGTGAGCGTGTAGAAATCCAGGTCGTGTATGTGGATGTCTCCGGACTTGTGGGCGTTCGCGAAACGCGGGTCGATCACGAACATCTCGTAAAACTTCTTAGCGCCCTCCGAGCCGTACTTGAGCATCGTCCCCATGGCCGTGTCCGCGTCGATGTTCGCGTTCTCGCGCTTTATGTCGCAGAGGGCAGAGCTCTTGAAGGCTATTTCCTCGTAGATGTGCATGAGGCCCGTGCTCATCTCCCTGACGCGGCTGCGCTCCGCTCTGTAGAGGATATAGGCGCGCGCCGTCAGCGCGTTGCCGTCCTCCATCAGCACCGACTCGACCACGTCCTGAATCTGCTCCACGGACGGCGAGATCAGCCCTGTCGCCTCCAGGCGCTCCTCCACCCTCTTCGCTATGTCCTCAGCCGGGGCTGCGCCGGCCTCCTGGGTCGCGCAAAACGCCTTCGAGACAGCCGCCGTGATCTTCGACCTGTCATAGCCCACCTGTCTGCCGTCGCGCTTTCTGATCGTCCTTATCAATTTTCTGCCTCCTCATTGCCCGTGAAAATACCGATAAATCGTTTGCTGCTTCCTTCCAGCACGCGCCTCGGCACAAAAAAGGCCGCGCTGCGCGCACGGCCAGACATACGGCTTATGCCGCACCTCCCGTGTCCCCGCGGGCATGCTCATTCGAAAAGAACCTCCGGGCCGGTATCCTGGCTCGCCTTCACCCTCCCCGACGCCTTCCCGACTCTCGGTCGGTGGCAATATGTCGGCTCGTCCGGCTTACAGTGGCGGGTACCGCGCCGGCTCCCTGAAACGCTCCGGCTTCCCCGACGCCCGTCGATCCAAGGGGATTATATATCATTTTAATTGAGGTTGCTAACGCCAATTTGAAATCTGGAGTCTAATTTCTTGTAGTTAGCCCGTCCTATCAAGGGCTTTGATCTCTTCGACTGAGAGCCCGGATATTTCCGAGATCAGGGCGAGTGGCAGGTCTCGGGCCAGCATTGAACGGGCCGCCTCCCTCATCCCCTCCAGTCTGCCCTCCAGTCGGCCTTCCTGTCTGCCCTCCAGTCGGCCTTCCTGTCTGCCTTCGTTCCTGCCCCTGCGTTCGGCGGTGAAGACGGCGTTTTCGAATTTCAGCCGCCCTTTTTCGCGCAGCTCATAAAGGCGGCGCTCCTCATCGTTTTTTACGAACACGTCCTCGACCGTCAGCGCCCTGCGGATCAGCGGCTCCCTGGCCGTCACCATCTCCATCGCCTCCCCTTCGAGGTTGTTCAGATAAAGCCCCCAGCACTCTATCGGCGTCCAGTCGTCTTTCATCGGCTGTTTTTTCAGCTTGGGCAGTTCCAGCACGTGGATCTCGAGCGCGTCCGAGAACAGGACACCCTCGTCCGCCTCGAGGACCCGGAAAACGCCGTGGAACTTCGTCCCGTCCCGCCATTCGAAGACGTTGAAGTCAACGACCGCTATGTTTATCATCCTCGGCAGGCCTGAATAATCGTCCCCCTCTTTTATCTCCTCCGTATAGCCCCGCCCCCAGTAATGGAGAATCCTCCGCTCCAGGTTGTCCTCGGACGATATCTGCATCTCAATGTTCATCTTCTCGTGACTCGAACTCCGCCTCGCCTGGATGTCCAGCACGGACGCCTTGTCCGCGAGGTATTCGGGGCTCATCTCGGTGTGGACCAGCGAGAGTTCGTCCGGCTCGATGGGAACCGACAGCACGACCGTCAGGAAACGCGCCAGAATGTCCTTCGTGTCCTCATGGCCGAAGACCCGCTTGAAAAAATAATCGTTCTTCCGGTTTATCTTCATCATCGTTCCCCTCAATCCCGTAACGCTCTGAGTGGCCCGCTTCCCGCGCAGCCGCCCCTGATGGCGCATTAGATCTTCTGACGCGCACGGCCTTCCGATCTGCATTCCTGCACGCGCTTATTATATGCGCCACTGCCGGCATGTTCAACGCCAATCTCTCCATGGATCAGCCCACGAAATACTTTCGGAAGGTCAAAGGGCGCGGCCTTTGGCGTTTTATAGATACGCCACATCGCATGTAATGCCCCCGCCGCCTCAAAACCGTGATAAAATAATCAAAAGCTGGCGAAATGGATGGACGGGCATGGCTAAAAGAGGAAGTGAACAGGAGGAGATGAAGACGACGGTGGGCCGCCTGAAGCAACTCAGCGCTGACGAGCGGACGAGGATGCTCTACGAGGCGAGGGAGCTGTATCTGATGGACGAGGCGGTGCGCCGCAGGGTGGCGGTAGCCGAGGGCAGAGCCGAAGGCAAGGCTGAGGGCAGAGCCGA
>JAISFV010000131.1 GCA_031263445.1 Synergistaceae bacterium | reverse complement strand
TGCGGCCGGTCACACTGAACGTCAAGAGGACGACGAACTATTATTATACTGATGACAACAGCGGCAGCAATGGTGGCGGCGGCGGGTGCGATGCCGGCGCGGCAGCTTGGTTCGCCGCCGTGTCGATGGCGGCTGCCCTCCTGATCGGACGGACGCGCGGCAAGCGGATCTGCCGCTGAGTCACGCTGTAGCGTAAAAAGGGGCGGCCACCCTGCCAACGGGGGCCGCCCCTTTGTTTTATACAGCAGGATCACCAGGAAAAACCGACAGGTTGTCTATGGCCCTGGCCACGTTTCAACGTCCTTAAGCCACAGTAAACTTTGTGGATCCGCCCCAAACTTCGCAAGGCAGACAAGGACTGAACTCAGAATAGCTATTTAGCGCTTGTAAATATTAGCTACGCAGTGTTATGATTTTCATAGAAGGGCTGATTTATTGTCTGGCGTCTAAAGGGTGAAGATTTAAATTCTTGCGGCGCTGGCCTTAGTAAATGGCAAAATGTCGTTCAGGTGAATTAGCCAGCGTTTACCCATTTTGAGGGGGCAAGCGGCAATGATAGTAAATTCAACCGAGGTACAGAATAATTTTAGGAAATACCTGGAGCTGGCTGCGCAACAGGAGATAGTGATAACGAAAAACGGGCAGGCAGTGGCTCGGCTGCTTGGTGCGGACAAAGCGGTCTCATTCCTGTCTGACCGCCTGGCTGGCATCATACCTAAAGACGTTGACGAGGGCGCCTCGAAGGACGAGCGTTTGCTGCGGCAATGAAGCTGCTGCTCGACACCAATATCGTTGTCGATATACTGTCGGGGCGCGATGGCTACGCAGACTCCCTGGGTGTCCTGAAATACTGCGAAGTGAAAAGGGCGGAGGGCTTCGTCTCTGCAATCACGGTGACGGACGTTATGTACATACTGCGAAAGCTCTCTGTGCTTGGCGGTGTACGTGACGCCATACTGACTCTCACGTCCATTGTCGATGTCGCGGACGTTTCGAAAGCGGACATCAATGGGGCTTTTTCATGCGGCATGAGTGATTTTGAGGATGCCGTGCAGGCAATGTGCGCAAAGAGGATAGGGACGGATTACATCGTCACCCGCAACGTAAAAGATTTCGCCGGCTCTCCGGTCCAGGCTATCCTGCCAGATGGCTTGCTCAGGTTCCTTCAAGGCAGTTCTCCAAACTTAGGCAATGCCTAAGCTAGCGATTTGCGGACTGTTTCGGCTGATATGCCTGTGAGTTCGGCGAGGCGCTTTATGCCGCGCCCGCCATGTCCTGTCAGTTGGGATATCTTACGAGGGTCGATCTTCCAAGGCTCTTTTCGCGCGGTCTTGGCCGCGAACTCGAGGGCGAGTTTCTCCGAGAGCGCCAATTCCCCGAACGACTGGTGATACGGGCCAGCCACCACTGACTCCCTGAGCGAGGCGGACTCCAGCAGACCAACCCTTATCGCCCTGAAACCGAGGCGGTCTGCGGCCAAGAGCAACGCCCCGGCCTCACGCACGGCGTCCTCCAGCACGAGCGGGACGTACTGCCCTGCCTTGAAGAGCGATTCCAGCTCCGTCCCGCGCAGGACGAGACAGGGGTAAACCCTGAGATCCCACGTTTTGCCCGTCTCCCCCGTCATCAGGGAGGCGATGGATTCGATGTCCCTCATGGAACTCTCTGGGGCCTGCCCTGGCAGCCCGATCATTATCTGCGCCCCGAGACGGAACCCGGCGTCCCTCAGCGTCACCATCGTCTGTTTTATTTTCCCTGGGTCGTCGTCCCTCCCGCACATCCGGAGGACAAGCGGATCCAGCGAGGGCAAGCCCAGTTCGATCGTGCCTATCGGATATTTTTTGAGCGTCTTGATGATATATGCGCCTGACGCGCCCTCGAAGTCGCCAGGGTAGGAGGAAAACGTGACGCGGCTCCCCTCCGGGGCGTAGCGGACAGTCTCCAGATACGACTCCATTAGCGAAGGCCCGGTCTTCGCGAAGCTCCCCCCGAAGAAGCACAGATCCACAGGCGCAACGCACGACCGCATGACGGATTTCACCGCTTCCGGCGTAACGGCGGCTTCTCCGTCGCGAACCCCGGTTATGGCCCGCTGGTCACAATATACGCATCGCCTCCCGCAACCCTGGAAGGGGATGAAAAACGCCACCCGCTTCATGCCGGGGCGTCATCGCTGCCCAAATCCTCCAGAAGCGCCGAGATCACCCTGTCGATCCTCTTCAGCTCCACGTTCGAGAGTTTCCTGGCGCGGTACCAGATATCGACCTCTCCGGACAAAAGCATGTCGTCGAGCTGCACCCTGCCGCCCCTGTTCGGGATGTCATCAGCGATATCCGACACCGACGCTCCCAGTGAATTTGCGAGACGGTGCAGTAGTTTCATCGACGGCATACGCCTGTTGCTCTCCAGGGCTTGGATGTATATGCGGCTCACCCCTACCACCTCGGCCAAACCCTGTTGCGTGAGTCCGTTGTTCTTGCGCAGCGCCTTCAGTCTGCGTCCAAAGCTCATGTCGCGCGGCCCCCCTCTTCATTTGATCGCTGATATTCTAGTAACGCTGATTTATTGCCAGGGGCCTGAAGGGTGGAGATTTATACCCTTGCGACGCCCGCCTTCTTAAACTATAAGTAATCATCAAAAATTTTACTACGATGCAGGAAAAGTGTACAGGCCAAAAGATCCGCCGCACCGCCGGGACTCACTCCCCTTCCGATCAAAAAACCGTCCAGCGTGAAAAGCGGCCCGTAGTCCGGCTCAAGCGGGTTGAAGGTTTCCAAGGCTTCCCTTGTCCGCTCCAAATACTCCCCGCGCCAGAACGCTATCCCGGCCCGGTGTATCACGTTCGTGTCCTCGCAGACGGTCATGAGCGTGAGCAGGGCGCACAGCGCGGCGTCATTAGCCGCGGCGCCCCGGCGTGACGCGCTTTCGTAAACGTCTAGCGAGGCGCCGAGCGAGGGGAACGCGTTCATCGCCTCCGATCTGATGCCGCCGATCCCGTGCAGCAGGTAAATTTTTTCCCCGTGACTCATCCCGCCGACGCGCGTTTTTATCCTTTGAAATTCCTCCTCCATGAACGGCGCGGCTATCTCAGAGGATTTTTTGCGGATCGCGTCCGGCTGGCAGCCTCCTTCGCTCAAACAGACACCGGCGGAGCCGGCCAAAAGGGACAGGGCAAAGATCAAGCCCTTGTGGGTGTTCACGCCGCCGGTGGCGTCCAACATGGCACGCTCCATCTCAATGCCGCGAGAGCGGAGTTTATGGAACAGCCCTGGGTATGGGCCGCTTTCACCGCACGTCATGCCGTCCAGCGCCTGGCCCGCCCAAAATGGCGCGAGCGCCCCGGCGCTCCGCATGAAGAGCGCCCAGTCCATGTCGCTGTGCGCGCCCGCCCCGAGAGAATCGACGAGCCCCGGCTTTGGCGTCGCCGCTATCTCCCCGAAAGTCGAAATTGCGGCTAATGCGCCAATGGCAGTTGCAAAATTTTCATTTTGAGTTTTCAATGTATCCTGTACCTCGTATCTCCCGGGAGGGTGTGTTAATTATATGAACGCGTCAAAAAATACAGCCGAAAAATTATACGCTATTTTCTCGCCTGTTGCAAAAAGATGTCCAGACAGACGGAATCTCATGGGTGTGTTAAAGCCCGCAGCCGTCTGCCGTTGCTTGTCTGCCATCGTGTTTGCGGCGTTTTTGCTCGCGCCGCCCGCCTCATACGCGGACGACGGGAGCGCCATGAGACGTGCGTTCTGGAATCGCGAATGGGGCCTGGCCGATTCCATCTACAATGCAACATCTGTGGACGCCGCGCCCATAACGTCCCAGGACCGCTCCTTATACCTGAACGCCCTCTGGTTGCAGGGAAGGTATTCAGACGGCGTGGCCCTCCTCGAAACCATGCCCCAAAGCGGGGATATCGGCTTCCCGCAGGAGGTGCGGCCTTACGCTGAGATGCTGCTCGTGCTGGGGCAGGAGCGGACAGGGAGGAAGGGCGAGGCGTTCGAACGCGCCTGGGCGCTCTGGAACGGGGCTCCGTCTCCGCTCAGATACTACCTCGCGTTCGCTCTGGCGAGGCTTTCACGCGACCTCTCGATGCCAGACGAGTCGGCGGAATGGTTCCGCAAGATGCTGGAACTGGCGCCGGACAAAAAACGCCGCCTTCAGGCGCTGACGCAACTGATGGAGACGCCAGCGGTGAACTCGGACGAGGCTGCGGCGCTGCTGGCCGACTCCCCGTCCAACGCGAAGGCTCTTGCCTTCTGCGCCGCGCTCCCGAAGGGCGAATCGACCGCAGCGGAGTACGCCCTGGGGTACAGCGATTACACAAAGAAAAGGTATGAGTCCGCCATGTCCCACTTCGAACTGGCGTCAAAGGACGTCGCCTATGGGGAGGCCGCGCGCTACTATCACGCCTATTCGGCGTACCGCGAGAAGGAAAACGCGCTCGCTTTCAAGCTCTGGCGTGACATAGCCCTCACTGGCAGCGAATTCCCCCAGAGGGCCGTGCAGCGCCTGACGACCCTTGCCGGGCGCGGAATGAAGAAGGACGTGCTGGATGTTTTCCAGAAGGTGTCGGAGACGAGGGATGACTACCCCGACCTAGCCGCCGACGCCCTCGCCGGCTTGGCCCGCATCGGGGACGCGAAGACGGCGGCGGCAGCGCGGGAGATCCTATACGAGAAGTTCGCCGCCACGAACCAGGCCGCGTCCGCGAGGTGGGAGAGCGGCTGGAAGAAGTGGAAGGAGAAAAATTACAACGCCGCCTATAAGGAGTGGTCAGGCGGCTTCTCGCGCGAGATAAAAAACAGGGAACTCGCTTCGAGGCTCCTGTACTGGCAATCGAGGGCCCTCTTTGAGATCGGCAGCCCGGTGGCGGCGGAGAGATTGAAAAGTGACCTCACGGAGTGGTACCCTGCGGAATACCACACCTTCCTGGCGAACCCGCGAGGCGGCATCGTAAGCGCGGACGCGCCGGTGAGCTACGACAGGCGCAGCGCTCTGGAGGACTGGGGGTTCGTCACTTATGCGCGCCTGGAGAGCGAGATGACGCCGCCCAGACCGGGCGAGACGGACATCCCTGGCCTGTACCGCTCCGTGCGCCTCGCGCTCTGGGAGGGCGACTATTCGTCTGCCGCGCGGAGCTTCGGCGCGTTCCAGCGTGCGATCCCGGCAAGCGAATACGCCTCCTCGGCGGTTCTGCGGCACTCCTTCCCGAAGGCGTTCGAGAAGGAGGTGATGGACGCGCACAGGAAAACCAGCGTAGAACCCGCCATAATATGGGGCGTGATGAGGCAGGAGAGCCTCTACGAGCCCGACGTCACAAGCTCCGCCGGAGCTTACGGCCTGATGCAGCTCATGCCGGCGACCGCACGCGAAGAGGCCAGGAAGCTCGAAATGGACCCGGACTCGTACAAAACGGCGAGCGGCAACGTGCTGCTGGGCGCTAACCATCTCGTCGGGCTGTTCGCCCGTTTCAAGGACGTCCCTCGGTCATTAGCCGCCTACAACGCCGGCGGGACTCCCGTGACGCGGTGGAGCGCGTCGCCCATATCCGACATGACGGAGTGGGTGGAGGACATAGCCTACGCGGAGACGCGCGGCTACGTAAAAGCCGTCCTCCGCAACATAGAGGCATACAGGCTGCTGTACCCGAAAGAATAAGGAAATATGACTGTCAAGTCGTTCCAATAAGATGCGACGTTTTCTCAGCTCACTGCGCGGACCGTACCACGGCAAAAGTACGTCCATGCCGCGTAAAGCCGCTCCGAGACGGCGTTTTTACGCTTACTTGTGCCGCCCGTCCGACTTTCTGTAGGACGCCTGTTCGCCGCGTCCGCTCGGAAAACCTTCGCGTCTTGAGTAAGCTTGACAGTCATATAAGGAAATGAAGGGGGCTTAAAATATGGATTTGGCTCAAATTTCGGATCCGACGGAGAGGGTGAGGGCCTTTCTCGATGGCGTCTCATACGAGGGGGAGATAATCCATTCGGAGGAGACCATCTTTACCGTGGAGGACGCGTCGAGGGTCATCGGCGTCCTGCCGGAGGAAATTTTAAAGAGCCTCCTCTTCCTGGCGGAGACGGATACCGGCCAGGAGTGGGCGCTCGCCCTGATGTCAGGCTCGAACAGGGTGCATGACAAGAATGTCAGGCGGATCCTGGGCGCTCGCAAGATCCGCATGGGCACGGCGGAGGCGATCCGCGCTTTCTCGGGCTTCGAGCCAGGCGGCGTCCCGCCGGTCGGATACCCCAGACAGCCAAGGACGCTGCTCGACCGCGACCTTTTTAAATACGCCACAGTCTGGTCCGCCGCCGGCAGCGACCACGACTTTTTCCCGATCACCCCCGCTCAGTTGCTGGAGATAACATGCGGCACCGTAGAGGACATTAAAAAATAGGCCACGCAAATCCCCCGAAACCCTGCGCGAGAGGACGAAGCAAACGACAGCCTGTTACCAAAGAGTGGCAGATTTTCCAGTCCCTGTGCGGCTGTGAGGCACTAAACCGTATAATATTCCGTATAATTTTTCTGGGTGCATCTTACTACTGGGGCGTTATACGGTTTCGGCCCCTGAACGCCGTCACAGACTGCGCTCGCGGGGTGCGCCAGGAGGGAGAAAAAAGGCCGGAAAAGGGCTTGCAAGCGGGAGTTTTTCCGTATAATATACCGTATAACGGATTTCGCCCCAAAATTCGGATGCAGTGGCAGAGGGCGTTCAGGGGCATTATAGTGACTATGGACCATAGTCAGT
>JAISFV010000095.1 GCA_031263445.1 Synergistaceae bacterium | reverse complement strand
TTTGTATTTGTGTAATGACGGGTTGCCGTCCAATGCATGGTACAAATTGAACCCGTCAACGAAAAACATAGACCGTTTCGCCAAGGCGACACCCCCTACGAAAAACCCCGTGCCTCTCGACACGGGGGGCCGCGCGGACACAGCCACGCGGGGATTAGTAATTTTTACATAGTGATTGTATCACAGCATAAAGAGAATGTCACACATTGTCCCTGATGCCGGCCAGTCGCGATAATGCCCCAGGCATTGCGAAATCTCTACCGAGGTATTGTCAGTAAGGCGATAAACTAACCGATTTTTTTTATCTATACGCCGCGAATGCCAGCCGGACAAATCGCCGCGCAGAGGTTCTGGCTTGCCTATACCGTCGTAGCCGTTTCGCTCAATGTCCTCGATCAGTTTGTTTATCTGTCGCAGCGTTTTCTTGTCATGCTCCTGCCAATAAACGTAATCGCTCCACCCTGTTTCCGTAAAATTGATTTTCACTCTTCCAGAGTTTTCAATTCCGCAAGCGTTTTGGTGACGAATTTCCCGGCGTCCGCTTCCTCTATGGACTGTCGTAAGACAGCCATGTTAGAATGGCTGTAAAAGGGATCGCAGACAAAGGAAATCTCAAAGGGGATTTTGCCCTGCCGCAGGGACTGACGCACGAAAATATTAAACGCCGTCGTCATGCTCAAACCCAATTCAGCGAAAAATGCCTCGCCCCGCTCTTTCAACTCTTTATCTATGCGGATGTTCAAGTTCGTCGTTTCAGCCATATCAAAACATCCTCCCTTTCATTAGTCGCGCTTGCGAGGGTCAGTCACATTTCATGGTACTATTTTACAATAAATTACGCGCAAAGTTAATATAATGCGCGTAATTTATAGCGATACTGATGCGCGCTTGCCTCGTTCGTCGCCCTCAGCGTACCAACAGTACGCTTCCGGTTGCTCGTTCGGCAATCCCTTGCACTGCCGGCGAAGGCGCGCAAAACGCCTCGTTTGGCGCGGTTCTCCGCAACGGGAGCCACTGATTCTCCTGCTGGGAGCCAGCCTTCTACAATGAAGTGGCATATGGGCATGTGGATTCCTGGCGCCCTTATCATGAATGCACACGTCCGCGCACATTCCGTGACAGCACATGGCAGTAAGACGCAGTGGCAATCAAAAAACGCTTGATATCCCTGGTCGATTCGTGTATCTTATAAAAAGGTACGTAGGATTTTTAAGTAAAATAAGGAGAAATGGATATGGAAGTGGCAAAAATCACAAGCGGGGGACAAATCACAATCCCTATCGACGTCCGTAAAAAACTCGGTGTCAAAGAGGGAGACAAAGTTGTCTTTATTGAGGACGGCAGCAGGATTGTTGTCGCGAACGCGGCCAAAATCGCGTTTGCCAATATGCGCGCCGCCTTTGCTGGCGAAGCGGAGCGGCTGGGCATAAAAGACGAAGGGGATGTTGTGGCCATTGTAGACGATGTGCGGGAAGAAATGTGGAAAGAACGTTGTGCGGATAATAATTGACACTAATGTTTTAATCTCCGCGTTTGTCCTGTCATCATCGCACCTTTTGCGGATGGTCGAAAATATAGCCGAGAATCATTCCATCGTTTTGCCTCGGCCCTGCGACGATTTGAATGAACCGGCGCTGCTCGTTTAACCTTTCCACAAGTTGCGAAACCAGTACCCGTGCGAACATTCGACGCCTCCTGACAATTTACTCAATACACTTAACTAATTACTCATTATGGTGATCAGATAGAAAATGTCAGGCCGGTTTTAAGGGCGGCGCGATGTCGATAGGGTATGTCGCTCAGGCGGCTTCGAAAACTGGCGTTTGACGCGGATTTGCCGGCAATGCAAGGGATTGCCCGAGGCGAGCGCGCAGCAGTGCCGGCGAATCCGCGCAAAACGGGTTCTTAGTCCTGGTCTCGGAGATACCTGCCTAATTTGTCGCAGAGGCCGCGAATCCTCTTGCGGAGCGTCTTCCTGTCGATATGGAGCAGTTTGGCTATCTCGCCCAGGTTCAGGCCGTCGGCCAGCGCCCCGGCGATGGCGCGGTCAGGCGCTTCCCTGAGTGCGTCTATGGCGGCGCGGAACTCCACCTCGTCGTAATCGCGCGGCGCGCGCTCGTCAGCGACGTTAGCGGCTGGCGGGTCGTCGTCTGCGTCAGGATCGCCGTATTCGCCGCCCGAGGCCAGCGGCACGTCCCTGTCCCCCCACCGCATATTCGCCGCAGCGTCCCTGACCATGCCCGGCAGGAAGTTCCATAGCACGCGGGAGAAGCGCTCCCTCTGCGACATGCGGCGGGCAATCTTCAAAAGCGCCAGGTAGCCCTCCTGCTCCAAGTCCTCCCGCAGCGCGCCGCGCCCCTCGTACCGCCGCGCGACGCTGCGCACAAACGGGGTAAAGGCCGTCACCAGGGCCTCGATGCCGTCCCTGGCATCCTCGTCATGGCCTGACCCAACCCGTGTGCCTTTCGTGTCCTCCAACATATCCTGTCCCTCCTCTTCTATAATCGGCAATCCTCGCCCTTCAGGCCCATGACAGCAAATCGGCCCGCTTTATATTCAGTAGTTTTTGTCCTTATTTTATTTGGAAATGATCACTTATACGACCCAACGGGCCGGCCACGCTGAACGGCCAGGCAGACGAAAGGATGACGTTCGGACACCCTTCTGTTTAATAGCGTTAATTAATGCCAATGTACAATATCAATAACTATTTGCAAGAGAAATGTATGTAGTTTTTACTAAGATTCGGTAAAAACTCGTAGAAGCCGATCCGAGACGATATCTGCGCCAGCGCGAGCATTTCGCCCTCAATCGCTTCTGAAGAGTCATTTTGGGGGCGATACGACATATCAGCGGCGCGGCCCGTCAGATGGAGGCTCCGCCTCGCGCCGCCGACAGCAGCGTTGTGCCGCGGGCAGCGGTAGCCGCTCGTAATCACTACAGGGCGTCCCAGCGCGGAGCGGAACTCCTCCAGCATCAGGATCAGCTTGCCCGACAGCTTGACGCAGCCGCAGCAGCGGCACTCGAACTCGCGGAGATTGAAGTGCGGACTGACGGGAAAATCGTTGAGGTCAGGCGCTTTCGTCATCGGTCTTCGCCTCCCGCGCCGCATGTCCGGAAGGGCAGACAAGGTGGCGCACGAGCGTCTCCACGGACGAGCCAAGGCGCGCGATCGCGCTAGTGAGGCCGTCTAGCCGCTCCTCCATGCGAAAGAGCAAAAACGCCGCCACGGCCACCGCAAATGAACTCTGCAAAAAACTCTCCCAAAAACCGCTTTCCATTGAAATGGCCCTCCCTTTTTTAAAAAAGCCCCGCCGCCAGGGCGGGGCTTTTGTGGCGCTCTATGCGGCTAGAACAGCTCTGTCACCGTGGTGTCTATCACGGCGGCGCCGCGTTTTTCGTCAAGGCCGAAGACGAAGATCTGGTTAGCCAGCATCGTGTCCATCGCCGCGTCGACATCCTGCGCGGTTATGCCTTCCTTGCAGCCGGCGAGAGAAACGCTTACTTTCTTGCCCTCGTCCGTCGTGAACTTCATGCGCAGCGTCTTTTTCTTCTCTGACATTGCTATAACCCTCCTCATTTTCGTTTGGTAAACCTTCGTGTTGCCGGCGTCCTGCTCTACAGCACTATCTCGTCCGTGCGGGAGAGCGTTATGCGGTCAGTCGGAAGTTCCAAAAGCCCCTTCAGGCTGCCAGCCACCCGGCCGAGCGCCTCGGCGTCCGCCGCGCCGTTCACCCTCCCTAGGCTCACGGTGCGGTACAGGCGCTTGTCTTCATCCATCTCCCCTGTGTCCGTCCGAAACGCCAACCTCCCGGATATCGCATTGATGCTTGCCATTTTGATTCCTCCCTCTCTTTGCGTTTTGTGAAACCGTCCGTGTCGCTGATTTCCGCCAGGCTGGCCAGCCTATACTCTATATAGTGGGGCGCGGGCGCGCAAAATTGGGAGGGAACAGCGCGTTTGCCATTTTTCACGCGCTGTTCAGCAAAATATCCCAGTTATTAAATGATTCGAACGGGTAATTAGAGAATACAGACGCCGCTGATTAATACAAATTCAACAGGACGCGGATATCATTGCCCTGGCGGCCCAGATGCCGGAGGCGGAGGCCTGTACGACGCCCCTCGTGACGCCGGCGCCGTCGCCGGCCGCCCAGAGGCCGGGGATCTTCGTCCCAAGCGAGCTGTCTAGCTCCAGCTTGAGGCTGAAGAACTTGACCTCGACCCCGTATAGCAGCGTGTTCGGGCCGTCTATGCCGGGGATTATGTTGTCGAGCGCCTTCATCATCTCCATGATGCCTGTGAGGTGCCTGTACGGCAGGACAAAGGAGAGATCCCCTGGTTCCGCCGCCGCGAGCGTCGGGTGGACGAGGCCGCGGGCTATGCGCTCCGGCGTGGACCGCCTCCCCTTCTTGAGGTCGCCGAGCCGCTGAACCATCACCCCGCCGGTCAGCATGTTCGCGAGGCGCGCGATGTGGCTGCCGTAGCCAGTGGGATCCTTGAACGGCTTGGAGAACATCGTGGAGACCAGTATCGCGAAATTCGTGTTCTCCGTCTTGCAGCCCTCGTCCCTGTTCGAATGGCCGTTTACGGTCAAGATGCGCTGCCTGGACTGGTACTCCGTCGTGACCTCGCCGTTCGGGCACATGCAGAACGTCCGCACGCGGTCGTCGAACGTGGGGGTGTCGAGTATCGCCTTTATCTCGTAGAACTGGTTCGTTATGTCCTCCGCCCACGCGGCCGGTATCTCGACGCGGACGCCGATGTCGACAGGCAGCGAAGCTATCGGCAGGCCCAGTTTTTTGATCGTTTCCTCCATCCAGGGCGCGCCCTCTCTGCCTGGCGCCAAAAGCACGCTCCGGGCGGATATCTCCTCGCCGCTTTCGAGCAAGACGCCGCGAGCGGCGCCGGCACTGTCCAGTAGCACCTCCTTCACGGTGGTGTTAGCGCGGATTTCGCACGAGTCCTTCATCTGATTGTAGATGCTGGAGAGAATGTCCCGCGATTTGTCCGTCCCCATGTGCCGTATGGTGGCTGGCAGCACCTCCAGCCCGGCTCGGCGCGCCCTGTCGATTATACGGGCGGCCATCTCCCCCTCCGGCCTGAAGAGCGTGCTGGACGCACCGTGTTCCAGGTAGACGCCGTCCACCCTGTCGATCAGGGACACGAGTTCGCTCCTGCCGCAGTACTGGCCCAGGTTCCCCCCGAACTCCGGCGTGAGCGTCAGCTTGCCGTCGCTGAACGCGCCCGCGCCGCCCCAGCCGCATATCACGGAACAGGGCGAGCACTGGACGCACTCCGTGGCACCCGCTTTGAGCGGACACGCCCTCTTGCTTATATCCTTGCCCTTGTCAAAAAGCACGACGCGCTTGCCCGCGCCGGCAAGCTCCATTGCGGCGAAAAGCCCGGCCGGCCCTGCGCCGACGACAGCCGCATCGTATATTCCGCCCATAAAAATATCTCTCCTTCGTTATGACAGACTGGCGCGTATATTACCACGCCATTGGTAGTATAATCTGAAAAGGGGGTTATTGGCCCGTTGAATCGCTTGAAATATGGAACCGCTGATTTGTAGCCTGAGCGGGCCGTATGTGTCTATTGGCTTCTTATAAGGAGGATGAGAACATGAAATTCGAGGTTTTAGGCGACGCTTCTAAGATAAGCGGCAGGAAAGTCCTGGGCATGACCCTCTTCGAGGACTTCACGAAGGACGACATCAACGTGATGCCGTCCAGCCTCGCCGCCCTGACGTGGATGTACATACCCAGGGAGAAATTCAAGGCCAAAAAGGACAAGGTGCTGGTGATACCCCTCGCTGACGGCGAGGTGTGCAGTATAGTCTTATTCGGCCTTGGCAAGAAAGACGAGGCGACGCCGGACGATTACCGCAGAGCCGCGTTCGCGATCACGCGGCAGGCTGCTTCAAGAGGGGCGGAAACCGTAGCGCTCGCCATCCCTGGCGCGCAGGACAGGGCTGTCTCCCGCTGTATCGGCGAAGGGGCGGCGCTCGCCTGCTATAGGTTCGAGAAGTATCACGAGCAGGATCCGGATGACTCGTTCGTCGCGCCGTCAGCCATAGACGTACTGCACGGGAACCAGGACGGGCTGGAAGAAGGGCGGATCATCGCGGGCGGGCAGTGCTACGCGCGCGACCTGGCCAACGAGCCGGGGAACGTCATAAACCCCAAAACCCTCGAGGGCTTCGCCCGCGCGCTGGCGGAGGAGAAGGGGCTTGCGGTGTCGGTGCTGCAAGCGGACGAGCTGGAAAAACGCGGAATGAACGCGCTTTTGGCGGTCGGCAGCGGGTCCGCGACGCCGCCGCGTCTCATCCACCTCACATACGACCCGAAGGGCGCGGCAAAGTCCGCCGCGATAGTCGGCAAAGGGCTGACCTTCGACTCCGGCGGCCTCTCGCTCAAGCCCGCCGACTCCATGCTGACCATGAAGGGCGACAAGACAGGCGCTTGCGTGGCGCTGGGGGCGATCAAGGCGGCGGCGGAGCTGCGCCTGCCGATCAAACTGCACGTGATCGTCGGCGCGGCAGAGAACATGCCGGGCGGCAGGGCGTACAGGCCCGACGACGTGATCCGTGCGTATAACGGCAAGACCATCGAAGTGAACAACACAGACGCAGAGGGGCGGCTGACGCTGGCCGACGCCCTGGCATACGCCTGTGAGCAGAAGCCTGATGCCATCATAGACATCGCCACCCTCACCGGGGCTTGCGCCGTCGCGCTCGGGGAGACTACGGCCGGCCTGTTCTCGAACGACGACAAACTGGCCCAGGAGATGCTGGACGCGTCCTGCCTGAGCGGCGAGCCCTTCTGGCGTCTGCCGATGAGCGACCAGAACCTGCGCAAGAAGCTGAAATCGCCGATCGCGGACCTCGTCAACGCCGCAGGCCGTTACGGCGGCGCGATCACAGCCGCGATGTTCCTGGAGAACTTCGTCGAAAAGGGCATCCCCTGGTGCCATCTGGACATAGCGGCCACTGATTTCGTGAAGGAGCCGTATTCCTACTATATAAAGGGCGCCTCAGCCTTCGGCATCCGCTCGATCTTGTCCTATGTGATAGAAAAAGCGAGAGGTTAAAGCCGCTGATCAGCGATTCCTAAAAAGAAGGGCGACACAAGAGGCGTGTCGTACTAAGTTTGAAATCAAGGGCCTGAAGTTAAAATATTTTAAGGCAGTGCGTATCTGCCATGAGACGTACCATTAAAGCCCGATTGAAATCAAATCGGTATCACGCTATCAGATAGCGGAACGGGATCCGGCCGCCTTCGAGGATTCTGATGTTCCCTAACGAGTCGTTCGCCGCGAGCCTTCGGTTAAAATCAAAGCGCCTGTTGACGCGCCCCCGCGCTTTGATTTTGACGAAGTGCCGCGAGTGTCCGTCAAGCAGGCCAGGCGAGCCGCAAAACTCCCGCGCTACAGATGCGCAGTAGTCCATGACGCAGACGGCGCCGCTCAGCCTCTTCTCCGTCTCGGATCTCTGGGTGACCGTGTCGTTCGCCTCGACGAACGCTATGAAGCTCCTGTCATCCGACGCCCCTGCGAAGGCGTAGATCCCGCTGAGCCACGCGCGCTTCTCATGGAGGAAGGCGCGCACTGTCCCTGGAGACAGGGCGTGCATGTTCACTACGACCGTGTTTTGAGGGATATCCAGCACGGCTATGCCCGACTCTCCCGAGGACAGCGAGACATCCCTGCGCCCGTCGTCCCGGGCAAGGGGCTTCACTATGGCGGAATCGGACAGCGCCTCCAGCAGCACGTCCGCTATGTTCCGCTTCACGGCTATCCCCCCCAGGCTATTTCGTCGAATAGCCTGTTCATGTCGTCGATCGTCCGGTCGAAGCTCTTCGGCATGGTCCCATGCTCCTGGCTGACGGGCGACTGGCACAGCACGTAGCGCGTGGGGCCGCCGCCTTCGGGCTGGGCCGCCTCCGCCGTATATAACCTTATCTGGCTCGCTTTCAGCAGCTCGCGCGCGTCGTATCCCTCCTGCTCCATGATCTTGCGCGTCTTTGAAATGTTATTGTTCAGGAGGAGGAGGACGTCGAACTCCTTCAAGATGTAGTCGCTGTGAGTCGTGACGAGGACCTTTACCCCCGCGTTCGCCAGACGCGCCAGCAGACGCGCTATCCTGCGCTGGTTGCCGGGGTGCAGGTTCATCTCCGGCTCGTCGATCACGAGCAGGTTGCCGAAATTAGCCATGTGCTTTATGTACAGCCCCAAGAGGAGGAGCGACCGCACCGCGCTGGAACTCTCCGCCATGGACAGAGACAGGTCGGCGCCAACAGGCTTGAAGCGAACGCCGGCCATGCTGTCGATGACATACTCGCCGCCGATGATATCGGCGAAATCTGTAAGTATTTTAGGGTATTCAACGGCCACGGGACTCAGGTGATCCGTCCTGATCTGCTTGAAGCGCAGCAGCGACTTGAGGTTGTCCCTGATGGGCAGCGGGTAGTTCGAGGGCAGCTTCATCTGACGGCCGGAGCGCATGTCGTTGATCATGTCCTCCAGAAAGCTGTCGCGGGCCAGGCTGATCTCGTCCCTGAAAATCTCTATGCCGGTGCGTTCCACGCTCGCTATGAAGGCGTCCGGGAACAGTTGCTTTACAAAAATGCGGGTGACCGCGTCGCTCACCCACTCGCGCATGTCCGCGCCCTCAAGCTGCTCCTTGTGTTCCCTGTTGTTGAGCTGGATGTTGATCACGCCTCTTCTCACGTTGATGTTGAGCACCGTTGAGAGGTCGGTGCTGACGTGAATGGCGCTGTTCATCCTCCTGCCCGTCGGCACGAAGTCATCGTCGAAGAACTCAGCGCTCACGGAAGCCCCTGACAGGCTGTCCACAGAGCAGGCAAGCGTATCCGGCAGCTCGGTGGCGTACTCCAGCGAGACCAAGGAGAACATCTCCCTCATCATGGCGACCACCCTCCCAGGCACATAGCGGATCGCCAGCTTGCCGGACTGAAAGAGCTCTCTGAACTGGGCGTCGCTGATCTCAAACGGCGTCGAGACCTGGCGCGCCTTTTTTAAAAAACCGTACAGGGCGTAGGTGGCGTAAGTCTTGCCGGTGTTGTTCTCGCCGCAGATAATCGTGATGTCGCCGAGTTCGAGATGAGCCGCCAGAAGAGGCCCGATATTTTCCAGGACAAACCTCACTTCGTCACCTCCAACTTTTATCGATGCGACAGCGCTGAACGGTAAAGATCCAAACTCTGTCTGAAGCATCGCCCTGAAACGTTTAAACAATGATCCCGGGCGTAGCCCTGATTCCCTGACAAACCACTTCCGCTTTCGCAGGATTATACCACCAGATGCAGGTGGCCCGACTTTTGGTAATTAATAGCCCCCCCTAGGTAGTTTTACTGAGGATGTCCTAAATTAAAATGATTATAATTTATCAGTATCAGCTTGACCTGAATCTCAACGGAGGTGTTTTTGTAATGAGTGAATTAGCGCGCATTGGAAAACAGGCACCAGATTTTTCAGTACCGGGGTTTGACGCCGTCAAGGGCGATTTCGGGACGTATTCGCTAAAGGATTTCAAGGGCAAGTACGTGTTGCTGTTCTTCTATCCTGGCGATTTTACCTACGTATGCCCCACAGAGCTGATCTCCATAGCTTCATTAAAGGATGAGTTCGCGAAGGCCGGCGTACAGGTGTTCGTCATCAGCACCGACAGCAAGTTCTCGCACAAAGAGTGGAACGAGAGCGAATTGGCGCCGGCGCACGGATCCAGCTATCCGTACCCGATGCTCGCTGATACCATGGGCAGGATAGGCGCGTCGTATGGGATATTCGACGAAGAGGGCGGCGTAGACCTCAGAGGGGTCGTCCTGATAGACAAAGCCGGCGTAGTCCAGGCCGTCCACATCAACGCCGCGCCGCTGGGCCGCAATCCGAAGGAACTGCTCCGCGTCACGCTCGCGCTGAAGGAATTCAACGACAACGGCGGGAAGGTCATCCCGGCGTGCTGGGTGCCGGGCGACGACGTCATCGAACCGTCCTACGAGAACTCAGGCAAGATGTGGAACAACTACCAGAAAGTCATACAGCATGGCGTGGTTCAGGGCGGCAACTGGCGCGTAAACTAAAGAAAACCGATTCGCCGATATTTTGACAGCAACGAAATGAACGGGGCCGTCCGGCCCCGTTTTTGGCGTTTAGCGCGGATTTGCCGGCACTGCGGCGCGCTTGCCGATCGCGCCAAACGGGCGTTTCATGATATGATAGTAACGTTGCGCTCCGCGCAAGGCAGATCGCCGCGAAAGGGCGGAATTTGCCGAGAGCGGTTTGATGGAAAAGCTGATTTATTGTCATGTGCCTAAACGGTGAAAGGTTTGGATTGCAGGATTATGAGTACGACGCTCGCGCAAAAACAGGCTGAACTGGGAAGCGCCCCGGTCATGCGGCTCCTCCTTCGGATGTCGCTCCCGTCTATGGGGATGATGTTCCTGAATACGCTCGTGTTCCTAGTGGACTCCATATTCGTCTCCTGGCTCGGCGAGGAGCAGATCGCCTCGATGTCGCTGTCCCTGCCGATCGCGATAACATATTTCGCGCTGATGGAGGGCGTCGTCGGCGGCACCACGGCGCTCGTCGGGCAGAACCTCGGCAGGGGGAACCAGAAGCTCGCGCACATGATAGCGGTCTCAGGACTCACCTTAGCATACGCGCTCTGCTGTGTCACCCTGCCCTTGCTGCTGCGCGGGACTTCCGTATTCATATTTGAGCGGCTGGGGGCCTCCGGCGAGTCAGTCATCGAGTATGCCTACCTGTACAACTTCTGGTGGCCTGTCATGGCGCCGTTCATAGCCTACACGTTCATATCGAACAGCGTGTTCCGGTGCCAAGGGGACACCGTGACGCCATTGATCTCCATGGCGATAGCGAACGCCGTCAACATCGTCCTCGACCCGATATTCATCTTCCCGATGGGCTGGGGCATAGAGGGCGCGGCGGTGGCGACGCTCCTGGGGAGGGTCGCGGCTTCCGTCTACCTGTACTTCAAGATGAGGCGCGCGGGGGGCATTTTCATCCCTGTCATCCCGAACGCGAGAAGGGCTTTTCTGAAGCACTGGCGCAGCATAGCGTACATCGGGCTTCCCGTCACCATCTCGACCGGCAGCGTCGCGCTGGGTTTTGGCTGGATCAACAGCATACTGGCCGAATTCGGGAATTATGCCGTCGTTGCCCTCATGATGAGCCTCCGCATCGAGGATTTCTCGTTCACCGTCATCGTTGGTGTCTGCGCGGCGCTCACGCCGTTTCTGGCCTTCAACTACGGCAGGAGGGATCTCCCCAGGATGATCGAGGGGATGAAAGCCGCTTCGATCATCACAAGCTCCGTGATACTGGTGGTCGGCTCTGTCCTCTTTGCCTTCCCCAGGCTCTTCATCGACCTGTTCCGCCCTACGCCCGAAGCGGCGAACGCGGCGGTGCTGTCCATCCGCTACGCTATCTCCGCGTACCCGTTCATCATAACGCAGTTCATAATGAACGCCCTCTTCGTGGCGACGGGTTTTTCGATTTACGGCACCATGGCACAGCTCGTGCGCTCCATATTCATCCGAGTGCCGTCCGCTTATATCCTGGCGCACTTGTTCGGGATCAGCGGGATATGGCTGTTCCAGCCCGTCTCGTGGTTTTGCGCCTCCGTCGTCTCCGCTCTCTTTACGGTAATCCTGCTGCGCAAGACGAAAAAGAGTTTCTTGGCGAATCCTTCTCAAACGCTCGTTTAGGCGAATTAACCAGCGCTCCGTCAATTCTTGTTGTCTATCAGCTCGCTCTCGAACTGCATGGAGTACAGCTCCTTGTAATGGCCGTTCTTGCCCAGCAGCTCCGCGTGAGATCCCTGCTCGATGATCTTGCCGTCCTTGACGACCAGTATCAGGTCGGCCATTTTTATCGTGGAGAGCCTGTGGGCTATCAAAAACGACGTCCGTCCCGCCAAGACCTTCGATATCGCGTGCTGGATCTTCCGCTCCGTCTCCGTGTCGATGGAGGAGGTCGCCTCGTCCAGGACGAATATCCTAGGATCCGCCAACACGGCCCTGGCGAAGGATATGAGCTGTTTTTCGCCGGTCGAGAGACGATCCCCGCCCTCCCCGACGTCGCTCCGGATCCCCTCCGGCAATTTCGCGATGACAGTGTCGGCAGACACGAGGCGGGCGGCCTCCAATATCTCGCCCTCGGTCGCGTCGAGCCTGCCGTAACGGATGTTCTCCATCACGCTCCCTGAGAAGAGGTGAGGGCTCTGGAGGACGTACCCTATGTTGGAGCGCAGCCAGAGCTGCGAGCGCTCACGGGCGTCCCTCCCGTCGATCAGAACCCTGCCCTCCGTCGGCTCGTAGAAGCGGCAGACGAGGTTTACGAGTGTGGACTTCCCCGCGCCGGTCTCGCCGACTATGGCCACGCACGACCCCGCCGGCACGCTGAGGTTGAAGTGTTCCAGCACGTTCTCGTCGCCGTCAGGGTAGCGGAACGTGACGTCGTCGAAGCATATGTCACCCCTTATCGGCTCCCATTCCTCGCGCTTCGGGTCGAAGCTGTCGCCGTATCTCCGGATGACCTCCGGCGCGTCGACGATTTGCGGCTTCTCGGCCAAAAGGGCCAGGACGCGCTCTATGTTGGCCCGCATCGCCATTATCTCCCCGAAGATCATGGCCATCCGCTGTATCGGCTCGAATATGCTTATGGCGTACGTCACCATGGCAGAGAGCGTCCCGAACTGCATCGCGCCAGCCATGACCCTGCCGCTGCCCTGGACGAGTATTATGGCCGTCGCGAGCGCCCCGAAGAGCAGCATCAGCGGCGTGTAGACTGCGCCGAGCGCGGCTGCGCCAGTCGTCTCACCGAACATCTCGGCGGTGAGGTCGCCGAACTCGGAGATGTTTATGTCCTCTATCACGAGCGTCTTCGACGTGCGCGCCCCCAGTATGCCCTCGTTGAAAGCGCCGGTTATCCGTGCGTTCAGCCGCCGGACGGCGCGGTTGCGCCGGAGGATGCGCGTCTGGAACCAGGACGTTATGAGGCCCATGGGGAAAACCATCAGGATGAGCCAGACGCCGAGGCTGAAATCCAGCATCAGCATGGCCGCGACGGAGAACAATATGTAGCTCGACCCCCAGAGTATGTCCACAAAGCCCCATGACAGCATGGTGCCTATCCTGTCCGTGTCGGACATGACGCGCGATATCATGTACCCGACGGGCGTGGTGTTGTAGTAGGACAGCGAAAGCGTCTGGAGGTGGGTGAAACACGCGTACTTCAGGTCGCGTGAGAAGCCCATCTCCAGCTTTATGGCCGTCCTGGCGAATATGACCGTAACAATCATCGCGGAGACGATCATAACCGCCCCGATGGCGACAGAGCGCCCTAATCCCTCCGTCGTCCTAGGGACTATGAAGGAGTCTATGACGAACTTCTGGTATATCGGGATGAGCGCGTCCAAGACGCTGCCGACGACGAGCATCGCGGCGATCCTCGCGGCCATGCCGCGATATGGCCTGAAAAACGGCAGCATCCCGATCCACGCGTCAAACCCCGCCATTGCCCGCACCCTCCGTATCCGCCGCGACGCTCTGCTGCATGTCGTAAATCCTCCTGTAGACGCCGCCGAGCGCCAAAAGCTCCTGCGGGCTGCCCGTCTCCACGATCCGTCCCTCGTCCATGACCATTATGATATCCGCCCCGGAGACTGACGTTATCCTGTGGGCTATGATGATCGTCGTGGATTTTTTCGTCTGCGCCACCCTTCTCGCGAGCGCTGTCCTTATGCGGGCGTCCGTCTCGGTGTCCACGGCGGACAGGGAGTCGTCGAATATCATGATCTCCGGTTCGCGCAATATGGCGCGGGCTATGGCGACGCGCTGTTTCTGGCCGCCGGAGAGCGTCACCCCCCGTTCGCCAACCATCGTCTCGTACCCCGAGGCGAAGGCGCTTATCGCCCCGTCGACCTGCGAAACGGAGGCCGCTTCCCTGACCCTGTGGAGCGGGATGCCGTCCCTGAGCGACGCTATGTTATCCTTTATGGTCCGCGAGTAGAGGAAGGGTTCCTGAAGCACTATCCCGATGTGCCGCCTGAGCTGCCTGCGGTCCAGCCGCCGGATGTCCGCCCCGCCGATCGTGATCTCCCCGTTCCCCGGTTCAAGGTCGTACAGCCTGCATATGAGGTAAGCCAGCGTCGTCTTGCCCGAGCCCGTCGCGCCCAATATGCCAAACGTCGTCCCTCCCCGGATGACGAACGAAATGTCGCGCAGCACCGGCGCAGTGCCGTATGAGAACGTGACGTGGCTGAAAGCGATATCGCCGCGCACCGGCAACGCCGTTTCGTCGTCACCGCCTGAATCGCCCGTGTCCGTCTCCGTCTGCGCGTCCATGATCTCCCTGATGCGCCCAAGCGAGACGCTTGTCTTGCTCGCCTCCGAGAGGACGCGCCCCAGCCCGCGCACAGGCCAGATGATCATAGAGTTGTACGAGATGAATACCATGAACTCTCCCACAGTGACGCCGCCTGCGGAAGCCTGCCACGCCCCCACGGCGCAGAGGGCGACCATCTGGAGGCCGGTCAGGAGATCCCCGACCCCCCAGTACGTGCTCAGGATCTCGCCCAGCCGCATCCAGAGCGTGGCAAAGTGCCTGTTCTGGCTGTCGAACTTGTCAACCTCGTATCGCTCGCGCCCAAAGGCCCGGACGACGCGCACCCCTGTGAAGTTCTCCTGCGCTATCGTCAGGAGCCGCCCCTCCGCCTCGTCCGCAGCCAGAAAGCGTTCGGCGGCGCTCCGCAGGAAGGCGAAGGAGTAGATGAATATCACCGGCAGGAACGCAAGGGAGGCCGCCGCCATCGGCCTGTTTATAGGGAACAGGAAGCTGTACGCGAAGACGATGAGCCCTACGGCGCGCACTATCTCAGTGAGCTGCGTGGACACGAAGCCGCGGACGACCTCCACGTCGGACGTGCATCTCTGTATTATGTCCCCGGTCTGTATTTCAATGTGCCAGCGGTAGGGGAGGCGCTGTATATGCGAGTAAAGCGCGTCGCGCAGCCGCTTTATCATGCCCTCGGAGCTTTTCGCCAGACAGATGTGATGCCCGAAGTTGAATAATCCTCCGACTGCCGAGAGCACAACCACCAGCACCCCGGCTAGGAAGAGGTTCTCCTTGAGTGCGCCTGACCCGGCACGCGGCCCGAAAAGGCCGAGCAGGCGAGGTATCAGCGGCACGCCGGACGACGGCAGCCCTCCGACGACGCTGTCCACGACGAACCGTATCGCCTGCGGCAGCAAAAAGCCGCAGCAGACGGACAGAAGCATGAAGACAAACCCCATAAGGTAAAGCGCCCTGCCTCCTCTGGAGATCCTCCAGAGCAGGGAAAATGGATTATCCATCATTTGTATGCGCATCTGCTGATCCCGCGCCGCCGGACAGCCCCAAAAAGAATCGCAAGTCTGTCCTCGGCCCACTCCTTATCATCCAGGCTATCTTGTTGTATCGTATTAAGAGTATATACGCAAAGTCAAGGGAGTTGTTGCTTACGTGACGCGAACCGGCGATACGGGTTATCAGGTTTTGGAGAGCAAATTTTACCTCCCGGGCGCAGTATCCCTGGCCAGGGAACTCCTCGGCATGATTTTGGTCAGCGACCAGCCTGAGGGCGTGACAGCGGGGCGCATCACCGAGACGGAAGCCTATGCCGGCGCCTCTGACGCGGCCTGTCATGCTTACGGCAGAACCACTCAGGATCCGAGACACAGGACTAGCGCCATGTTCGAGGCCGGCGGCCACGCCTACGTGTACCTGATCTACGGCATGTACTGCTGCTTCAACGTGTCCGCGAACGCCCCCGGCGAGCCTGAGGCCGTCCTGATCCGCGCGCTGGAACCAATAGAGGGCTTAGAGCTGATGGCACGCCGGAGAGGCGTGGCAAGGGACGAACTCGAAAGCGCGGGCGGCCTCAAAAAATTATGCGCCGGCCCCGGGAAGCTCTCTATGGCGCTTGGCATCACACGCGACAACAACGGCACAGACCTGACGCTCGGCCAGGGCCTCTTCATCGCCAAGGGCGACTGCCCGCCGGATCATGACATCCTGGCAACGCCGCGAATAAACGTAGACTACTCGAAAGAGGCCGCGCTCTACCCCTACAGGTTCGTAATCGCCGGCAGCAAGTTTCTGTCGACACGCAGGTATTTGAGCCAGGCTGACACAGGAAAAAAATAAACAGGCGTGGCCGTTTTGCCACCAGCCACGCTCTATCGCCGATATATTTCTATCCTTAATTTTTATGGACAGATGGAAATACGCCTGATACTGAAAAATTCGTCCAGCGACCAAAGAGATCTGTCGCAGCCCACTCCGCTTTCTTTAATTCCGACATGTGGAAGATTGGGGCCCAATCCTGGCATGTTGACGTCGACCTCACCGAATTCGAGATCTTCCACGCATTTTGCTATAACCCTCGAATCATGGGTCATCAAATATGACGAAAGACCGTATTTTGTGTTATTCGCCCTCTTTATAGCCTCATCTAGATCATTAAATGTAAAAATCGTGTAGACTGGGCCAAATATTTCTGTATCTGCTATTTCCATGTCATCTGTGCAATTGTCAAGGATTGTCGGCAATATGAAAGCACCTTTTTCGAGGTGAGCCGGCAGGTTGTCCGGTTTCCCTCCGTAGGTCATTTTCGCCCCCTGTGCCACTGTTCGTTCAACCAAAGCGAGCATATTGTCCCTGTTCCTGACGTTGATCAATGGCCCCATCGAGTCAGGGCAATCAGCGCCCCACCCTACTTTTATCTTCTTCACCAATTCAGTCAGTTTAGGGACAAGAATGTCGTGGAGGCTCTCGTGGACGAAAATGCGGTTCACATTGGCGCATCCTTGCCCGCAGAAAGCGACCTTTCGCGAAGCCAGCCACGGGATAACCACGTCCATATCAACATCGGGCATTATAATACAAGGCGCGTTTCCGCCCAGTTCAAACGAGAAACGTTTGATGGAAGTTGCGGCTTGTTGCATCACTTCCAACCCAGCTTCAGACGATCCAACGATAGTTACCATCTTTGGTATTTTGCTCTCGTTCAAATATTTCCCAACAACGGATGCCGGACCGCAAACGAGATTGAATGCTCCAGCAGGAAGCCCTATGTGCTCAGCCATCTCGGCAACCCATATCGAAGCTAGAGGAGTGCTCGTGCTGGGTTTTAAAACACAAGGACAGCCCGAAGCCATAGAAGGAGCAAGTTTTACGCCTAGCAGATTCAAGGGGCTATTCCATGGGAGATGCCCAACGACCACACCCAACGGGCGTCGTATCACTGTATGATAACTCTGGCCTCGGCGGGCCGCGTATTCTGGGACTCCTGTCCCATAGACTCTTTTGACTTCTTCAGCGTAGAAATTCATATATCCAACGAAAGTGGTAATCTGCCCCAGCGCTTCGGAGTAGCTTTTGCCTTCCGCTGCCACTATTTCAAGCAATTCGCCTTTCTCCGCCAAAATGGAGTCACGGAGCTTATTCATCCAGCCTATTCTCTCGTTTATGCTGGTATAGCCCCAAGTCTTTTCCGCTGCTTTGGCAGCTTGCAAAGCTTCCTCAGCCTGCGATTCATCCGCTGCCCGCAATGTTTTGATCACTTCGCCAGTGGCAGGGTTAACAACATCAAAAGGTTTTCCGCGTCCTTCAGTCAGTTTCCCGTTGATATACATCTTGTCGCAGTTCATAATAACCCCCCTTTAAGTTTAAAGGCTACAAATCGATTGCCGCCTTAACGGCATCAATCATAGCCTCTCTAAGACGCCCGACTTCGTTTGAATCGCCAATTTCAATGGACGCAATACCGATTTCGTCCAAGGATTTTTTTAATTGTTTATTAGCCATTAACCCCACTGCAAATATGACGCTGTCGACACCTTCTGCCAACCGCTCGTAATTTGATTTTTTGTATACTATTTTCCCACTGCTTATATATGAAACCTCAGCGCCAGTTTTTATTTTCACGTGTCCAGATTTAAGTCGAGAAAACAAATTTTGGCGAAGATTCCATGACATGTCTCTTGCAACTTCATCGAATTTTTCAAAAATTATAACGTTTTTACCAAACGGGACGAGATATTCGGCGCACTCACAACCTATCATTCCACCGCCAATTATTGCCACTCTTTGGCCTGGCCATCGTAAGCCCATCATCACATCGATCGCGTTCGATTCACTAACCCCGTCAGCAACTTCTATATTTGGCCTTATGGGTGACGAACCACATGCCAATATCACTTCATCATATCCTCCGTTTTTTATCCATTCAGGAGTGGCTTCGTGATTTGTTCGTATGTCTACCCCAGCTTCGAAAGCCAATTCTGCGAGGGTTGTGACAATACCCCCTATTTCCCACTTTAGTGGGGCCATAGCGGCTACACGAATCATTCCTCCAAGATACTCGCTTTTTTCCGTAAGAGTTACCTTATGTCCTTGAAGAGCTGCTATTAAGGAAGCTTGTAAACCTGCGGGACCGCCCCCCACAATTAGAATATTTTTCAACTGGTCTGTTTTTTTCAAAACCCAATCCCCTTCGTGTCCCACAAAAGGATTGACCGAGCAAATGATGCCGTCTGATTCTTTTTCGTGAATGCATCTCGTGCAGGCTATACAACGCCGAATTTGCCCAAATTTGCCTTCCATGGTCTTGTTTGGCCAATCGGGTTCGGCTATAAGAGCCCGGTTAATGCCTACCATGTCAATTCGTCCGTCACTTATAGCCTGTTCCGCCATTCGGGGTTCGACAATCCGCCCGCTTCCGATTACCAGTATATTCACCGATCGCTTGATTTTTTCGGCATCTTCAATAAGGTAACCCTGCGGCATGTAATATGACGGGAACTCCCAATCGTATTCTTCGAGAGAACCTGCATTGACATCTATCGCGTCAACACCTGCGTCCTCTAAAGCTTTTGCAATCAAACGAGATTCTTCTATGAAACGGCCGCCATTGATCTCACGTGACGCCATACGGGCTAGCAATGCAACATTGGCACCTATTTCAGCGCGAACTAGTTCAGTGATTTCAAGAGCCATACGAAGTCGATTTTCAAGATTGCCTCCATAAATATCAGTACGTCGATTTGTACGGCCTGAGATCCATTCTGCAAGGAAATAACCATTGGCAAAATGTAGCTCAATCGCGTCAAATCCAGCTTTGATCGCTATCCTTACAGCCCGAAGATAATCTTGCTGATACCGATTAATGTCTTCAATAGTCGTTTCCCTGACGGGTTCCTTCATCACTCTGCAACGTATCGGACTTGGCGCTATTGCCATATCTCCTTGTAAACGGCTGAAATCTGTACACCTACCCAAATGTCCTATTTCAATAGCAACTTTACAACCGTAGCCATGTATTGCTGAAGTGAGTTTTTCCCATTGATATAAAAGATTTTTATCCCAAATACCCAGAGATTTTTCTGATTTACAGCCGTTTTTCTGTGGATAAGCATGCTCTATAATTATCATGCCAACGCCACCCTTTGCGCGCCTTTCATAGTACGCAATTTGTCTGTCAGAGAGGCTGTTGTCGTTATTAGCGAGACTTGTGCCCATTGGCCCCATGACAATTTTATTCTTGAGTTCTATAGCGCCTATTTTTATAGGCTCGAAAATTTTTTTGCACGTAAAAAACACCATATAGGTCTCCATTCAAAAAGGTCATATCTCCCGGGGGAATAATCATCCTAACATCCCCCGGATGCAAGTTGGCTAAAGTACTGGCAGGTTTATTTCGTGGGAGCTATGTACGCTTTAAAAAGTTCTTCGCCTGTTATGCCAATTATCGTAGGGGCATAGTCGTCTGCCACTTCGGAAATTTTATCCTTCAAATCTTTCGGAGCATCGACGATCTTTGTTCCATAGTCGATTAAAAATTTTTCAGCGTCTATCTCCTGCTGAGCTATGACTTCCCGTCCATAGGCGCTAGCTTCAGCGGCAGACTGGTTCACAATATCGCGATCTTTATCAGAAAGCGAGTCGTAAAGCTTTTTGTTCATAATTAGTTGAACGAACTGGAAAAGGTGATTTGTCTTATATATGTATTTTTGAACCTCATACAGCTTATTGCTCACAATAAAAGCGTATGGCTGTTCACACCCATTCACTGTGCCTTGTTGTAACGCTAAATATGTCTCCGCCCAATCGACCGGGGTCGGGTTTGTTCCGATTGCCTTCCAAAACGCTACGTGATGTGGGTTTTCTATCACTCTGACTTTCAATCCAGCAACATCTGAAAGTTGTTTGACCTCTTTATTAGACGTAAGCATCCTGAATCCCATATCTGCCCATCCTAAAATTTTAAATCCAACTTCTTGATACGCCTTGTCGATCAATTTGCCAAATTCTCCATCGACTGCAGTGCGTGCCTGTTCACGTGTTGAAAATACTCCGCATAGGTCAAAAATGGCTCCTTTGGGGACAAATATTGTAGTATTAGATGGCATATTACAGAGAAAATTATAAGTACCGCTCTGAACATTTTCTCCGATCTCTATGTCGCCTCCCATTTCGCCGTTAGGATATACGTTCAGTTTTATCCTGCCCCCACTTTTTTCACTCAATAATTCTCCAAATCTGCGGCATACGAGCACAGGAACCGTATTATCCGCTACACTCAACCCTACTATCCAGTTATATGTTTTCTCTTCTGCTGCCCATGCCTGTTTTTTTTCACTAAAATTAGCACAGAACACTAAAGTCAAAAAACAACAAAATACCAACATAAACGTTTTTTTAATTGTAATATTCATATTTCTTCCCCCCTATTTTAATTGATAAGATGGCATAGCGTTTAATGAGATTGCCACGCTCCTCCTTTCGTTTATTGGCGTTATTTAAGCAGTATCAAAGAAATTTGCGGTATTAACGTTATTAAAATAAGTGCTATAAGAAACCAGCATAAAAATGGTACCGCTTTCTTTGCAATAACAATGACAGGAATACCTGTAAGAGAGCTTGTCACAAAAAGATTGATCCCCATCGGTGGCGTGGCCTGACCGATTGCGAGATTTACTACCATGATTATTCCAAAATGGAGCAGGTCAACTCCTACCGCAGATGCTAGAGGGTAGAAGATCGGGCCAAAAATCATAATTGCGGGAAGAGTGTCCATCAACATTCCGACAAACAGCAAAACAACATTTATCATCACTAATATTTCTGCTTTTGACGTTAAGGACGCCATAACAGTTTTCTGAACTAGAGAAGGCACATTCATAATTGTTATGACTCTTGAAAAAGTCACAGCACAAGCTATTATAAAAAGGATAGGGGCTGTGTTGCGTATCCCCTCCACTATTAACATCGGCAAATCTTTAATTGTGACGTTTTTATATATGAATAACGACACTATCAGTGAATAAAAGACAGAAACAGCTGCAGCCTCTGTTGGAGACGCAATTCCTCCGTATATGCTTCCTAGGACGACCACGGGACATAAAAGAGCCGGAAGGCTATGAATAAAAACTTTCAGAAATCCCTGCTTTCTTATCATGTTGTAGTTATCAATAAGCTTATCCCGATCTTCGCCGTTTTTGATGCAATAATAATAAGCGTACGCCATTAGGCAAATTCCTATTAAAATCCCTGGCAAAATGCCAGCTATGAAAAGATCTCCAGTCGAAACATTAGTAACCGTAGAATAAATTATAAACGGGATACTCGGTGGTATTATGATTCCTAGGGCACCAGAAACCCCGACCACCGCAGCGCTAAATTTCTTGTCATAGTTTAAGGAAAGCAAAATCGGCAGGGTCATAGAACCGACAGCCGCCGTAGTTGCCGGTCCTGACCCAGAAATAGCTCCATAAAATAGACAGGTGGCTATCACGGCGCAAGGGTAACCAGCCCTCTTGTCTCCCATAAAATAAGCAAAAAAGCGGAATAATGCTTCTGATACCCCGCCTCTTGCCATAATGGCGCCCCCAAGAATAAAAAGAGGTATCGCAAGTATGGGGAAACTGTTCATTCCAGAAACTATTGCCCTGAACGCCAATTGTATATTGAACGGAAACGTGGGGGTCACAAGGTTTGGCACAATTGAAGACAAGAGGAAAGCCGAGGCAATCGGGAAAGACGCCAAAACTATACACAAAAAAATAATTATAAAAATGCCCACGCTCATTACATTATCCCCCCTATGAATATTAGGAAAAAGCCTGCTGCTCTACCTATAGAACATCCGTGAGTTCCTTCTCATCCTTGAAAATTTGACCAGTCGATAGAGCGTATACATCCAACACTATCATTTGAAATAACCTTAAAATAGCAATTACAAGACCAAAAAGCGTTATCGAATATATAGCCCCAAGCGGAATGCCTAGCGCGGAAGTGACATTGCCATTTACGAAAGCGTCTTTCGTTATGAGAAAACCAGCACAGCACAGATAACCGTACAATAGAACGAGTACAATATTGAATACAATATTTAAAATTACTTGCAGTTTCAGTGGAAGCAAAACTACGAATGTATCTATCCTTAAAGAAGAGCGTTTCCTGACGCAGTATCCTATCGTCATAAAGCAGAATATTACGAGGGAATACCTCGAAATTTCTTCGGGCCACGACAAGGCTGAATTGAATATATACCGCATGATCACCTGGGCCATAATGGACACTGCTATTATGAGTAAAAAAGCGCTCATCATCGCTTCTTCAAAATGTTCGTCAAGCC
>JAISFV010000044.1 GCA_031263445.1 Synergistaceae bacterium | reverse complement strand
CCGAGATCCCCGCCTATGCCTATGACGCCCAGGCTCACGCTCGCTTCCCCTTGTTTCAGGGATACCAGCGGCTCGTTCGCGGCCAGCCTTACCCACGAGGAGCGGCTCTCCCAATTCCGGAGGCTGTCGGATCCGTAGACGTTTACGCTCGCTACGGTCTCCGACTCCCCGTCCAGGGGGAGTTCTATCCTGTAATCGGCTGCACCCCTGGGAATCCGCGTCAGGTCGAGGAGATATGCCCCGGCCGCCCTTCCAGGGGTGAAATTGTCCATGCCTCTGACCTCCACTACGCTGCCATCAGGACCCGTGCGTATCGTGATGTCACTCACCGGCGCTGTCCCGGGCGAGCGGCCCGGCAATAAAAAGAGGGGGACGGGTATATTCATGCCGGCCGCCTCTCCGCCGCCGTCGGCTTTCTCCCAGGACGCGCCGCTCAAGAAGGCAAACGGTATCACGTCGCCAGATGCGTTGAATATGGCGAGATCTCGATCATATGACTGGCGCAGATCGACGAATATCTCCCTGCCGATCCGGAGCCTGTATACCCGTCCCTCAAGATCCGCGTCGAGACTGTACCTGGCGCTGAAATCCGCCGTCCCGAACGCCTCTGGCGCGTTTTCGTCCCGCAGGGCGCGGGCCGCCTCCGCCAGGGCGCAGCTCGCGAGGATCGTGATCGCGCACAGGACGGACAGCTCCGCCAGGCGTCGGTTCGTCAAGGATCCCCAGCCCCCTCTCCGCTCTCTGTTTCCATGTCGCTCTTTTTTCTCGGCGGCAGCGGCGACGTCCAGCCGATGAGCAGGAACAGCCCGCCCAGGAGGAGGAACGCGAGTATCCGTATCGCCGTCGCGCTGTTCCTCAAGTCCACGAGGAGCAGCTTGGCTATGTCTGCCGCCAAGAGCCCCGCGCCGATGAACCAGAGACGCCGGTTTGCGTATTTTTTGCCGAAGCCTATCAGCGCGAGCGCAGTGAAGCCCCAGAGTATCGCTATTATGCCCTGGAAGTACGGCGCCCTCGCCATCCTCCCCAGCCTCACCGTTTCGCCGAACCACTCCCATGCCGTCCTCGCTGCCACGCTGTTCAGCCACAAAAATACCACGACGGGCAGGACGACGTACAGCCCCGTCGTCCGGACGCGCTCGTGTTCCAGCTCATAGAGGACGATGCCGGCCGTCGCGATGTAGAGCGCCTGCCACAGCTCCATCGGGTTCAGGAGCGGTATGTAGGGGAAAAACTGCTCGCTGACGTCGACATCGAACACTGTTCCGCAAAAGTACCAGAGCCTCAGCGCCATGAGGGCCGTGACGGCAACAGCGCTGGAAAAAGCGTAATCTTCCATCTTAACCTTTGCGAGCGCTCCGAAACGGCGATTCACGAACAGCAGCGCGGCGAGTACTACAGGCAAAAAACTGGCGAGAAACAACATGCCGCCGGAGCCGAACGCGGCATCCCGGCCAAACACCCTGAGCGCAAGCCCCGTCCACGACCACGACGAGTAGAGCACTGTTATGAACAGCGTGACACCCCAGGTGATTTTACGGGCGCGGCCCGCCTCCCCGCCGTCACGGTACGAGAGATACGCGCGGAAACTCATGAGGGCTGTCGTGAGCCAGTCTAGCGCGGAGGCCCGCGACAGGCCGGCCCGCATGACGTCGCGCAGCATGGCCCCGAAGGCAGGGATCGCCATCACGCGGATTTGAGGCCACTGCGCGCGCTCCGAGACCTCGTAAGCCGCAAGCGCTCCGAGGCACAGCATCATAAGCGTCCCTACGGGCGTCCCGCCGAGATAGAAGTCCGCTGCGTGAATGGCCGCCATCGTCCACCATGCCGTTCCATACGCCGCGAACGCCCACGGCAGGGCGTCCCGGAAGCCGGCGGGCTTGGGCAGGAAACCGTTTTTTTCTCGTCCGCGCCCGCTCATGGTGTGCGCGAAATAGCCGGCGGCAAGCGCGCTCGCCGCGAAGACGAGGGCCGTCAGCAAGAAGTCAGGGCCAAGATCCCTCCAGCGGAGCAGCGCGACCGCCGGGCGTATGCCCGCGTACAGGTGACCAGGCAGATGAAGGAACGGGGCGAAGTTATAGAGCAGGAACGCGAACGCGTGGAGCAGGATGCCGCATATCATAACGCCCCTGTCCCTGTGCCTGTGCCTGGCGGCGTATGCGGCCAGGAGCGTCCCCTCGATGGCCCACACGCAGCTCGACAGGGCTTGCCTGAATATAAAGGGGACGGCCAGGTTGGAGAATATCAGGCAGTAAACCAAGAACAGCCTCGGTTCGATGCCGATTGCCCCGGCCCCGTCGCGCTTAACAGCATGACGCCCCAGCGCCAGATGCCACGCGCCGAGCGCGAGGCACGTTAGGGCCACCCCGTACCGCGTGTGGCTCGCCGCCGCCATCTGAAGTGACAGCATGACGAACGGCAGTGCCGCGATCATCGGCATGTCGAGGTGTGTGAACTCCCCTGGCCGGGAACCGAGGGATTTGACGAACGCGGCCAGGCGATCCCGGAACAACGGGATGAGCGCTATCGCGCTGTAGTTGACGAAAAACAGGATCAAAAACGGCTCTGCCGACGAGAAATACTCGTCCCGCCAGCGCAACGCACCCCATATCGCGCCGACCGCCGCAGAGGCCAGCAGCCCTCCCCAGCGCGTCTTTCTCCAGTCGCGCCACAGCGATATGAGCAGTATCTCGGCGTTCAGCAGGGAATAGATGGAGAAGAGCGCCACGAAGTTTGAGCTGCCCGTACTGAGCAGTATCGGCGCCATATAGCCGCCCAAGAGCGCGAAGATCGCCAAGAGTTCGAAATCTTGGAGCAGCGCCAGCGCGACGGAGAACGTCGACAGCATTATCATGCCCGCTATGGCAACTGCCGCAGGGATGACCGGCCCCATGCGGACGCCCGCCAGCAGGACGACGTAGAGCAGGGCGATCCCGCCGCCCTGGAGTATGAGCGCGTATGTCCGGCGGCGGTTGCGCATTTTCCAGCCGAACCACGTCATGGCGATGCTCACCGCCGCCCCAGCCACGAGGCGCAGCTCCAGCGGTATCCGATGTCTGCGGACGACGTAGTTGAACAGCAGCCCGAAGCCCGCCAAGAACAGCATGACGCCGACAGTCACCCATATGTTGCCCTCGGCGATGAGCCACGTCGAGAGACGCTTTAACCGCGACGTGACCCACGAGGCGGCCGTCTCCCGCCTGGCTTCCACGATTTGGGCGATTCGGGAGGGTTCGTCCGCCGACACTGTTTTTTCCTGCGCCTCCTGCGTGTCATCGTCCGCTGCAGTGAGAGCTGGCTCGGTCAATTCTGCCTGCGGCAAAACTATCCCCTCTGGAGCAAATGAGACGCTCTCCGCCTGGTAGGCCGTTTCGGCGGCCGGCGGTGCCAAGGGCTGTGCCTGGGGCGTGGGGAAAACACTCTCCGCAGGGATCTCTGTTTCGCCCTCGGGACTTTGCTGCGGGGCGATATCCTCGGTTTGCTGCGCTGCCGGGACGAGGCGCTCGGAAACCAGCCTCCTCATCTCCCTCAGCGAGAGCTCGATGTCCTCGATCCTGGATCTGATGCTGAACAGCACGATGACGCTGACGATGGGGAGTATCGCGAAAATGACAACTGCCAAGACCAGTAAACTTTCCATCTGACGTTCCTCTCCCTGTCCCGGCGCGCCCCGTAAAAAACACGCCTGCCGCTGTAAAAACACGTATAACATTCTACCACGTGCTTTGTGCTATGATATTGCCGTTATAAAAATCCGGGGCGCGGTCTGTCATAACGTTTACGCCCCCGGGAGTATAAAGGGGTTGTCATGGAAACGGGTAAAAAGCATAAAGCACTCTTCGTTTTTTCAGTCAGGCTCGTCATCGCGCTGTTCCTCTCGCTTCTCGCTCAAAACGCGTCTTGTGCCGTAAGCAGGGCTGAATTCCTGGGCGCTCTCTTTTCGGAGCTCAAATACGCAACGGCAGACGGTGGGGCGCTCCCGTCGGATGTGCCGTCTGCCCACAAGTTCGCGCGGGTTATCGGTTCCTCCGTCAAGTACGGCCTGATCCCCAAAGCGCCCTTTTCACCTGACGCCCGGATCGACAGGCACGGCGCGGTGAGGATGGCGCTCATGATGATGGGATGGGGGTTCGAGGCATCGCTTTACGAGTCGTTCGAAAGCCTGCCCGACCTCGGCGGCTCTGGCGATCCCGTGTTTTTCCTGGCTTCGGAAATGAAGCCTGCGGCCCCGGCCGCCCTTTTGGTGGACGGAACGACGCCGCTTTCCGATTCCGGCAGGGACTCCCTCCTGTCCTGGATCCGCAACTGCGCGAAGGGAGTGCGGTGGAACAGGGTGCTGAGCTATGGCGGGGTGGATCTGGTCCTCTATAAGCAGGGAGTAGCCATGCCGGGCGTTCCCAACGACCGACCAAAGGGGGGAAACCCCATCGCCTCGCCGCTCTGCGAGCCGCTTTTTGTCGCGGCTGTCGCGACGAACCCGAACGTCGTCGACGCGAGGATTGCGTTCGCCGGCCCTCTGGGGATCGGAGCGGGGAGAGCGCCGATCACGGACATATCGAACGCCTATGACGCCATTGCTGCGGTGAACGGCGGGTTCTTCGCGGAGGGGCGTCCGCTCGGCACGATGCTCTTGGACGGCCTCCACGCAGGAAAGCCCTTGCCCGGGCGCTCCGCCGTCGGGTGGGACAACGAGGAAAACCTGCTCGTCTTCGGCGGGGGCAGCGCCAGCATCGGCATCCAGACGCCGCGCGGCTTCGTCGAGTTCTCGAAGTTCAACGTGACGCCGCCGCCAGACGAAGCGGCGCTCTACACGCCGGGCGTCATGCTGTCCGCCGCGGGCGCGCCGCTCGACGCCATCGAGATAGCAGTGCAGGGCGGCATCGTCACGTTCCGCAGTGAAGCGCGGGTCAGCAACCACATGATCCCGAAGGACGGCTTCCTCGTCCTGGCGCGGGGGCGGTCACGCGATTTGCTGGACTACCTGGAGCCAGGCGCGCCTCTCAATATCGTGACGGACTGGGAGACGCCGGCGTTTTCCGCCTGCACGAACCTGATACAGGCTGGCCCGCTGCTCGTGCGGAACGGCCAGTTCATCAGCAGCCCCGAGACGTTCAAGCCCGACATCACAGACAAGCGGCATCCTAGGACGATAATGGGCAGTGACGGCAGCAGGACGTTCTGGGCGGTGATAGACGGCCGCAACTCCATACACAGCAGGGGTACCACGATAGAGGAGACGCGCTGGGTCGCCAGGTCCCTCGGGCTGGTCAACGCCATCAACATGGACGGCGGCGGTTCGTCACAGCTCCTCTGGCGCGGCATTATGATGAACTGGCCCTCTGACGGCAAACAGCGCCCGCTCCCTTACGCGCTCCTGATGATGCCGAAGGGTGCCGAGATGATTCCAAAAACGGTCACGCCCTATGCCGGCAGCCACGAAAACCTCGACCAAGGCGAGTACGGCGAGTGGGGCCCGGCCTCCGACGCCGTGAACTCGATCATCATGGACACGTATGACCCGGCGAACGACGTGGACTGACAAGCAAACAGCGCGAACCTGGCCTGGGTCAGCCCCGTTATTTACGGATCAAAATCAAATGGATCGCAATTGATTCAGAATCTGGACAAGGTAGCTCGTCACGCGTTCCTCCAATTGTTCTTTTGTGAACGCGCATGGCCGTAGCTTAACAGCCCATTCCCTGCCAGGGTGCAAGCAGTCCCACGGAGGCATTTTCCCGCTATGCCGTCCGCTGCCTGGGTCATGGTTGCCAAATCCATCTAAGACGCGGTTCCATACCGGCTTAAATCTTTCAATTAACATTGATTCTGCGAGCGGGATCCAAATGTCGTCTACGACTAAAAACCTACAGGAAAAATCGCTTAACTCAAGATTCAAAGCGGCTTTCAGGGATTCAGCGTGTTCGGCAAGACGCTTATACAGGGCTTGCCCGTGTTCCACTTCCAAACTAACGCCGCCTTTTCTTGTGCCTGCCGGAACGGCTTTGCCCACATAAATTGGGCAGCGGAACCGGCTATTTTGGTTCATTTCAGATAACGCCTTATAAGCCCCAAAACCGCCCGTATAATATAAAGCGTAGACGCCGGCCCCAATAAAGGGGGCGGGGGGCAACGACTGAACGCTTGAGGCCAACAGGGCCTCCGCGATGCTTTCGCCGAGATTTTGTTTATCTAACGGATTAAACGGTCTTATAATTGGAAAGTTCTCTTTGGGACTCAAATTCTTTCAGCCTTTCAACCTTATCCGCGACAGACTTTCCAATAATCGCCGCTAATCTGACAGGCACCGCGTTCCCAATTTGACGCATGCTTTCAGACCATGAGCCCAAGAATATGTACTTATCGGGGAAAGTCTGTATCCTCGCGCTTTCCCGTACAGTGTAATAGCGCAAGGAGCCATTATCCAGCGCAAGCATGTTCTCTCCGCCCGGCACGCCGTGCACGCCGGCTTTTATCGTTTTTGACGGCTCGTCCATAGAGCTGCCGGAATGTCCGGCATACGGGCGGGCGCCAGCCCTGAACTCATGGTTGGCGTATTCGGGAACGGCGCTGTTTTGCGGATCGGGCAAACCTTTAATCGCGTCACGGACGGTTTGCCACCTTTCGCCATGCTCTTTTTCCTCAAAAAGCCGTATAATTTCCCCCCTCTCCTTCGTTGAGACCTGAGAGCGGTTCTTACTGGCTATTTGATGCTCTTCCCAGTATGAGCCGTCAGCGAATTTCGAGTACATCAAGGATTCTTTGGAATGTGTCGGTTCCGGAAAAGACCATCTCACGTCAAGGTCGTCTCGAAACCCTACGATCACCACTCGGTACCGATTTTGCGGGACACCGTAATCGGCCGCGTTGAGCAGCCTGAATGTCACGTTGTATCCAAGCCCGGCATGTGAGTTTGACGTGTGGTGCCTTTCAAGGCGGCCCAAATGTTCAATCCACCCGTCATTCTCCCCTGCCGTGATTTCAGGGTAAGACAGTTGAAGGAGGATATAATTAAAATACGGGCTGAATGATTTTCGCATCAGTCCCTTCACATTTTCGAAAATGAACGCTTGGGGGCAAAGCTCGCGGATCGCGCGAACCGCTTCAGGAAACATGTCGCGAGAATCTGCGTTTGCCTTGTGCTTCCCGCCCAGAGAGAATGGCTGGCAGGGCGGGCCGCCGGAAACGGCCTGGACGTCAGGGCCAAAATCAGCATAATTTACCGCCCGAACGTCGGTTTGCGATATCTTCCAGTTTTCAATGCCTGGGAAACCCAGCAATACGTTTGCCCTGATGGTTTCGCAAGAATCTTCGTCCACTTCCAATAAAGCTTTATGGCTGAATCCCGCTTGATGCAACCCAAGCGCCAACCCTCCAGCCCCGCTGAACAGCTCGATTGAGCTAATCACAGCCGCACCCCCCTTCGCATACATGTCTGTTGCATTTTAACATGAATCGCCCGCCCCCGCTTGCCCTTGTCTGGGATTTTTCGCTTGCCAGCAATCCAAACCGGCTCGATACTGTATAATGAGCTTACAGCATTTTTTACGATACGGGAGGGTTGCGCGTGGACATCTGGAAATTCTTCGGCTTCAATAAGGTCAGGCGGCTGGATGACGAATGGGAGCCGCGAAATATACGCTTTGGCACTTTCAACGTCAAGACCATCGCGACGATTTTGGGTGCCGCAGTTCTCGCGCTGTGCGCGCTTCACTCGTTCTACACCGTCCCGCTCGGCTCGCAGGCGCTCCTCTTCCGTTTCGGGCATTACCTCGGCAGCACGGATCAGGGGCTGCACTTCAAAGCGCCCTGGACGGAGGTCGTGAAGTTCGACGTGCAGGAGATAAGGCGCTTCGAGTTCGGGGAGAAAACCGAGACGGCCGGCGCGCGATACTCCCAGAACGCGGCGGAGCAGAAGATGGTGACCTCGGACAGCAAGATCCTGCTGATAAGCTGGGTCGCTCAGTGGCGCATCCAGGATCCGTACCAGTATTTCATAACGAACAACATCAACAACGAGGGCGATTTCAGGCTGATCGCCGGCCTCGCGGAAGCCGATTTCCGCAAGGAGGTCGCTAGCATGAAGTACGAGGACATTCTGACCACAGGGAAGGTGGCCCTTTCGGCGAACGCGAAGGCGCGCATAACGAACACGTTCAAGCAGCTCGGCGTCGGCATCGCGATAGTGGACGTGCTGATAAGCGAGGTGAAGGTGCCGCCCTCGGTCCAGGCGTCGTACAACGACGTGGAGACGGCGAAGCAGGCCAAGACTTCCGCGATAAACGAGGCAGAGGCCTACGCCAACAAGACGATAGAGGACGCGAAGGGCAAGGCGCAGGTGGCCATGAACAACGCGGAGGCCTACAAGGTGAACAAGATAGCGGACGCGACGGCCGTCTCGACGCGCCTTGGTTCCCTCAACGAGATGTACGTCAGCAACCCTGAACTGGTCCGAACGAACCTCTGGCACGAAAACATCCAGGACGTCCTGGGCAGGCTCAATATCGTTTTCGTCGACGGCTCAAACAACAACAACATCTTCCTGGGCGACGTCCCTGTCGTCGTAGGGCAGAAGTGAGGGGGCGTTGACGATGAAGAGGACGCTTCTGATACCGGCTTTCATTATACTGGCCATCACGCTCATATCGTCGCTTTATATGCTCTATCCCTATGAAATCGCCCTGGTCACTCGGTTCGGGGAGGCGAAGGACGTCCAGCGCAATCCAGGGCTTCACGCGAGAGTACCCTGGATTGACAAGGTGACCAAATACTCCTCCAGGCTGTACGAGTACTACAGCGACACGGCGAGCGTCATCACGTCCAACAAGCAGACGATAGAGGTGGACATACTCGCCACGTTCGTCATAACCGACCCCAAGAAATTCTACCAGACGAGCCGCACGATAGACCGCGCCCTGCGCCGCCTGGACGACGTGACGTACTCCGTCATGCTGCAGGTCGCCGGCAAGAACACGTTCGAGGACATAATTAGCAACAACCGCGAGCCGATCCTGCGGGACATCCTGAAATCGACCCGCGACCAGACCGCCGACTACGGCCTCGACGTGAAGACTGTCCAGTTCAAGAAAGTGCTGCTCTTGGCGGCGAACGAGGAGCAGGTCTACAAGTCCATGATAACCGAGCGCGAGCGCATCTCCATCCAAACCCGCGCGGAGGGCGAGGCCCAGAGCAACCAGATCCGCTCGAAGGCCGACTGGGAGGCCGCGAAGATCGTGGCCGACGCCAACGTAAGGGCGGCTAAGATAAAGTCGGAGGGGGACAAGGAAGCTGCGGATATCATAAACGCAGCCACGCAGAACAACGTAGAGCTCTACAAGTACATGAAACGGCTTGAACTGTACCGATCAAGCGTCAAGCCCGGGACCAGCGTGATAGCGAACCCGTCGTCGGGCGTATTCAAGAACCTTTTGACGCCGTGAGCGGCGACAGCGCAAGCCTGATTCAAAAACTAGGCCTGCCTAAACTCCGGACGCAGCCGGAGCAGAGCAGTCCCGTCAGTTGACCATGAGCAAGACCTGCATGTCTCCCTTGCCGGTCCTGATGTTGAAACCCTCGGTTGCCGGCACCTGGCCCTGCGAGTCGCTGATCAGCGACGGGGTGGTGATGTCGCAGAGCTTGCCGTCACCTGACATCAGCACGGCGGCTTTGCCGCCTATGATATTGGAAGTCTCGGCCATAGCGGAATAAGCTATCTCGTCCAGTTCGTCAATGTCCTTCGCTATGAGCGATTTTATTATCGAACGGGCGAATTTTTCGGAGTACTGGAAAACGGCCTTCCCCGCCATGTCTCCCACGAGGCCTATCCTGTAGGATATGTCGCCCGTGAAGTCCCTCTTCGGCGGCATGGTCCTGACGACTTCGTCCGCCTTCAGCCCCAGCATCGTCATAATGACGTTGGACGCGCTCGCGGAGAAACTCTCCAGGCAGGTCAACAGTGTCTCGTTGTCGCGAGACAGGCTCTTGCCCACGATTTTCTGATCCGTTTCGCCGACGTGGTAATTGAGCCACGCGACAAGCGACCCTGAAAACGCCTTCACGACTCTCATGTCGTAGTCGGTGTCCGTCATTTTTTTCGCGAAATTTTCCACGGTAATTATGAAGCGCTTATGCTGCAGCTTATGGGCCTCTATGTCCTTATACCCGATAGACGCCTGATAGCCCTCTTCGAAATTAAAGTGTTTCACCGTATAGCCATAAAGAAAATTTACGGCGTCGGCGCACTCCTTCCTATAATCCACATGCTCGCAGTCATCGACCACGCGCAGCAGGTTGTCGACCATTTCGAAGAGCTGCTGATGCTGGCTGTCGATAGTTTCGACTCCCAGACGGTACTCGTCTTTCCACATGATAACCCCACCTTCAGAGAAAACATTATGAAGGGTTTATACATCAATTACTAAAAATAATCAACAATAATTATCGAACACGCCAAAAATAGCTCAGGATAAGGCTGATTAATTGCCTTTTGCGGGGTAGATCAAGCGGCCCTCGGCGATAAAGAGGACACCGGCCGAGACGAGCGAGACGCCGGTCAGGACGGCCAAGAAGAGGCCCTCCAAAGCCGGGTTTGAGAGCAGGACGAACGACAGAATGAGCATCAAGACCGCGCTGGCAGCCATCATCCACCATTTCGGCACGCCAGCGGATCTTATCAGAAACGAGGAGTAAAGTTTAAGCGCGCCGGAGAGCAACATCCACGCCCCTAGCAGCGTCGAAAGCGTAATGACCGCAAGGGCGATGTGAGTAATGAACAGGACGCCAAAGGCCAAGTCGGCCACGCCCAACGGCAAGAACCACTTTGGCCTCAGCGGGTTTTGCCTCATCGAAAAATAAGGCACCAAGTAATTCGCCCCGGCAAGCAGCAATCCCAAACCTATGCTGACGCCGATAGACGCGAGCGTGACGATGGGATTCAAAAGTGACAGCATTCCTACAAACACCAAAATAGCGCCGGCCGTGTAAAACGTCCACCTCGCCGTCTTGTTGAAGTCGTAATCCATATAGCCACTATCCCTTCAAGCCATAACCTCGGCGGCTCATCTTCCACGCCCGCGGACGAACTCGTTTGTGTCGACGATCATCTTGACAAGGACGTTGTCCGCCCACTTGCCCGATTCCGGGACAAACGTGCTGCCCAATACGAACACGCATATTGCGACAAACACCACTACCAGTACCGCCAGCAGCCACTCCCTCGTCATGTTGTGCTTGACATACATTGAACGGCGCGGGATTGAGATCCTCTGCCTTTCGGGCACGTCCTCACCCCCATCCATCGTGACGCCCGACAACGAACAGACACCGTTAATCAGCACTTCCCATTTCACGTAACGCCCAAATTTCTCTGAAAATTATACAGTGGCCTTTCAATTTTCGCATTGCAGAAAATAACGAATATTGAGTCCCGATAAGGTTTAAATCTTCACCCTTCAGACCTCTGTCAATAAATCAGCCTTCTTAAAAGGAATCGCCGATTGATCCTTCTAAACGGGCGTCTACGGCAGATTCGCCGGCAGCGTGACGGATTGCCCAGCGAGCAACCGGAAGCGTACTTGCGGTACGCTGAGGATTGCGAACGAGGCAAACTCGCCGCAGTGCCGGCAAATACGCGCCAGGCGCCATGTATGCTTTCACCTGATGAGGCTGGCCAGCTTCCCGCCGGTGGCCTTCAGCAGGTCGTCCGGGGCGATGATAAAAAGCAACCCCCTGGCGCCGGCGTTTATGGCGATCTGCCCCTGGCTCGCCGCGTCGTCGTGGACGTAGACTGGGTATTCCTTTTTGCCGCCGAGTGGCGAGCATCCCCCTCGGATATAGCCAGTCAGCGGTTGCAGCTCCTTCAAGGGAACCAACGCGGCGCTTTTGTTGCCGCTCGCTGCCGAGAGCGCCTTCAAGTCCAGTTCAGTGCCGGCCGGTATGCAGGCCTCCATCACCCCGGTCTTGTCACCCCTGGCCACGAGCGTCTTATAGACCTGCTCATTGGGCATCCCTACGGCCAGTGCGGCGGCCTCCGCCGAGAGATCTGCCTCATCGGCGTTGAAGCTCGCGAGTTCGTAATGGATGCCCAGCTCGTCCAGAAGCCGTGCCGCGTTTGTCTTTTTTGTCCCTTTGCCCATCGCACAGATCGGCCTACCAGGCGTTGCGGTGTATCCTCTGTCCCTCGAATCTGTCCTTCGGGGCCGCTTCCTTCGCTGGAATCCCGAGGACGACCAGCGCGAACGGGATTATATCGCCGGGGATATGGAGCAGGTCGACGAACAACTTTTCAATGTCCTTCGCGGCGTGGCCGTGGACGCCGCACCAACAGCTCCCGACCCCGCCTTCCGTGGCGGCCAGGAGCATGTTCTCCACGGCGGCGCCGAGGTCCTGCTGGTAGAACGGGTCTTTGTCCACGACTTCTTTTTTGGCGCAGACCAAGACGGCGAGTTCGGCTGCGGCCGTCATCTTCGCGTAAGGGTGTCCCTTTGCGATGGCTTCGAGCAGACCCTTTTCGTCTATCACCACGAAGGACCAGGGCTGCATGTTGTGCGCCGACGGCCCGGCCATCCCTGCGTGCAGTATGTGCTCTATCTGCTCCGCCGACAGGCCTTCCCCGCTGAAACTCCTCACGCTGTGCCTCTTATAGATCACGCTGTTTTCGAATTTCCCCTTCAACAATTCCGACACCTCCTGATTTAGTGACTGACCATTAATCCGCTTAGGTGACATTTTGCGGTTTAGGTATTGAGACGCCGCATGAATTTTAATCTTTGCCCACCAGACACCTGACTATAAATCGGGCTTTTATTAATGAACGGCCATTAATCCAGCGCTGTCACCAGTGCCCGCCCAAAGAGGAGCGCTCTGTCGCCAGTTCGCTCAGGAATGAGACGAAGAGGCGCTGGCTATGCGGGCTGAAGCGATAAAACAAACCGCCTTTCCCTATCGGCCAATAGAGGTTGTTGGCGTCTCGCTTTGAGGGCGTTCCATACGTTTCCTTTAGCGACTCCAGAATCAGCCATGCGTTTCGAGACCCCATTGACGATATGACCACGCCAGCCAGCCGGCCGGACTCGAATGCGTATTTTATCTCGTCTAAGGCCGCGCCGCCCATCGACAGCCTATCGTTCATCTTGACGTAGTATCGGAGCCCGTCCAGCTCGCCCACGTATTTCATGTAGCCCGTCGAGGAGAGGCTTTGCCCCCACAAGAATCCCCTGAAACCGTCAAGCGCGTCCGACGGCCCGCCCGTAATGACAAGGATCAGCAAAGAAACAAAGAGAAGGGAAAATTTTTTTCCCACTTGTGATCTCCCCCCTATATAAACATGTCACACGTTGATTTTACACGCTAGTGTCATTTTATCACAAACAGGAGAGGATTCACTCATCCTCAGTGGTGTCGGCTGAGTCAAAAAACAGATGCTTGACTTTCTGCACGAAAAAGTGTTGACGACCCGAAATTCGCTATGCGGGCAAAGTATAATAATGAGGTAGGTGGTGACAGCAAATGACCAGACAAAAGAAAAAGCCGGGAAAAAACACATCGGTTCTTACAGCAGCGGAACTTGAAGAATATATCGTGCAAGGCGAGCCGGAGCAACGGGAGAAAAGCTACTACTGGAAAACGGCCATCGGCTTGCAAGCGGTCGATGGCATAAAGCCGTCGGACTACCTGATTGAAACTGCGAACGAGAACATCAGCGGCGCTATAACGATTGACGAGGCGCAGGAGCGAATTGAGAGCTACTACAAAGCGC
>JAISFV010000014.1 GCA_031263445.1 Synergistaceae bacterium | reverse complement strand
CCTGATTATCACCTTTTCGCGAAAAATGCTGGAATACCAGCGGTATATAAGGAATCGTCAGATAGCGCGTGCCAAGAGGCTTCTGGAGAGCAAGGATCCTGATTCCATAAAAAAAGGACCTCATGATGTCACCAGATTCATAAAGAGGATATCGACATCAAAATCCGGAGAGAAGGCAATCGACACCTACACAATCAACGAAGCCGTAATGCAAGAAGAAGAAAAGTACGACGGGTTTTATGCAATTGCCACAAACCTTGAGGATGCTCCGAAATCCATCATTGAAATCAGTTCAAAAAGACATAAGATCGAAGACTGTTTCAGGGTTTTAAAGACCAACTTTTCAGCAAGGCCTGTTTATCATCGCAAACGGGAGCGAATCACAGCCCACTTTATGATCTGCTACACAGCCCTGCTTATCTATAGGCTCTTGGAGGCTAAGCTGGATGATTATGGGAAGCATTTTACCATCGAATCGGTATTGGAGACTCTGAAAAACATGAATGTGGCTAATGTCCATGATCTGTATTATACGGCCACTTACAACGGATCTCAGATATGCACCGCATTTAATGACCTTTTTAGTCTTGGTTTGGACAGACGTTACTACCAACCCAAAGACCTGAATAAAAAAATTAAAAATATTCTGAGATAATAGTTTTACATACAACATTTTTTGGCACACTAAAAAGAGACGAAAACACGGCATCCATACGGCTTTTGTCTCTTTTTCTACCTATACAAGTGTCGAGAATGGGATTATATTATGATCGCCGAGTTTACTCAAGACCCCGTGTCGAGTCACAAATAATCTGGCCTAAACACAGGTTATCGTCAAGAACATCGTTCTATGGAGGGGGCATGTTCTGCCCGGCCGGGATTCAGGAAACGCTCATTTTTGACACATGGGCCGTGGAGGGGGAAGTTATCTACAGGGACGCTATGATCCTGCGAAAAAGCAGGAGAGAAGAACTGAGGCGTGAGAACATTAAGGTCGCTCACGCTGGAGATCTGCCCTGAATTTTAGCAGTTTTCGTGAAATGCACAACTCGCGCGCCGCGCAAATCCTGCCTCCGCGCCCCGCTTTTTTCAGTTGTGTCCTGCGGGGTTATTTAAGTATAATGGTGCGGTAAAGAGGCTATATAGTTTGGGGGTTCCTTTGAGTGAATATTTCGTTTAACGCTAAAAACGTCCTGAAGATGAAAAACAGCGTCGTCCCGTTTGTCCTGCTCCTGTGCCTTTTCGTCGCGTTGAGCGGCGTTGTGATAAGGCCGCTCGCGCCGGCGCTCTCGTGGGCGGCGGCCCTCTCGTTTTTTACGTATCCGGTGTATGGCTTCATCGCCCAAAAAATTTTGCGGGGAAAGTATTCATACCTCGCCGCCGGCATAAACACAGCCCTCATCCTCCTGCTGCTGGTGCTGCCGATGATATTCGCCGGGTTCGCCATAGCGAAGGAAGCGGGGAGGCTCTACGTGTTCCTGGCGAACAACTACCCAGAGAACGGCATTACCCTGGACAAGATACTGACGATCCCGCAGTTGGACAAATTCATCTCGTCCCACCCTGATTTTTTCACGCTGCCCATATGGGGCGAGATATTCTCGAACGGCAGCAGGGTGCTGGCGTCGTTTTTGGCGCGCATGTCGAGGGAGATGCTCGGCAACGCGTTCAAGCTGGGCGTGAACCTCGTCGTGATCACGGTGGCTTCGTTCTTTATAACGCACGACGGACACATAGCCATAAAGTTCGTGAAGGACATCCTGCCGCTGTCGGAGGCGTCGAAGGACGCGTTTTTCATAAGGTGCAAGCGCATGCTCTACGCGATATTCTACGGCATAATGCTGACCGCCGGCATCCAGGGCATGCTGGGGGCGATAGGGTGGCGTTTCGTCGGCCTGCCCAACAGCGTCATCTTTGGCGCCATCATGTTCTTCCTGGCCATGATACCCTTCGTCGGCACTCCGCTGATCTGGGGCCCTGGCGCGCTCTATCTTTATCTGAAGGGCGACACGACGGGCGCCGTGCTGCTCCTCATATGGGGCGTCACGCTGGTGAGCGGCATAGACAATTTTTTGCGCCCGCTCTTCATATCCGAGGGCAGCAAGGCGCACGTCCTCATGGTCTTCATCGGCATCATCGGCGGCTTGGCGACGTGGGGGTTCCTGGGGCTCTTCCTGGGGCCGATGATACTCTCCCTGTCATACTTCCTGCTGCACATATACAGGTTTGTCGTCAGCCAGGACAGCGAGGAGGCTGAATGATCCTCTTCCATTATTTGGATCTGTAGCCTATAATTTGCGAGCGTTAAAAATCGAGAGGGGGCTTTTTAAAAAAAATGGACGAATTTGTAGTCATGGAGATTGCCATCGCGGCGCTAGCCGGCATCGCCCTGATATATTCGATCGTGTCTTCCGCCAGGATAGACGCTTACGAGGTCGAAAACGAGAGGATCCGAGAGCTGTCCGGGATCATACAGAGCGGGGCTATGGCTTTTCTCTACAGGGAGTACAAGGCGCTTGTGATCTTCGTCGTAGTCGTGGCGGCGCTGCTCTATTTTTACCTAGGGTTCCCGAGCGCGGCCTGCTTCGTGGCCGGGTCTCTGTGCAGCGCGGCGACGGGGTATATCGGCATGAGGGTCGCCACGAAGGCTAACGGCAAGACGGCGTTCGCGGCCACAAAGGGCATGAACGCCGCGCTGGGCATAGCCTTCCGCGGCGGCAGCGTAATGGGCATGACGGTCGTGGGCGTCGGAGTCCTGGGCGTCCTGGGCGCGTACATGATCTTCGGCAACACGGAAGTGATAACGGCGTTTGGCTTCGGGGCAAGCTCCATAGCCCTCTTTGCGCGCGTCGGCGGCGGGATTTACACTAAGGCGGCGGACGTAGGGGCGGATCTCGTCGGCAAAGTGGAGGCAGGGATCCCTGAGGATGACCCGAGGAACCCGGCGGTGATCGCGGACAACGTGGGCGACAACGTGGGCGACATCGCCGGCATGGGCGCGGACCTCTTCGAATCCTACGTGAACTCGATCCTGGCGGCTATGGCCGTCGGTTTCGTCGCGTCCGGGCTTCCCGGCGTGATGTACCCGCTCCTCCTCTGCGCGCTGGGTATCGTCTCGGCCCTCCTGGGGATGGCTTTCGTCCGCGTGGGCGACGGTGGCAACCCGCAGAAGGCACTCACGGCGGGCCTTTACGCGACAGGCGGTTTGATGGCGGCAGGAACTTTCTTTTTGACCAAGTGGCTCTTCGTCGGCGACATCACCCTCTTCTGGTCGGTCGTGGCCGGCGTCGCCTGCGGCGTCATAATAGGGAAGATAACAGAGATATACACCTCCGCCGACTACAAATCCGTTAAGGAGATAGCTGACGCGTCCAACACGGGGACGGCCACTAACATCCTGGCAGGGATATCCGTGGGCATGAAGTCCACCGTCGCCCCGGTCATATTCATCTGCGTCGCCACACTGGTCGGCTACCGCTTCGGCGGCATGTACGGGATAGCCTGCTCGGCTGTCGGGATGCTCTCCATCACGGGCATGGTCCTCTCCGTCGACGCTTACGGTCCGATCAGCGACAACGCGGGCGGCATCGCCGAGATGGCCGGCCTCCCGGAGGAAGTGCGCGGCATCACGGACCGGCTCGACGCCGTAGGGAACACCACGGCGGCCGTCGGGAAGGGCTTGGCCATAGGCTCGGCGGCGCTCACGGCGCTTGCGCTCTTCGTCTCCTACTCGAGCGCGACTAAGCTCGCCGTGATCGACCTGAACGACCCCAACGTCATGGTGGGGCTATTCATCGGCGGCGTCCTGCCCTTCATATTCAGCGCGCTCTCCATCCAGGCGGTCAGCCGCGCGGCGGAACACATGATAGAAGAGGTGCGCCGCCAGTTCCGCGAGATTCCAGGGATCATGGAGGGCAAGGCCAGGCCGGAGTACGAGAAGTGCGTCGATATCTCGACCGCGGCCGCGATAAAGGAAATGGTCATACCGGGCATGATGGCCGTCGTAGTCCCGATATTCGTCGGCAAGCTCTTGGGAGCTGCCGCACTGGGAGGGCTTCTGGGCGGTTCCATCGTGACCGGCGTAATGATGGCGATATTCATGGCCAATTCCGGCGGGGCGTGGGACAACGCGAAGAAATACATAGAAGAGGGCAAATACGGCGGCAAGGGTTCACCGGCCCACGCAGCGGCAGTAAACGGGGACACCGTAGGCGACCCGTTCAAGGACACCGCAGGCCCCAGCCTGAACATACTCATAAAACTGATGACCGTCGTCTCGCTCGTCCTTGCGCCGCTGTTTACTAAATAATACCTATAAAGATCCTAATTGCAGTATCTTAAACGCCCGGCCGCTCGCTTGAGTGTCCGGGCGTCCTTTTTGGAACCTGGGCGTATATTATGGCGGCGAATATCAGGGTGCAGCCGGCTATCTCCTTGGCCGACAGGACCTGGCCGAGGACGATCCACCCCGTGAGCGCGGCGAACACCGACTCAAGGCTCATCACTAGCGACGCGAGCGACGGGTTCACGCTCTTCTGCCCGATTATCTGGAACGTGTACCCGACCCCGCAGGACAGCACTCCGGTGAATAAAATGGGCATCCTGGCGGCCCAGATCGACGAGAGATCCGGCTGTTCCGTTGCAAATGCCATGACAAGGCTCAGAGCGGCGCTTGCCAGAAATTGCAGGAAGGAGAGCTTCACCCCGTCCACCAGCGGAGAGAAGCGGTCAATCAGCAGGATGTGGACGGAAAAGAGCACCGCGCAGCCCAGCACCAGAAGATCGCCCCTGTTGACGGACGACACATCGCCGCCGCCGCACAAAAAATACAGCCCCGCCATCGCCGCCGCCGCGCAGAACCACATGCGAAGAGCCGCTTTCTTCCCGAGGAACAGCCCCATGATCGGAACGATTATGATATACAGCGTCGTGATGAACCCGGCCTTGCCAACCGTCGTATAGACTATGCCCGTCTGCTGCAGGACCGCGCCGGCGAACAGGACGAACCCGCAGACGAATCCAGCCGCAATGAGCGTCCGCCCTCCGCCCGCCGCCCCTCGTCCCTCGCTCCCTGCCCAGCGGGACCGGATCCATATCACCGGCAAAAGCGAGAGCGCGCCCACGAAAAAGCGGACGGCGTTGAACGTCGCAGGCTTTACGTACTCCATCCCCATGCTCTGCGCTACGAACGCGCTCCCCCATATGAACGCGGCGCACGTCAGGAGCGCCGTGCCAATGGCCCCCTTACCCATTTCGGCACACCCCGTGCGGCCTGATCCGCCCTGAAGCGACGAAGGACTCAGCCGTAAATATCGCTATCGCCGCCCATATCAGCGCGAAGGAGGCGACCCTGGCGGCCGGCATCGGCTCGTGGTAGACGAGCGTGGCCGTGAGGAACGTCATTATCGGGGACGTGTACTGGGTGAGGCCGAGGAGCGTCATGGAAACCCTGCTCACTCCCCAGGCGAACACAATCAGAGGGATCGCCGTGATGACGCCGGCACCCATCAGAAGGGCAGTCAGGGAGAGCGGGTACGGGAAGCCCGAGAGGCCCGCGCTCTGCCGCCAGGCCAGCCAGGCCAGCGCAAAGGGCGCCATGAACGCCATCTCCAGCACCATGCCTGTCATCGGCTCGACGGCGGAGAGCTTCTTTAAAAGCCCGTACAACCCGAAGGTGAACGCGAGGCCCAGGGAAACGAGCGGGAACCTGCCTAGATGCGCCACCTCCGCCAGCACTCCGCACAGGGCGAGAGCTATCGCGACACACTGGACCCTCCGGAGGCGCTCTTTAAAGAAAGCCACCCCGAAGAGGATGCTGACGAGCGGGTTGATGAAGTAACCCAGGCTCGTCTCCAGTATCCTGCCGCTGTTCACCGCCCAGATGTACAGATACCAGTTCACCGTGATCACGGCGCCAGAGGCGAAGAGCGAAAGCAGCGCCCTCCTGTCGCTTTGCAGGAGGGCGGCCACGCCGCCCGCGCGGCGCGACAGGACGAGCAGGAGGAATGTGAACGCGCAGGACCATATCGCCCTGTGGGCAAGCACCTCTAGCGGATCCAATGACGACATCGCCCTCCAGTAGACGGGCAGGGCGCCCCACAGGACGTAGGCGAAAAAAATAGCGGCAAAGCCCCCCCTGGCCCCGCCCTTCATATCTGCCACGCGCGGGAAGCCGCCCGCATCATTTCCGCTGTTTTGCTGACTGTCAACATAAAACCACCTCTAACGCGAGTATAAACCATGCAGACGCATATATGTGGTAATATTAAAAAAAGAAGCGACGGGCATGATGACGGATGCCCGATGGGAGGACATATCTTTGACAGACGACGCGGTGAAAATCAGGGCAGTGAAAATAGAGGACGCGCCTGACATCAACCAGATGCGCACGATGGACGGCGTCCGCGAGAATATCCTCGGAATGACGAGCGAACGGATCGCCGACACGGAGAAATTTATCCGCGAACTCACCCCGAACGATCACATACTTATAGCCGAGATTGACGGCGCGGCAGTCGGCTATGTGTCGCTGCACGTCCTCCCGATTCCTCGCGTGAGGCACATAGCGCGCATCGGGGTAATGGTAAAGGCAGACTGCCAGGGACGGGGCATCGGCAGGACGCTGATGGCCGCCGCCCTGGATCTGGCCGATAACTGGCTGATGCTCAAACGGGTCGAGCTGGAGGTGTTCGTCGGCAACGAACGCGCTGTCGCGCTCTACCGAAGCCTCGGGTTCGTTGTGGAGGGGACGAGAAAATACGCCGCCACGCACAACGGCGAATACGCTGACGATTATCTGATGGCGAGATACGGCAAACTGTGACGAGGGCGGGGCCTGGCACAGAAAACCGTGCCGCCCGCACTTGCGGCGGATGCGGCGAAATCAGGCAAGCGATACATTCGGGGGGATCAGGATTTGAGTACGGGACTGCCGGCGCGTAAAAACAGGCTGATTTCGTTCTGGGCTGACATAGTCAACTCAGAATACCTGAACATAATCAGAAACGCGCTGACACTGACGCTTCCGGTGGTCATCGCCGGCGCCGTCGGCGTCTTGCTGAACAACTTCCCCATAGCGGCCTACCAGGACATGATGCGGGACATCTTCGGAGAGGGGTGGCGGTCCTTCGGCGGCTATGTCTGGAACGGGACGCTCGCCATACTCTCCCCCGTGACGGTTTTTACGATAGGCTACAACATCGCGGAGCGCCACAACCAGAAACACCTGCTCGACAACGTCCACCCCGCGATTTTAGGCACGGTGGCCTTCTGCTCCTTGCTCACGATAATCGAGCCGTCAGCCAACGATTTCGCGATACCGTACAACTGGGTCGGCATTCACGGGCTTTTCCTGGCGATCGCGGCGAGCATCATATCCTCGGAGCTGTTCCTGCGGTTTTTCAGCATCAGGCGGCTCAGGATCCACTTTCTTTCAAAAGAGGCGGGGGCGGCTATGTCCATAATATTCTCCGCGCTCGTGCCAGCCATCCTGACAATCGGGATATTCGCGCTATTCAAGGCCGGCATGGCGGCCATCGGCGTGAAGGACATCCACTCGCTCATCTACGACGCGATAGCCGCCCCGTTCAAGAACCTCGGGAACAACCTCGGCACGGCGCTCCTCTACAACTTCACAAGGCACCTTCTGTGGTTTCTGGGCATACACGGATCGAACGCGATGGAGCCTGTGATGACCGAAATCTACGCGTCCGCCATGCGCTCAAACGAGCTTGCGGTCGCATCAGGCGCGCGCGCGCCCTTCATTATCACCAAGACATTCTTCGACACGTATGTCTCGATCGGCGGCGCGGGCAACACGCTGTCCCTGCTCTTAGCGCTCTTTCTGACGCACAGGAAGAGCGGTCTGATGCGGATCGCCCAGATATCGCTCGTCCCTGCGGTGTTCAATATAAACGAGACGCTCATATTCGGGCTGCCGATAGTCCTGAACCCGATATACATCGTCCCCTTCATCGCAACGCCGATGGTGCTGACCGTGATATCGTACTATGCCGTGGCATGGGGGTTCTTATCGGAGTCCGTCATGGAGGTGGCCTGGACGACGCCCGTGCTGATCAGCGGCTACGCCGCCGCCGGGTCGTTTTCGGGGAGCGTGCTGCAGCTCTTCAACCTCGCCGTCGGCTTTTTGATCTACTGGCCGTTCGTCCGCATCGCCGAGAAGGTGCAGCAGGTCAGATTCGAGGCCGCGTATGGCGAGCTATTGAGCCTGAGCGAGGACATGGCGGGCGCATGCTCGAACCTGACGGATCAGCCGGGGGAGATCGGCTCGATGTCGAGGGCGCTCGCGAACGACTTGATGGATTCCATCAGGAAAGACGAGCTTTTCCTCGAGTATCAGCCGCAGGTGGACTGCTCCACCGGAAAGGTCGTGGGCGTCGAGGCATTGCTGCGCTGGCAGCACGCTAGCATCGGGCGCGTGCCGCCATCCCTCTTCGTCACGCTGGCCGAGGAGACGGGCTTTATCGAGGAGATGGGCCTGTGGGTGTGCGACGAGTCCTGCCGGCAGACAAGAGAGTGGCAGGATCGCGGGATCACGGATGTCGTGACGTCCTTCAACGTGTCGGTCAAACAGCTTGGCGACCCAGACCTGCCGGAGAAGATAGCGGGGTGCATAAATAAACACGGGCTGGACCCTTCAAACGTAAAGGCGGAGGTGACGGAGTCGACGGGCCTCTCGTCGGACATGGGGCATAACATACTGCTCCAGGACATACGCCATATGGGGGTCAATATCGCCATAGACGATTTCGGCATGGGACACAGCTCGCTCGTGTACCTGAAACAATTCCCCGTGGCGATGATAAAGCTGGACGGCAGCCTCGTGAAAGACGTCACGGTGAGCAAGATCAGCTCGGACATCATCTCGTCCATCAGCGACCTGTGCAGAACCATGGACATCGATCTGCTGGCCGAGTTCGTCGAGACAGAGGCGCAGGCCGTCGCGCTGAAATCCCTCGGCTGCCACGTATTCCAGGGATGGATTTACAGCCGCGCCCTCCCGCCTGATGAATGTGAGCAAGTCATACGCCGCGGATTCAGGACATATTGAGGGCGTCAGGCAAATAAGACACGCAGGAGGGGCTTCGCGATGCTTGAGGATTTATCGCAACACGTTCTGGACATAGCGGAGAACAGCGTCGCCGCAGGTGCTTCGTCTGTGCTGATAGAGATACAGGAGGACGTGCCTGGCAACGTCCTCACGATGGCCGTGGAGGACGACGGAAAGGGCATGTCGCAGGATTTTTTGGAGAGGGTGGCCGACCCGTTCACCACCACCAGGACGACGCGGAGGGTGGGCATGGGCATCCCGTTTTTGAAGCAATCCGCCGAACTCTGCGGCGGCCGGTTTTTAATCACCTCGGCGCCAGGGGCGGGGACACGCATCCAGGCCACCTTTAAGTACGACAGCATAGACCGCCCGCCCCTGGGGGACATGGCGGCCTCAGTCATGGCCATCTTCATGGGACACCCTGAGATAAACTGGACATACAGGCACGTCTACGGCGGCAAGGACTTCTCCGTTTCGACCGCCGAGCTGGTCGAGGTGCTGGAGGACAGGGAACTGCTCCGATCCGCCGAGGTCGGCCTGTGGATCCGCAGCCAGGTAGCCGAAGAGCTCTCGCTGTTGCGCAATTGAGAAGCTATGCGGTATAATAAGCGCAGTTCCTGCGGTGTACGTGTAACGGGAAATGCCTTGAGCCAACGTCCAAACCCCGCGGGGGTTGCTTCGGACCGGCCGCGACGGCAAGTGCTGTCCAAGCCAAGGCCCGAGAACCCCCACTCCGTAATGGAGCGGGTCAAGGCACTCCGTTCACGGCACCGCGGGTCTTTTTTCAAAACCTCTGACAACCCTTGCGCCCCACGGAGGGACGAAGATGCCGTTTAAATTGCCCTTCTGGACGCCTTCTGACGCGGAAGCCGTCCTGTTCGACTGGGACGGCGTCATCGCGAACACCTGCCTCGATTTTTCCGCGCTGCACCAAAAATATTACGGCGACAGGAGGGCCATGCTGCTCGAGGACTCCGCGTCCCTGCCTCCGCAGAAGCGCGAAGCGCTCATGCGCGAGATCAGGGATCTGGAGATGGAGGGGGCGGCCATGGCCACGCCGGTGCCGGACGCAATGGGCGTCATAGAGTGGTTTGAACGGCGCGGGATCCCCTGGGCCGTCGTCTCCAGGAACTGCCGCAAATCCATAGTCAAGGCTGCGGAGACGCTGTCGGTACGTCTGCCGGAGATCGTCCGCTCCAGGGACGACGGCGACAGCGTGAAGCCTGATCCCAGGGCGCTCGCCGAGACCAGCCGCGAGCTTGGCGCAAAACCCGCGCAGACCCTTTTAATCGGGGACTACATATATGACATGATGGGCGCGCGCAGGGCCGGCATGAGGGGCGTCCTCGTCAGAGGGACGACAGAGCCGGGATGGGACGAGTGGCTGGAACTCTCCTGCCGCTCGATGGGCGATCTCCTGCAAGCCCTCGAATCCCCTGCCCCGACAGTCCCGTGGGAGTGCCGTGAGGCGGCTGATCTCTACGGGCCGGATTTCCTCGCAAAAACAGCTTCCTTGACGGTGCTGGTGCCGGACGGCCTGCCGCGCGGAAGCGACAGGCAGCTCCTGTCCGCCGCGTCCCTCGGGATAGGCTCGTTCGCAGTCGGGGACGCCATTTTCCAGGCCCGTCAGTGGAGGGAGAACCCTGCCTTTGATCCGGCTTGCATGGGCACGCCGCTCTTAGAAGCCGTAAGACGCCTCTTGGCCGCGAGGTTCCCTCTCGTATCCGTGGAGCGGGCCACTGAGGCCAGGCGCTATATAAAACTGACTGACTGCCAAGACGTAATCACGGGCTTTCCGGAGGCCGCGCGGGACGATGGCTGACCTGTTCGGCGATTTTGACGAGGGCCGGCGGCATGAGGACCCAATAGACCGAAAAAACTTCGAAGTGCCGCTCGCCGAGAGGATGCGCCCGCAGACGCTGGACGAGTATGCAGGACAGGAGCATATAATCGGCCCCGGCAAGCCGCTACGCGCGCTGATCGAAGCCGGCAGGCCCCCGAGCTGCATACTCTACGGGAACCCAGGAGTCGGCAAGACGACGCTGGTGCGGGTGATGGCCGCCGTCACGAAGCGCGAGCTATTGGAAATAAACGCCGTGAGCGCTAAGGTCTCGCAGATCCGGGATCTGCTGGAGGAGGCCACGGGATTCAGGGCGGCGAACGGCAGGAACGCCGTTGCGTTCGTTGACGAGATATACCACCTGAACAGCGGCCAGCAGAACGTCCTCCTGCCCGCCGTGGAGCGCGGCGATATCATCCTTGTCGGCACGACCTCCGAGAACCCCTGGTTCGAAATCAACAAAACCCTGCTATCCAGGATGATCGTCTACACGCTGAAACCGCTGGAAGCGGCCGACGTCGTGCTGCTGCTCCGAAGGGCTGTCCTCGACGAAACGCGCGGGATAGGCAAGTTTGGCGTCTCGGCGGACGATGACGTGCTGCTCCATATCGCCTCCCTCACGGGCGGCGACGCGAGGCAGGCTCTCACGCGCCTGGAGGCCGCAGCTACGAGCGTCGCCCTGGGCGGCGGGAGCGTGCTGACCAGGGCGGCGGTGGACGAGGCCACCGGGCGGGGGACCCTGCGCTACGACAGGGCGAGCGCCGACCACTATTCGGTGATTTCCGCGCTGATCAAGAGCATCAGAGGCTCAGACCCCGACGCCGCCCTGTACTGGCTCGCGAGGATGCTGGCTTCCGGGGATGACGTCAGGTTCATCTGCCGGAGGCTCTGCATACTCGCCGCCGAGGACGTGGGGCTGGCCGACCCTGTAGCCCTGATACTGGCCGAGAGCTGCGCGTCAGCCTGTGACCGCGTAGGTCTGCCCGAGGCCAAGCTGATAATGGCCGAAACGGTCGTTTATCTCGCGTCCGCGCTCAAGAGCAATTCAGCCTACATGGCGATAAGCGCGGCTGAAAAAGCCGTGGAGGCTGGTGATATAATGGAGGTACCGTATCACCTGCGAAACGACGGGGAGGGCTATGTCTATCCGCACGACGACCCGAGGCACTGGGTGCCGCAGAAGTACCTGCCAAGACCGGCGAGGTTCTACTTCCCTGGCGGCTTAGGCGCGGAGGCACGGACGGCGGACAGGCTGAAACGCTTCTGGAAACGCTTCTCCGATGAGTAGCGGGGCGACTTGCAGGGGGGCTGGGCATGGGCAGCTTCAAGGACTATTACTTCATTTTAGGCGTCTCCAAGACGGCCACGCAGAAAGAAATCGAGATGGCGTACAGGTTCAACAGGGACGCGATGAACACGGGCAGCGCGGGGGCCTTCGCCGCAAACGGCAATTACCAGGCCTTGATGCTGCGCGACATCGACGAGGCCTACGAATGCCTCGGCAACCCAGCCCTGCGGAGGGACTATGACATCAAGCTCGGCGCGGGTTTGCCGCCCAAATCGTTTCTGGAGGAAAACAACCCGGGGGTGAGGGCGGCCAACGCGAGAGAGAGCATAGAGATGTGTTTCGCCGCCATGAAAAAAAAGAAGTCCAGGTCGCGCCCCCCGCTCGGGAGGTTCTTGAGCGCGCTGGCCTTTGTGGCGAGCATTAGTTTCAGCGCAATTTTAGGGGTCGGCTACTTCAAGACCGGGAAATTAACCCTTAGCTTGGACAAACCATCGCCGGCGCTCACAATACCGACGCCAGCCCCCGAAGAACCGCCGCCAGGCACCGGCGTCGCCCCGTCACAGCCGCCGAAAAACGCCGCGCCGCCGAGCGGGCAGGGATACGTCAAGGCATACGACATACCGTATGGCGGGGTCGTGTCGGCGGCAAAGGGCGAGTGCAGGAGAGACCCTTTCAAAAACTCCCAGTTATTGGTCAGCTTGCCCCGCAACGCCACCGTTTTAGTGGCGAAGGAGACGAAGGACGCGGACGGCGAAACCTGGTATTTCGTCGACTGCAACGCCGGGAAGGGCTGGGTGCGCGGGAAAGAGCTGAAGGTATACAAGTAAGGAATCAGTGTTTCTCCAATTCACATATTCGAGACAGTTTCAAAAAGCAACGCGGATGTTTCGGTCATTTACGCCGCAAGACAAGAGGAAACCTCTAATAAAATGGTATTGATGCTTATCCTCACAGAGCACCCAGACACTATACTTTTCAAAAATCCGCTTCATAATGCCGCCTGCTCCATCTCGCAGATTTCATTGAAAAGCATCAGGCCTTCTTTGCCTTCGCCGTGTTTACGAAACACGACGCGCGGCGGCTCGCCGTCGACATGGAATATCAACGCTTCTTTGTGAAACCAGTTCAGCGTTTTGGGATTATGAGAGATGACGATGAACTGGATATCCCTTTCTTCCCACGCGTCGTGCATCGCGTTGAGCCAAGGCTGCAATTCCCCTGGAGCTAAAAAGTTTTCTGGTTCATCCAAAATCAACGTCGAGCGGCCAGGGATGTTTGCCAATATATAATAAAGCGCCATCAGGACCTTTTGGCCGTCCGACAGCTCTTGGAAGTTCAAATCGTGGTTTTTCCCCTTAAAATTAACTCTGACTGCCAAGCGATACCAGTCGCCGCTTTTAGGGTTGTTAATGCTGACGAGCCCCGGGATGAAATTCCTACACTGATCGATTACCCAGTTCTGTTTTTCCGATTGGCTGTTAACGCAGTCAAAACGCCAAGCGGGAAAATTCTCTCCAAGTTTCCCCAATGTTCGTGAACCGTGAGGAAAATCCTGCTCCATGGCGAAAGGAACTATATGA
>JAISFV010000175.1 GCA_031263445.1 Synergistaceae bacterium | reverse complement strand
TGACGAGGTAATGCCCCGCAGGGATATTTTCAAAGGTCACCGAGGCGACTCCCCGCTCCGTGAGAGCCTGGAGCGGTTCCAGCGTCTTTCCGCTTATCCTGGCTAGGTCGCCGAAGGCGTCACACAGGCTGAAATAGATCATGATCCGATCAAGAGCCAGTTGCGATCCATTATTGACATCATAAACGACGACGCTCGGCTCGATAGCCCTGGCCTTTACGTCCACGCTCACCTCTTGGAAAGTCACTACATACTTGCCTGAGTCTGCCTGGATGACCTCCCCATATGAATTCACCGGAACGGTCGACACTCCCGTGCTCTCGCTCGCTCCGCCCGTGCCTGCGACCGCGATCTCATAGCGCCTGCCCGTGCGGAGCGTATGAGATACGCCTTTTTCGTCCTTCAGGCTGCTCAGGTCAATCTGGAAGCTGGCCTTTGTGCGAGATTGATTGTACTGAACGCCCTCAGCCACAAAAAGTGCGTCCCAAAGAGGATCGCCGGAGTAGCCAGCCGTGTCGGCGAAGCTATACTTAAACCCGGCCGACGAAGCAAAGGGAGTTCCCATCCTGTTTGCAACCACTACAGATACAATGCCCTGCGAGGAGCTTTCGAAGACGGACACGTCAAATATGTGTTCGGATGCTCTTTCATCTTTCGTGAGCATCGCGTATACGTTGTCCGCGTCAACGAAGGGTTCAACAGCGTAGTAATACCGGGAGAAGGCGCTAGGGACCTTGCCCGCTACCGTGACGTCGTTGGCGGTGAGGCCGTGCGACGGGCTGTTCAGGAGTTTTACGTAATAACGATCCGCGTCCAGCCCGTCCGATTTCGTGAGGCCGTCGAGATTCACCCTGAGAAGGAACGGCGCCGACTGCAGCGCAGACTTGTCGATGCCAGCCAAAATCAACGCGGCAGCGCCGGTGCCGTCAAGCGAAAGGGACGCCTCGGCCCTGACCGCAGGGACGCTCAGGCCCGCGCCGGAGTGGGGCTTTACCGTGATATTAGCGAGCTGGCTTACATTCGACGCAAGGATGGCGTCACCGCTTATCTCAATGGTCTGGGTAATCTCCGGCGCCGCCCCGAGCTCAAGCGTGCCGGCGTTGATCAAGATTCCGCCTGAATGGTCCGTCACGCCGGCAATCGAAAGCGTCCCCTGGCCGTCCTTGATTAACTCTATCTCGTCGCCTGTTCCAGTAGTCTGACTGTATCGCGCGGTCTGCTGGAGCCGGCCTACTTTGATGGCGTTGGACGGCCTTGTGCCGGTGTCGAACGTCACGCTCTTTACGGGGATATTATCTGGGTCGTATCTCGTCATTTTGATGGTCACGCCTCTGAGATCGAGTTCACCGACGCCGTCCACGATGCCAAACGCCGAGCCGCCGGCGAGGGTGACCTCGCTGCCTCCGAGCGCCCCAAGGCTGGCGACGTTCAGCCTGCCGCTCTGTAGGAACGTGACGGCGTACTTGTTCTCGTTGCCGCTGAGGTTCGTCGTGCCGCGGCCAAAGAGACGGAGCGAGCTTTGCGTTTGTGCGGAGAGGCTGCCGTTCACGCTCTTGCCCGACATCGGGGCGATATTGAGCGTCTGCCCCTCCCTGACGAGTATGGCACCCCCGGCCGCATCTTCTGTTGCGAGGTTCAGCGGCTGCTGGGCGTAACCGCTCGGGGAGCCATAGCAACCCAGTGTCAAATTCTGAGTCAGGGTCACAGTGCTGACGCTGTCGCTCAAAGTCACAGGTTTTTCCGGCGAATAATAGGTGCCTTTGGAAAGATCCACATCTACATTGTCGCTGTTGAGTTTGTTTTCCGTCATCCCCGCCCAGGCCGCGCCGGATAGGACGGCAAGGGCTGCTGTTGCCGCGAACGGCAGGAGCCTCTTCCTCGCTTTGAACATTTCAATCATTCCTCCTGACTTATTGTTTTGGAAGCCATTCTTCCTCAACACAGCATATTATACTATATCCAGCCTTCGGAGTACGGCAAAATATCGTTTAGGCGGGTTAATGCCAATTTGTAACCAGGGGCCTGAAATTAAGGGGCCGCTGATTAAATTACCCTTGGCTGTAATGAGCGTCTATGCGCCGCGAGACTCCCTGTCAAAGCCCTATTGCAATCGAATCGGTATAATTAGCGTCCCGTTATATTCACAGGGGTGATTTTCTGATACAATTCACGGCACTGACGCCCGCATGGGGCAGACGCGTTTAAAAACTTTGGTGGAGGATGATTTTCAGTGAAATTTTTCTACGCTATACTGTTGGCTTTAATCTTCGCAAGCCTTGTTTTATCGCAAGACCTTTTCACGACCGCCGCGCACGCGGCCGACAAGAAGCCCAAGCGCCCTGTGGCCCATTTTGAAACGACGATGGGCAATTTCAAGATTGAGCTCTTCAACGACCTCGCCCCGAATACGTGCCGCAACTTTATGGATCTGGCCGACAAGAAGTTTTACGACGGGGTTATCTTCCACAGGGTCATCGACGGCTTCATGATCCAGGGCGGCGACCCGGATGGCACCGGCAGGGGCGGACCAGGGTACGTCATCCCTGACGAATTCGGCCCCGGACTCAATCACGACGCGCCCGGCATACTATCGATGGCGAACGCCGGCCCTGACACGGGCGGCTCGCAGTTCTTCATCACGCTGGCACCGACGCCGTGGCTCGACGGCAAACACGCGATCTTCGGCAAGGTGACAGAGGGGATGGACATAGTCGAGGCCATAGGCAAGGTCAAGACAGGCGCGGGCGACAAACCCGTAACGCCGGTCGTAATCAACAAGCTCTATATATCAGGAGACCCGGAGAAGAAGAACAAGAAGTAGCAAGAGCAAAGACGGGCCAGGATTCAGGGCGCAGGTTACCGCAGCGAAGCGGTGTAACCGAAGCACCGAATCCCGGCCCGTCTTTATTATTATATCGACGCTACCAGTTTCCCGCCGGCCTCTGGGCTATGAAATCCCTGGCGACGCCGTCTGCCTCCTCCTTGCCGCACAACAGCTCAAGCAGCCTGAGCGCGAAGTATACCGTCGTCCCAGGGCCTTTCGACGTTGTGATGTTGCCGTCGGTCTCGACGATGCCGTCGCTTGGCGCCGCGCCCCTGATCCACTCTTCCATGCCAGGGTAAATCAGCGCGCGCCGTCCGTGCAGCAACCCGAGCTTCCCGAACACCGCCGGAGCCGCGCAGATGGCCGCGAGTTTGCCGCCGATCTCGTTTTGGCGCTGAACCATCTTCAAAAACCCTTCATGGCCGATGTAGGCCGTCGTCCCTCCGGGGATCACCAGCATATCGAACGAGCTGCCCGCGACATCGCCGAACAGCCTGTCGGCCTGGATGGTTATCCCGCTCCGCCCTGTGACGCCGAGGCCCGCGTCAAGGGAGACGATCACAGTGTCCACCCCGCCCCTCCGCAGTATGTCCGCCGTGCAGAGCGCCTCGGTCTCCTCGAATCCTGATATAACGAACAGTGCCGCCTTAGCCATGTGCATACCCTCTTATTTTTCGAAGCCGATCGTTTTCGTCCAGTCGCACATGGCTTTTACTTTCGCCTTCGCCGCTTCGAGAGCGTCACCCTTAAAGCCCGGGTTAATCCTGAGCGCTATCTCGGACGCCATGTCTATGGTGCTGGCCGCGTTCGCCTCCCATTGCGGGTCGCCGCGGAAATCGCGGAGTATGTCGTATGTCAGGGTACCGGGCCTGTCTGCGGTCAGAACCTCGCCTATCGCCTTCTCTATCTTGCGGCCGGCCTCGTTCAGCCCGAGGTACTCGAGCATCATCTTGGACGTGAGCAGCATAGCGCAGGGGTTCACGCGGTACTTGTGCGCGTACTTGGGGACAGATCCGCTAGACGGTTCGAATATGGCCGTCGTCTCCCCGATGTTGCCGCTCGGCGCGAAGCCCAGGCCGCCAGTCAACTGGCTGGCCTCGTCGGACAGTATGTCTCCGAATACGTTGCTGGCCACGATGACGCTGTATTCCTGCGGGTTCTTGATGAGCCACATCGCCGTGGCGTCCGCGTTCTCCTCTATGCCCTTGATGCCGTACTGCTCGTACTCCTTGGCTATTTCGAGGAAAATCCTCTTCATCATCCCGTCCGTCTGGCGGATCACGTTGGCCTTGTTCGAGCAATGGACGGTCTTGCGCCCTGTCGACTTCGCGTATTCGAAGGCGGCGCGGATTATGCGGCTGCACCCCTCATAGGAGAAGACGCGCCATGACACCGCGACCTCGCGGCTCTTTTTGAAGCGCTCCATGCCCGGATGCAGGTCGAACTGCTCCGCCGGCAGCGGACAGAACTCCACCGCCGCGTAAAGATCTTCAGTGTTCTCGCGGAACATGACGATGTCTATTTTGGGGTCGTTCTTGAGCGACGTGCCGACCCCGGGCAGGGTCTTTGCAGGACGCAGGTTGATGTAGAGGTCGAACAACTGGCGCATCTGCAATATCGCCGACTTGAAGCCCTTCACCCCGGCCTTTGACGTGATCGCGGCCATGAGCGTGGCATCCGTGCTGCGGATGGACTCTATCGTCTCCGGCGGCACGGTGTTGCATCTCGGGTCGCCCTCGCCGAACTTGGCGACGGACTTCTCCCACATGCACCAGCCAAGGTCGGCGCGCACCCAGTCTATGGGGAGGTCAAGAGCCTCCAACACCAGCAGCGCGCCCTCCATCATGTCGAACCCGGAATCGTCGCCAGACATATAACAGACTTTGTAGCGATCCTTCTTTTCACGGACCTTCATAACGTCGCGGGACATACAACTACCTCCTCAGCCATTTACGCTGACAGTCATGCTTCAAAAACGCCGTTTTGCCCGTCTTTGGCAGTGTACATCCCTGAAACGGCGCTGAAGCGGAGAACCCGCAGGTTTGGGTCGCTCGCGCCCCCCGGGAAGTGTTCCTTGAGGGCTTCCGTCCATATATATTCCCTGGAGTCCGTATCGTCTAAGACCTCGACGCTGCCCCAAAGCCTGAATTCTGACATGTTGCGCGGCGAGTAGCCGTACACCACCGCCTTGTCGTCATGCGCCAGCTCGTTCACCTTGCTCGACTCGGACGAAGTAGAAAACCAGAGCGTATGTGTACCCTCGGACCCGAGAGGTGCCATCGCCCTGAGGTTCGGGTGTCCATGACTGCCGTTTGTAGCCAGGAATACCGTCTTGGTGCCAGACAACAGTTTCAGCGCCTTTGCCATTGCGTCTTCCCGCGATATCTCATGCTCTTTCATGTATATCCCTCCGTCATACGTATATCGTTTCGATGAGGGAAATTTTAGCACAACCGCAGGATAAAATCAGCCTTCTTTAACGTTCTTTAACCTTTTCCTAGCGATTTTTTTACGTGGGGGATCAGCCCGCCGTCAGCCACGAGGCCCTGGACGAATTCAGGGTACGGCGGGAATTTTACTACGCGTCCGCCCGCTGTTATCTCCCCCTTTTCGAAATCTATCTCAACCTCGCCGCCGCTTTCCACCAGTCCCTGAACCTCGGAGCTGATGATTATCGGCAGGCCCTCGTTGAGGCAGTTGCGATAGTGGATGCGCGCGAAGCTCTTGGCAATGATCGCGCCGACACCGCGCTCCTTGAGGCAGATGGCCGCCTGCTCCCTGCTGGAGCCGCAGCCCCAGTTTTTTCCGGCCACTATGATATCCCCCGGCTTCGCGTTCTTCGCGAACTCGGGATCCAGATCCTCCAGAGCGTACTGCGCCATATCGGCGCGTTCCGATACGGTGTACGTGTATTTGCCAGGGAATATGACATCGGTGTTCACGTCGTCGCCGTACTTCCACACCCTGCCCTTGACCTTCATCTACAGGACCTCCCTCGGATCGCTGATCTCGCCCGCGAGCGCGCTAGCCGCGACTGTGTAGGGGCTAGCGAGGAATATGAAGCTGTCCTTGTTGCCCATGCGCCCCTTGAAGTTGCGATTCGCCGTGCTGATGCACGTCTCGCCCGGCGCGAGCGTCCCCATGTGCGCGCCGAGGCACGGCCCGCAGCCGGAATTGCAGACGATGCAGCCGGCGTCCAGGAGCGTATCTATAGTCCCGTCGCGCATCGCAGCCCTGTAGACCTCCCATGACGCCGGTATCACGATCATGCGCACGGTTATCCGTTTGCCCGATAAAATCTCCGCCGCCGCGCGCAGATCCTCAAGCCTGCCGTTCGTGCAGGTCCCGAGGAATGCCTGGCTGACCTTCGTACCCGCGACCTCGCCTATCGCGGCGTAGTTGTCCACCGTGTGCGGCTTCGCGACCCCTGGCTCTATTTCGCCCAGGTCATAGTTAATTTCCCGCGCGTACTCGGCGTCGGCATCTGCCCACAGCGCCTCCCAGTTCCGCGACTTCTCCCTGCCCTTTATAAAGTCCAGGATCTTCCCGTCGGGGCGGCAGACGGCGTTTTTCGCGCCCATCTCTATACCCAGGTTGCAGAGCGTCATGCGCCCCGCTATGCTCATGCCCTCTATGCCGTCCCCGTGGAACTCGACGCTCATGTAGTCCGCGCCGTCGGATTTGACGTCGCCCATGACCTTGAGTATGAAATCCTTTGCCGTCACGCCCCTGTTGAATCTGCCCGTGACGTTTATTTTTATGCTCTCAGGCACCTTGAGCCAGATCTGTCCGGTCGCCCACGCGGCCGCCATCTCCGTGCGCCCTATGCCCGTCGCGAACGTACCGAACGCGCCGTAGGTGCAAGTGTGGCTGTCGCTGCCTATCACGACCAGCCCCGGCAGCGCGAAGCCCTCCTCGCAGAACTTCTGATGGCAGACCCCGCCCGCGCTCGTGACGTCGTAAAAGTTAAGAGCGCCCTGCGCGGCCATGAACTCGCGGGCTTCTTTGTGATTCACGGCGTGGTCGCTCGACGGGGCCGGTACCCCGTGATCCAGGATGACCACTAGCCTCTCAGGCTTCCAGGCGCTCGTGACGCCGATCTTCTTGAACGTGCGCGATATCGGCCCTGTGTTGTCGTGGCTCATGCAGAAATCCGGCTCTACCGTGACGACCTCGTTGGCGCTGACCTCGCGGCCTGCGGCGCGCCCAAGCGCCTTTTCGGCAAACGTCTTGCCCATCGTCACCGCCTGCCCTTCTCAGCCTTTAGGTACGGGATAAGACCGCCCGCGTCCATGATGTCACGTTCGAGGTCGCTCACGGCGTCCCCGTGGAAGTGCGCCCCGCTCGTCACGTCATTGATCTCTCCCGTGTCCAGCTCGACAGAGAGGCTGTCCCCGTCCTTTATCCTGCCGCACTTTATCGCCTCGGACAGCCCCTTCACGAAGAGGACGGGGTATGCGTTGTTTATCGCGTTACGGTAGTATATGCGCGAGCAGGTCTCCGCCAGTATCACGGGGACGCCCGCCTCCTTGAGGCAGTAGACCGCGTGCTCGCGGCTCGACCCGCATCCGAAATTTTTGCCGGCGACCACGAAATCGCCTGGTTTTACACCCTTCGCGAACTTCTCCTTGCCTGGATAATACTCGAACGAGTACTGCGGCATTTTTTTGGGATCCGTCTCCGCGAGGTATTTATTATGGTAGATCAGATCCGTGTCCACGTCGTCGCCGAACACCCACGCCCGGCCCTTCAAAACTTCGCCCATGTCAGTCAGCCCTCCCCGGTCAGCAGAGTATGTCCCTGGGGTCTGTGACGACCCCGCGGACTGCGGTAGCCATAGCTGAGGCCGGGCTCATGAGGTATGTGTGGCTGCCCTTGCCGACCTTCCCGATAAAGTTGCGGTTCGTCGTGGAGCAGCCGACGTCGCCGGATGGCAGAGCGCCGTAGTGCTCGGCCGTGCAGAGCGAACAGGTCGGATTGGTGAAGACGACGCCCGCGTCCAGGAACTTCTCGATAAAGCCCTCCCTCGCGCACTGCGCCATAACCTCTCTCGTGGCAGGCGTTATGATGGTCCTGACCTTCGGCGACACCTTGAAGCCGCCCTTCCTGAGTACCTCGAACGCCGCCGATATGTCGCTGAACCGCCCGTTCGTGCAGCTCCCGATGTGAACCTGATCCACAGCCTCGCCCGCTATCGAGCGGACGGTCTTCACGTTGTCGGGCGCGTCAGGACACGAGGCCATCGGCTCCAGTTTCGAAATGTCGTACCTGTGTACCTCGCAGTAAGGCGCGTCATCGTCCGGGGCTATGTCGCGGACCCGCTGGCGAACCAAGTCCCCGTCCGCCCCCGTCCGTTCCGCGAGCCAGTCCAGCACGGGGCCGTTCGGCAGGATGAGGCCGATCTTCCCGCTCATCTCGGTCACCATTGAACAGAGCGTGATGCGTTCCGCAAGGGAGCTGCGATCTATCGTTTCCCCGACGAACTCCACCGCGAGGAAGTCCATCCCGCCGGCGCCCAGGTCGCCCACCAGCAGCGTCAGCAGGTCGCGCATGTAGACGCCGCAGCTGAACTCGCCGGTCACCTCGATCCTCATCGTCTCCGGCACGCGGAACCAGTTCGTGCCGTTGAGCCACGAAGCGGCGATGTCCGTGTTGCCGACGCCCGTGGCGAAGGCCGCGACCCCGCCAAGGAGGTTCATGTGGCTGTCCGTGCCGAGGATGACGTCGCCCGGCTTTACCAGCCCGTTTTCCAGAAGCACGTGCTGGCCGATGCCCCAGTTGATGTCGAATACTTTCTCGATGCCCTGCCGCTTCGCGAACTCGCGGATGATCTTCTGGTTAGCCGAGACCTTCTCCGAGTGCGATGGGGCCTGGAGATCGAACGTGAACGCGATCTTCGCGGGATCCCAGACGCGCCCCTTCTTGTCCGTGATCTCGTCGAACTGCAGCGTACAGTTCGCCCCGCCAAAGTCGCGGGCCGTGGACAGGTCTATCTCGCACCAGACCCTGTCGCCGATTTTGACCTCCTTGCCAGAAGCCCGCTCCATTATCTTCATGATCATTGTCTTGCCCATTCCAGCGATTCCCCCCAAAGACAAGCGGTTGATAAAGAACAGTTAAGAATTCTGATTTATTGTCAGGTGCCTGCGGGGTGATGGCTTGAACCCTTGCGGCATCTGTGTCCCTAAACGGCAAAATGTCGTTTTGGAAAAACTTATTTCATGCCGAGAAAACTCTTTATGCCCTCGAAGTTCATGAAGTCCGCCTTGTTCACCAGCACCCCCTCCGGGCTGCGGAGCGTCCCGTCGCCCTCATGGGCGTGGTTGGCGATGATGTGGCCGATGGCCGTGCTGCAGCCGTTGCGGAGCGCTATCACTGTGCCGGAGAACGGGTGCCGCAGATCCTTACCCATCCGCGACTTGACAGTCTTCCCGTCAGGGGCCTTTTCGTACTCTACGAGCTTGCCCACGTCGTGGAGGAGCGCGCCTGCGACGAGGAGGTCGTTGTCCATCTTGAATTTCCCGTCGGATGAAGCGTAAAGCGCGTTGAATTCGTCCATGGCGTGCTTTGACATCCTGGTCACCCCGCGGACGTGGGTGAGGTAAGACGCCGGGCAGTCCGGGATCAGGAGCGTAAAGGGTATCTTGTCCATGTCCTCCGGACTCCAGCCGCCGGTCGAGAGCGCGTCGCAATAGCAGTCCAGCACCTTTTCCTGAAGCCCCCCGTCCTCTATCCACTCGATTTCTGGCAGCAGCTCCCTGATTTTTTCCTTCATCCGAATATCGCCTCCGAAGTTTTATTTCCTAATATAGCAATATTGCCGCTGTAAGAACTAAAACAATCTGGCATATGCCATCCAATTTCAAGCCATACGGCGCTTT
>JAISFV010000012.1 GCA_031263445.1 Synergistaceae bacterium | reverse complement strand
TGCGCGTAGTGCCTCTTCTCCGTCTGGTACTCCACGTGCGCTATGTTGATCGTGATGCCCCGCTCCCGCTCCTCCGGCGCCTTGTCGATCATGTCGAACGGCGTGAAGTCCGCGCCCCCGCGGCGCGCAAGCGTCTTCGTTATCGCGGCCGTCAGCGTCGTCTTGCCGTGGTCGATGTGGCCGATCGTCCCTATGTTCAGGTGCGGCTTGTTCCTCTCGAACTTCTCCTTTGCCATCTCCCTAGCCTCCTAAAAGTTTTAAATTTATGCTCTTTACTATCGCTTCAGCAGCTTGTCCGCTATGTCGCGGGACACTTCTTCGTAGTGGTCGAAGCTCATCGTGTACGAAGCGCGCCCGGAGGTCTTGCTGCGCAGGTCCGTCGCGTAGCCGAACATCTCCGAGAGCGGGACGAACGCCTTCACTACCCTCGCGTTCGCGCGCGCGCCCATGCCCTCGACCTTGCCCCTGCGCGAGGATAGGTCTCCTATGACGTCCCCCATGTACTCCTCCGGGACCACGACCTCTACGCTCATGACGGGTTCCATGAGGACCGGCGACGCCTGGCGCATGGCGTCCTTGAACGCCATCGACCCGGCGATGCGGAAGGCCATCTCAGAGCTGTCGACGTCGTGATAGCTGCCGTCCACTATGGAGACCCTGACCCCGATCACAGGATATCCTCCGAGTATGCCGTTGTTCATGGCTTCCTCGACGCCCTTCTGCGCGGCGGGTATGAACTGCTTCGGGATGACGCCGCCCACGATCTTGTCGACCCACTCGTACCCCGTATGACCTTCGAGCGGCTCGATCTCCAGCACGACATCACCGTACTGGCCGTGACCGCCGGACTGGCGGACGAACTTGCCCTGGGCCCTGGAGGGCGACTTGACGGCCTCGCGGTAGGCGACCTGCGGGCGGCCGACCTTGACCTCCACGTTGAACTCGCGCTTCAGCCTGTCGACGATTATTTCGAGATGAAGCTCGCCCATTCCCGCTATTATGGTCTGCCCGGACTCCTCGTTGACGGAGACGCGGAACGTAGGATCCTCCTCAGAAAGGGCCTCCAGGCCCTTGGAGAGCTTTATCTGGTCCGCCTTGCTCATCGGCTCGACGGAAAGGTCGATGACCGGCTCAGGGAACACGAGGTTCTCTAGCACCACCTGGGAATTCTCCGCACAGAGCGTGTCGCCGGTGCGGACCTGTTTCAAGCCGGGGATCGCCACTATCATCCCGGCGGAGGCGGACTCCATCTCCTCGCGCTTGTTGGCGTGCATCCGAAGGATGCGCCCGATGCGCTCCCTCTTCCGTGTGGTTGAATTATAGACGCCGACGCCGTTCGTGATCGCCCCGGAGTAGATCCTGCAGAAAGCGAGCCTCCCGACGAACGGGTCTACCATTATTTTGAAGGCGAGCGCCGCGAACGGCGCGTCCTCGTCCGGCGTGACCAGGACCTCCTTTTCAGGATCGTCCGGATCCTCGCCGCGGACGGCAGGGAGGTCTATCGGACTCGGAAGGTAATCGACCACTGCGTCAAGCAGCGGCTGGACGCCCTTGTTCTTGAACGCCGAGCCACATAGCACCGGGACGATGTCCATTGTGATCGTGTTCTTGCGGATAGCCTTCTTTATAAGCGGCAACGGCACGTCGGCGCCGTCCAGGTAGAGCGTCATTATGTCGTCGTCGAAGTCGGCCAGGGATTCGATCATCGAGTCCCTCACCGATTTCGCCTCCTCGGCGAGCTGCGGGGGGACGTCAGCCGTGGTGAACTCCTGGCCGAGGCCGTCCACGTCGTAGACGATCGCCTTGAAGTTGACGAGGTCAACCATGCCGACGAAACCGTCCTCCACGCCGATAGGCATCTGGATCGGGACGGCCCGCGCGCCGAGGCGCTCTTTCATCTGCGTCACGACGGAGAAGAAATCCGCCCCCACCCTGTCCATCTTGTTTATAAAGGCAACCCTGGGGACACGGTACTTGTCGGCCTGCCGCCACACCGTCTCGGACTGGGGTTCCACGCCGCCGACCGCGCAGAATACCGAGACTGCGCCGTCGAGCACCCTCATGGAGCGCTCGACCTCGACCGTAAAGTCCACGTGTCCGGGCGTATCAATTATATTGATAAGCGCGTCCCCCCAATGACACGTAGTAGCGGCGGACGTGATCGTTATCCCGCGCTCGCGCTCCTGCTCCATCCAGTCCATGGTCGCCGCGCCCTCGTGGACTTCGCCGATCCTGTGCTTGCGCCCCGTGTAGAACAGTATGCGCTCGGTCGTCGTAGTCTTGCCCGCGTCTATATGGGCCGCGATCCCTATATTTCTGATTGTCGTCAAGTCAATTTTAGACATTGTCATCGTCTGCCGCAAAGAACGGCGATGCTGCCGCCGGCCGGAAGCCTTTCTCTACCATCTATAGTGAGCGAAAGCCCTGTTCGCTTCAGCCATGCGGTGAGTGTCCTCGCGCTTTTTGACCGAGCCGCCCTCGCCCTTGCAGGCGTCGGCAAGCTCCCTCGCCAGGCGCTCCATCATCGGGATGCCCTTGCGCGCGCGAGAATACTGGATGATCCACCTGATCGCCAGCGCCTGCGCCCTGTCCGGGCGGACCTCGACCGGTACCTGATAAGTCGCCCCCCCGACGCGGCGCGGGCGGACTTCGATCTGGGGCCTGACATTGTTCATGGCTTTTTCGTACAGCTCGACAGGATCGACGCCGAGGCGCTGCGACGCCACGTCCAGCGCGCCGTACATTATGCGCTCCGCCACGCTCTTCTTACCATCCAACATCAGGCAGTTGACGAACTTCGCAATCGAAGGGTTTGAATAAAGCGAATCCGGTTGCGTAACCCTCGGCCTGACATGACCTTTTCGCGGCATTAACCATGCTCCTCTCTCATATCGTTCAAACGGCTGCGCTCAAGCAAAGAGCGCTTATAATGCAATCTCCTGAAAACAAAAAACGAGGCCCCGGTTACTTCTTCGGGGCTCTGGCGCCGTATTTTGAACGGCTCTGCTTGCGGTTTTCGACGCCGCCGCAGTCAAGGGTGCCTCTTACTATGTGATAACGGACGCCTGGAAGGTCCTTGACTCGTCCCCCGCGCACCAACACCACAGAGTGCTCCTGGAGATTGTGGCCTATCCCGGGAATATAAGCCGTGATCTCGATGCCGTTCGTAAGGCGGACGCGCGCTACCTTGCGCAGGGCCGAGTTGGGCTTTTTCGGAGTGACGGTGTACACGCGCGTACACACGCCGCGCCGCTGTGGGTTCTCCTGCAACGCCGGCGCCGTGGATCTCGTCCTCTTGTCCTTGCGGCCGAGCCGTATCAACTGCTGTATACTTGGCAAAACTAACTCCTCCTTCCCTTGCAAAGTGTTCATATATCCGCTATATTCATCCGAGCGCTCCCGCTACGAGGCAAAACCACAGGCACGCGAGCAGAAGCACCGCGCCATATTATCAGCGGAAAACTGAGATGTCAAGAAAATTACGCGTGAAAAATTACACGCTGCTTTAGAACGGAGAGGAGCTGATATGTCCCGTGCTGAAAGACGCGGCGCTGACGATAGGCAAGCTGATCGACAAGCATGGCGTTTCATTTATCGCCTCGGTCGGCGGCGACGGTTTCCCCAACGCGAAGGCGATGCTGGCACCGAGGAAAAGAGAGGGCATTAAAACCTTCTGGTTCACCACGAACACGTCGTCCATTCGGAAAATTTCGAAGTCCAATGAGGGGCGGCGGCGTCAACTTGCCCGCGCCGCCGCCTTGGCCGCTGGTTTTCGTTAAAACCCTGCGGCGCTAATCAAGCGCCTCGTCGAAATTATATTTCAGCACCGGGTGCCTCGCGGCACCCACCTCGTCGAGCCTGCGGACAGGCGTGTGAAGCGGGGCGTCGTGCAGGGACCCCGGGTCGTCGTCGGCGCGCGCGCGGATCTCGCGGAGGACGGCGATAGCTCGGTCGAGCGTCTCGCGCGACTCGGTCTCGGTCGGCTCGATCATCAGGGCTTCCTTCACGATCAGGGGGAAATACATCGTCGGCGGATGCATGCCGTAGTCCAGCATCGACTTGGCTACGTCCATCGCCGAGACGCCGCGCTCCTTCTTGAGTTTTTCGAGCGTCAGGACAAATTCGTGCATGCATATCCCTGGGTATGCAACGTCGTAGTCACCGGACAGGCCCTTCATCATGTAGTTCGCGTTCAGGACGGCATTCCTCGCAGCGTCACGCAAACCGCCCGCGCCGAGCGTGAGCATGTAAACCAGGGCGCGCAGCGTTACGAGGAAGTTCCCGTAGAAAGCCTTGACGCTGCCCACGCTGCGTTCGGGATCCGCAAAGGCGAAGCCTTCTCTGTCGCGGACGACCCGGGGCTTGGGCAGGAAAGGCTCGAGCCGCGCCTTGCAGCCGACGGCGCCGGAACCCGGCCCTCCCCCGCCGTGCGGCGTCGAGAAGGTCTTGTGCAGGTTCAGGTGAACCACGTCAAAGCCCATGTCGCCGGGGCGCGCTATGCCCATCACGGCGTTCAGGTTAGCGCCGTCGTAGTAATTTAACCCGCCCGCCTCGTGGACGACCCTGGTGATTTCCAGTATGTTCTTGTCGAAGATGCCAAGCGTATTCGGGTTCGTGAGCATGAGGCCCGCCGTGTCATCCCCCGCAGCCTTCCTGAGCTCCGCCATGTCCACCCCGCCGTCCGCGTCCGACGGGACGTTCACCACCTGATAGCCGGTCATGCTGGCCGTCGCCGGGTTCGTACCGTGCGCGGAGTCGGGGACGATGATTTTCGAGCGTTTCTTGTCGCCCCTGGAGTCGTGCCACGCCTTTATCAGAAGGACGCCGGTGAACTCGCCGTGCGCCCCTGCCGCTGGCTGGAACGTCATGGCGTCCATGCCGGTGATCTCGCATAGCAGCTTTTCTGCGGCAAACAGGACCTCAAGGCACCCCTGAGCGGTTTCAGGCGGCTGGAGCGGGTGGATGCCCGTGAAACCGGGCAGGGCAGCCATCTCGTCGTTCAGCTTCGGATTGTACTTCATCGTGCAGGAGCCAAGCGGATAGAACCCGTCGTTCACGCCGTGGGTCCGCTTCGCCAGCTCGGTGTAATGCCGCGAGATATCGGGCTGGGCCATCTGCGGCAGACGCGGCGGACTCTTTCTGAGGAAACCGTCGGGCAAATCATCCTTAGGGACGTCGAGCTGCGGCAATACGGGGAAGGCGCGCCCTTCCCTGCTCTTCTCAAAATTCAGCTTCATCTGGCTACCTCCTCCAAGACCGCTGCGAGCTCGTCTATCTGCTCTTTCGTGTTCATCTCTGTGACGCACCACAGGATGCCGCCGCTGACGGGCAGCCCTCCCAGGATGCCGCGCCCGGCGAGGCGTTTTTCGACAGCCGTGGCGTCGCACGGGCATGCCGTCACGAACTCGTGGAAGAACTCGCCGGGATAGAGCAACTCAAACCCCTTTATAGCGCTTATCCTACGGGCGGCGTAGCGAGCCTTGGACAGGCACAGTTCGGCTACGCCCCGCAGCCCGTCAGGGCCAAGCACCGTGAGGTAGGCGGAAGCAGTAAGGGCACAGAGCGCCTGATTGGAGCAGATATTGGAAGACGCCTTCTCCCTTCTTATGTGCTGCTCCCTTGCCTGAAGGGTGAGGACGAACGCCCGCTTGCCGTCGATGTCCCTGGTCTGCCCTGCTATCCTGCCCGGGAGCTTCCGCGCCATCTCGCCGGAGGCCGTCATAAACCCGAGGTACGGGCCTCCGAAGGCGAGCGGCATACCAAACGGCTGCGCGTCCCCGCAGGCAATGTCCGCGCCGCACTCCGCAGGGGTCTTAAGTATCGCGGAAGCGACCGGGTTGACGCCCGTCACGAACCTGGCCCCGCGCGAGTGCGCGATCTCCCCCAGCTTCTCCGCGTCCTCGATCAGCCCGTAAAAGTTCGGCTGCTGGACGTAAATGCAGGCGGCAGACTCATCCAGCATCGACGCCAGCGCGCCCGCGTCGGTGACGCCATTCTTGAGCGGCACGGGCCGCACTCCCGCGCCTGCCGCGTAGCAGTAGGTCTTTATCGTCTCCAGCACGGCCGGGTTCACGGACTCCGAGACCAAGACGGCGGAACGCTTCCTGTCACGGCACATGCCAACCGCCTCCGCAGCGGCGGAAGCGCCGTCGTAGACGGACGCGTTGGAGGCGTCCAGCCCCGTCAGCTCGCACATCATGGTCTGAAACTCAAAGATCGACTGCAGGACGCCCTGGCTTATCTCTGCCTGGTACGGCGTATACGCCGTGACGAATTCCTCCTTCGAGGCTATCTGCTTTACAAGCGCCGGGATATAGTGGTTATACGCGCCAGCGCCCCTGAAAATGGACTTGAAGGCCACGTTTTTATGGGAAATCCCCTCGATTTTGCCGCGAACCTCGAACTCGGAGAGGCCATCCGGCATGTCCAGCCCCTTGATTTTGAGAGAGCCAGGCACCGCCGCGAAGAGATCGTCGAAGGTCGCGACGCCGACTGCGGCCAGCATCTCTTTCTGTTCGGCTTCTGTGGACGGGACGTAGTATGCCACCGCTACCCCTCCTCTTCGCAGAGCGCCTTGTAGCCATCCGCGTCCAGCAGTTCCTCGTGATCTGAGATATCCCCTATCTCGATGAGCCACGCCTTGTAAGGATCCGAGTTCATAAGCTCCGGGTTGTCGGCCACGTCCTTGTTGACGGCCTTTACAACGCCGGAGAGCGGGCTTATGATGTCCGACACGGCCTTGACGGACTCCACGTCGGCGATCCTCTCCCCTTTCGACGCTTCGTCCCCTGCCTCCGGGAGATTGACGAAGACGATATCCCCCAGCTCGTTCTGCGCGTAGTCCGTGATGCCTATCCTAGCCGTCCGGCTGCCGGTATCCTGTACCCACTCATGCGTCTTTGAATATGAAAGGTCTGACGGAAATTCCATAATAAACTCCTCCTTATTGGTTTTTGGTTTGGTGTTTATGAACCGCTGATTAAATGTCCTCCTGAGCGAAACGGGCAGACTGGTTCCTTACTTAGCTCTTTTATAGAATGGGATCGGGACTACCTCCGCCGCTATCCGGCGTCCCCTGACGTCGACTTCCGCCGTCGAGCCGGCCAGTGTGTGCGGTTCGTCGAGCAGCGCCATCGCGACCGGATACCCTAGAAACGGGCAGTGCGTGCCGGACGTGGTCCTGCCGACAGCGGCGCCGTCCGCGTAGACGGACTCGTTCCCGCGCGCGATGCCTCTGCCGGTGATCTTGAGGCCGACCCGCTTCCTCCTAGGATTCAGACGCCCGGCTAGCGCGGATTTCCCTATGAAATCATCCTTGCCCATCTTCACCCCGAACGCCAAGCCAGCCTCGAAAGGCGTTACGCCGTCGTCCATCTCGTGTCCGTAGAGCGGCATCCCCGCCTCCAGGCGGAGCGTGTCGCGCGCGCCTAGCCCCGCAGGGACTAGTCCGAAATCCGCGCCGGCGTCCAGGAGTTTTTCCCAAAGCCCGGGCGCGTCGGCATTCGGCATGTAAAGCTCGTAACCCTTCTCGCCGGTGTAGCCCGTCTGCGACACGAGGCACTTCACGCCGCCCACTGCGACGTCGTCTACGAACGTGTAATACTTCTCCGGCATCCCGGATTCGCTGGCGAGCCTCCGCAGGATTGCGTCTGACGCCGGACCCTGGAGGGCGATCTGGGCTATGTCGTCTGATATGTCTTCCATGGTCACGCTGCCCGAGAGGCGCTCCCTCATCCACGACACGTCCTTCTCCCTGTTAGCGGCGTTCACCACGAGCAGATACTTCTCGTCGCCGTAGCGGTAGACGATCAAGTCATCCACGACGCCGCCTGACTCGTTGCACAGGAGCGAATAGCGCACCCTGCCGTCCGGCATCCCCCGGAAGTCGTTCGACAGGAGCCTCTGCAGGTTCAGGAGCGCGTCTTTCCCCGTAAACATGACCTCGCCCATGTGGGATACGTCGAACAGCCCTGCCTTGGTCCTGACAGCCATGTGCTCGGCTATCACCCCTGAATACTGAACCGGGAGCAGATAGCCGGCAAAGGGCACCATCCTGCCGCCCAGTTTGACGTGACTGCCGTAAAGCGGTGTGCGTTTCTCGTTCTCGCCTGTGTTCGCGTGGCCTGACATGCTCACTCCTCCTCATCTTTCGCCCAATAAAAAACAGGGACGCATCCATTAGCTGGCGCGCCCCTGTTTTTTTGCCTGAAAGATTCTCCGCCCGGGCGGATTGCCTCTTCGGCGCCACAAAGCGCGTGGCTTTCCAGGGTTTCGTCCGATACCGGTCCTTTCGCCTGAGAGTTTTCGCTGATCACCTTCGGCGCCGCGCAAGCGCGATCTCTCCCGATATCATCAACCGACATTATTCTGTTGGGAAGGCTATTCTCACACAAGACTTAAAAAAGCAACAGAGCAATTATGTCGATTTTACGGTGGCCTGAATACCTTTTACCTAGCCAGGTCCGACAGGTTGAATATCGGGAGGAGGACCGCCATCACGACGAAGCCGACGAGCACGCCCATCACTATGATTATGATCGGCTCAGCCAGCGTCGACCACTTTTGCATGGCGTTCTGCGCGAAGTCCCACGAGTTTTTGGCTATCCTGTCGAGGCAGTCGGGGAGATTCCCGCCGACCTCGCCTATGCGGACGATCGCGATTACGTCCTCTGAGAACGAACCCTGCCTCTCCAGGCTCTGAGAAAAGCGGTAGCCCTTACGCACCTCGTCGGCCAAAAACGGCATACGCCCGGCCTGATCCATCGGCGCGGACATCTCGAGCGCCTGCACGAGAGGCACACCGGTCTTTATGAGCGTGGCAAGCTGCGAGAAGATCAGCGAGACGGAGAGGTTGTTGCGTATGTCCTTGAACAGCGGTATGGAGAGATCCTTGCCTTTTTTTTTGAAATGCCTGTAAGCGAGGTATGATAGCAGCAGGACGGGCAAAAAGCCTGCCTTGACGGCGGAAGAAATCCCAAGGAGCATCCGCGTCACGAGCGGCAGCGTCCCGCCGGCGTCGATGACGATGCTCGTAAGCTGCGGCACGACATACGTGAGCAGGAAAATGACGACGAACGCGCCGACTATCATCATCAGCACGGGGTAGATGAGCGCGGACTGGAGCCTGCGGCGGAGCGTTATCTCCCCCTGGAGGAGGGACGAAGCCTTCTCCAGGACGTCCGGCAGCGACGACGAGCGTTCGCCCGCCTCCACCATCCCGACGATCGACGGGCGAAATGCGTCGATGGCCTTCATGGATTGCGCGAGCGACCTGCCCGATTCGACAGAGAGGGCCAGTTCCGAAAATATTCCCTTCAGCGACTTGTCGCGGGTCTGGCGGTGCAGCAGCCCGAGAACCTCCGTTATGGCAAGCCCGCTCCTCAGAAAAGCCGAAAGCATCGTACAGAACAGGTTCTGGCTGTCGAGGTTCAGTTGTTTGGCCCTCTTCGCGCCCGCCTTTTTTTTGTCGGCTTCCACCGAAACAGGGACGAAGCCTTCGAGCTGCATGGCCCTCAAGAGCTCCTCCTCCGTCGCGGCATCCCTCCGGAGCGCCTTCATCACGCCCTTGGCATCGTAGCCCTTTATCTTGAAAAGCGGCATCTACGCCTCTCCCACGACGCGTATCATCTCTTCGGGCGTAGTCTCCCCCGACGCGACGCTCTCCACGCCCAGTTCGAGCAGGCTGCGCATGCCGTTCTTCTTCGCCATGTTTTTCAGCGTGGCCGTGCTCTCGCCGGACGATATCGCCTCGGCTATCTCAAAGGTCACGTCAAACTGCTCGTAGAGGCCGAACCGGCCCCTGTAGCCGGTATCGCCGCAGAAGTCGCAGCCCTCGCCCTTGAATACGCGCGCGAGGCCATATTTCTTCATGGCCGCCGGCGCCGGTGACTCCTTCCTGCATTTCGGGCAAACCCTGCGAACGAGGCGCTGGGCCACGACACCCAAGAGCGAGCCCGCGATGAGGTACGGCTCTATGCCCATGTCGACGAGCCGCGACACGGCGCTGACCGAGTCGTTCGTGTGAAGCGTGGAGAGGACGAGGTGTCCGGTCAGGGAGGACTGGACACCTATGTGGGCCGTGTCGAAGTCGCGCATCTCGCCTATCATTATTATGTCCGGATCCTGCCGCAGGATCGAACGCAAGGCGCTTGCGAACGTGACGCCGGCCTTCTCGTTGACCTGCACCTGCCCTACTCCGGGGACGTCGTACTCTATGGGATCCTCGACCGTGATTATATTGACCTCCGGGCGCGCGAGCGCCTGGATGATGGCGTAAAGCGACGTGCTCTTACCGGAGCCGGTGGGGCCTGTCAGGAGGATCATGCCGTGCGGGTTGCGTATGAGGGAGTCCAGCCTCTCCTTCTCCTTCGGCGCCATGCCGAGATCTTCCAGCGTCAAGAGACCCCTAGCCTTGTCGAGGATGCGCATCACGATCCGCTCCCCGTGCTGGGTCGGGAGCGAGCTTACGCGTATGTCGACGGCCCGGTCGCCCAGAGTGATGCCGATCCTGCCGTCCTGGGGGACAAAGCGCTCGGCTATGTCCATCTTAGCCATGACCTTGACGCGGCTCGTCACGGGCGACTGGTGTCCCTTCGTGAGCTCGTACTTGTCGTGGAGGACGCCGTCTATCCTGTACCGCACGAGGAGTTTGTCCTCGAACGGCTCCAGGTGGATGTCGGTCGACCTCTCGCGTATGGCTTCGAGCAATATGCCGTTCACCAGCTTTATGACGGGCGCGTCCACAGTGTCGCTCAAGACCTCCTGGCGAGCGAGCTGGGAGAGGTCGTCCACGGACTCTATCGCGTCCAGCGTCTCAGCTCCCACCCTGCTCTTCAGGTCGTAGAGGTTCCTGATGACGGCGGATATCTCCGTCTCAGGGTAAATGGCCACTGAGGCGGTCCTCCCCGCGCCCATGGCGAGTATCTGGGCGTCAAGCGTGGCTGACACGCCTGACGCGGCTACGACCATGCAGGAATCCCGCAGTTCGATGGGGATTATGCCCTTCTCCCTGAGCGCGTCGATGCTCACGCCATTGGGTATTAGCTCCAGCACGTGCTCTGATGGCGGCAGCTTTTTAGGCGCAGGCGTCGTGACGCTCATTGATCCTGTGATTTCTGGCCGTCTGGCTGTTCAACGTCGACTATCTCCCTCTCAGAAGCCTGCGGCGGGAAAATGTCCACGCTCGACGGCCGCATGGATCCTTGGCTCACGCCTTCCTGCTTGTTCGACTTCTGGAATTCTTCGTAATTTTTCATGATCGTCTTCAGCTCGCCCTCGCTCAGCGCGGGTTCCCCGGTCGTCACGCTGAACGTGGCTTCCGCTGCCTGGCGCGGCGTCTCAATGATGCTCGGCGTGAGGAAGACCATGAGATCGACCTTCTCGCGCTCCCTCGTGGAAGACGTGAACAGGTTTCCGATCAGAGGGATATAGGAGAGGCCCGGCACCCTGTTTTTGAGGGTGCGTTCGACCTCCCTGATGAGCCCGCCCAGAATTATCGTGTCGTCGTTCCCTACCTGCACATTCGTCTGGATGAGCCGTTTCGACGTGGTAGGCGTCTGCTGGCCCGTCGTCGAGACGAGCTCCTCTATGGTCTGCTCTATGTCGAGCGCTACGAGGTTGCCGCTCCGGATGTGCGGGGTCACCTTCAGGATGAGCCCCGTGTCCTTGTACTCATAACTGTTCTGCACGGCGGCCGGGTTGCTGATGTCTGAAGTCGAACCTCTGAGCTGCGGGATGACCTGGCCGACCTGAAGGACGCTCGGAAGGTTGTCCGTACACATGAGCCTCGGCATAGAGAGGATATTTATGGCGTTGAATGTGTTGAGCATCTTTATGTACGCGTAGACGAGCCCCATGCCCTGGGTATTGTTCGTCGTGACGAGGTTGCCGTGCTGGTCGTAGTACGTGTCCTCCGTTTTGGTCATCTCCCTGAACCACTGGAGGAACTCCGCCGGGACGCCCTGCGAGCCGAGCTGGGCGTTGCCGCCCATAAGCAGGTTGTCAGCGGCGCTCCCGCCCCAGGCCGACCAGTCGATCCCGGCGTTGTTGAGCTTGGAGAGGTTGACCTCCGCGATCAGCCCGCGCAAGAGAACCTGCTTGGGCTGCGTGTCCAGCTCCTCTATTATCCCCCGTATGGCAGAGTACTGCTCCTGCGTCGCCGTCAGGATTATGCTGTTCGTGGGCAGGTCAGGCACCACGGTGGAAGGGAACGTCCCCTGCTGATCCGGCTGTAGGCGCGCCGCTACGGAGAGGACCTGGCTCAGTTGCTCCGAGACGGTCTTGGCGTCCGCGTTCTGCAGCTTGTAGACGTGGAAGTTGCCGACGGTGGCCGGGATGTCCAGCTCCGCCAGTATCCTCTCGGCTTCGCGGATGGACTGCCTGGAACCTACCAGGATGACCTGGCTGCTGCGCTCGTCCCCTATCGCGAACAGCCCGGAGAGCTTTGAAGCCACGTCCTTGCCGATGGCGTTCAGATGCCCCTCGACGAGCTTCGCGGACGTGTACTGGAGCGGGATCGTCTTTATCGCCCTCACGCCGTCGGGGACGTCGAGGGCCCTTATGATGCTCGCCGCCCTGTTCAGCAACACGGCCTTGCCCGTGAGCAGGACGCCCGAGCCGGTAGCGAGCGGGGCGAGGTTGACCCCTGGCGTGCCGAGCCTGACGGGTTCTATGACGTAGCCCGCCTTCACGTAGTCGAGGGGTACTATCTGTATGACGATCTGCTCGCTCGGCGTGACGCTCTGTGGCCCCTTTACGACCTCGTTGCCGGTGGAAGGCCCGGAACTTATCGGCATAACCTTCGAGTAGCCGCCCATGCCCTGCAGGGACAGCCCGTTCATCTCCAGTATGGAGAGCATCACCTGCCGCGCTTCGCTGATGGAGACCGTCTTCGGGGAGACCACGGAAACCGCGCCCTTCACGCCCGGATTTACGACGATGTTCTCGCCCAGCAGCTCCGACATGAAGCGTATGAACTGGATGACATCGAGATCCTTGAAGTTGAACTGCACCCTCCCGGAGGCCCGCATCGCCTGCGCCGCCGCTATGAGGTTCTGTTCGCTGTCCCCCTCCCCTCCGTTCGTCTCAGCCGCGAGGGCCGGCAGCGCGTAAACGGCAGCGGCGAGCGCCAGCGCGAATAGAAAAGACGATAAGACCCTTTTTTTTGTCATTTACCCCACTCCTTATGAAAAATCATCGGTCTTGCCATGATTTCATGCCAATTTGATTTCAGCCGGGCGTCAATGGTACGTCTCATGGCGCATGAACACCGCACTTTAGGCACCTGACAATAAACCGGCGATCTTTCAACTTTAGGCCCCTGATCTCAAATGGGCATCAACGCCTGTCACCGGAAGCAGCGAGGTCGCTGGACGAGGCGGCGAGTTCGGAAAAGGGCAGGAACAGCCTTATGGACTCGTTCCCCTTCGTGAGCGCGAGCTCCCTCCACCTGTACTCCCGCGCCCTCAGCTTCTCGATGTCCACCGACACCGATTGCTCGCTGAACAGTTTCAGCCCCTCCAAGACAAGGGCGCTGTCCAGAAACTCGTTCACGTTCTTCTCCTCGACTTCCCATGATACGTCGCCGCTCGTCCCAAACGTATCCGTCGGGTCGATAGCCAGCGCTATCATATACCTGTTCGCCTCGCTCAGCAGATCCTCCTTCACCCGCACCTGCGCGAGGCCACGCTCAGAGAGCATGACGAGCTTCAGCGAAGCTGTGACCACCAGCCCCAGCACCAGGACCGCTATCAATGCCTCGACCAGCGTAAACCCCCTCATACTACCTCACGGAATAGCGGAGCATCCCGTTTTCCTGCCCCCGCATCGTCTGCAGGTCAAACCTGTTCCCCTGGAGGAGCGACTTCATGACGTTCAGCATGTCCGTGCCGTTGTTGATCGGGATCCCGTTTATGCCAGTGAGGAGGTCTCCCTGCTTTATGCCGAGCTGTGCCAGCAGGTTGTCCGAGCGCACGCGCGCGACCCTCATCCCTTGGGGCTCGGGGACGAGCCTGATGGTTTGCAGGATCTGCATGGGATTCGCTATGATGTCGTCCAGCAGCTCGCGCGTCAGCGTCCCCTCGTTGCCGTTGAACTCAGCCGAGGCAATCGACGAGCCAGGCGCGGGGCCGCCCGCCCGTGGCGGCTGCGGGGGCTGAGGCGTCTGCGGTGCCTGGGCGGACGCGATCCTAGTGCCTGAGAGGTTCAAAAATAGCGGGAAGCTCTCCCCGTCCCTCGTAAACACGACGTCACCCCTGCTGACGCTCTCCAGCACGTAGCCGTTGAACTCCTGCGCTCTCAGCACTAACGACGTAGCGCCCTCGACGCTGATCCACGCGCCGATCCTGGGGAGGGTGCCGACGAGTGAGAATGAGTCTATGGGTTTGGCCTCGACTGCCTCTTCTTTGTCGGCCGAGGCCGGGTTCAGGTCGGCTACGCCAAACGCCGCGAACTTGATCTCGGCGTCCTGCGGCCGCGCAGCCTCCTCGGAGGCGAAGGGGCTGGGCTGTCTGCGGGACAGCGCCGCAGCCAGGGCTATCTGCTCGCCTGTCAGCCTGGAGGCTATTACCCCGGAAACGGCGGAGCAGAACAGGTACGCCATCACAAGCCCCATTGCGATGAGGCATGGGTACGCCCCGAAGGCAAAGCGCGCCACGGAACCCGCGACAGGCCACTTGCGGCCGCCTTTCGCGATCCCTGCGTCACGGAGCCTCTGGAATACATCCTTCAATTTCGCCGCGGCGTCAATTCGATATAGCATTCTCTCTGATTCTCCATTCACCGGGGCCGGCGGCCTCCAGATATCTGCCGGCGTATTGCGACCCGACGCCCTTCATCATGAGGTCGATGTTTTCCGGCACCTTTATCAGTATAGTGTTCTCCGTGAACGCCCGTTTTCCCCTGTCATAGCTGAGATCGCCGGTCACCTGCAGGTCACCGCCTACAAACGCCCCCTCGGCCTTGACCTTTTTCCTGGAAAGGGTCAGCCACAGCCGACCGCCGTCGTGGCTGAAAATATCCTTCAACACGCTTTCCATCACGTAAAGAGACGTCCTGCCGCCGGCAAACTCCAAGTAACAGACGGGCGCGCCTGAGAGCGCGCTGGAGAGCGGGAGTAGCCTCACCCTGACGTCCGCGAGGGACGTCTTCAAGAGCTTGCCCTCGATGTCGAGGCTCCTTATCCTGTATTCGGGAAATATCCTCCCGCTCGACTCAAACCCGTTGTACGAGAGGTACCACCCTTTTTCGGCAGAGGCCAGCCTCACCTTGTCGAAGGCGTAAAGCCCGCCGTCCTCCCACGGCGCGAAGAGCCACACGCCGGCCATGAAGGCGGCCAGGGTGAGCAGGGCGGAGAATATGATCTTTAAAATCTTCATCATGCTCATTCCAGCAGGAAGGTCGCGTTGAGGACCAGCCCGTCCTTGGTGGAAAGGGTCTTGACCTCGGCCGTCCGCACACGGAGCCCCTTGGCTTCGACGGCGTTCAGGAATTCGCCCATCTCCTTGCCGTAAAGACGGTTCAACTGAAACTGCACGCCAGACGCGTTCGCCTGGAGCTGTGACATCCTGTCTTCTAATCCGAGCGTCTCCACCACCTCGGAGACCGCCGCGAGCGAATCCGTCCCGGATTGCGGCACCGGGGCCTGCTGCCTGTCCGGGTATGACCTGTAAACCATCGCGGCGTTTATTACTTGATCGGCGCTGCTCAGGCCCAGCGCTATTTCGTCCTCCATAGCCCCGATGCGCGAAAAGAGCGCAATGAGGGCGGCCCAGAGGACTAGCGCGGCCAGGAAGAGGCGGAGTATCCTCTTTGCCTCCGGTATCTCCCTTATCTCATCGATAGAGACCATCACCTGTCACCTCTCGATATCGTCAGATTGAACCGCAGATAGCCGCCCGGTATCTGCTGGATGTTGTCACGGGCCGGGACGAAACCCTCGTCCTCCAGCAGCGAGCGCAGACGCTGAATGGACTCGTTGCTTTTGGCCTTGCCTGTCAGGTCAGTGTTGTCTGCCCCGTATCTCAATATCTCTATGGAGATGTCGTCAGAGGCGTTGAGTTTCTCCCATACGGAGGATATGCCCCTCATCACGCCGTTAAATGAGACGTCTGCCTCCGCACCGCCCGTGTCCCTCAGCTTCGCCATGGCCGAACTGAGCGGCGACCCCTGGCTCGTCTCCCCGAACGCCGCCGCGTATGCGGCGCCGGATGACGCTCTGCTGGCCTCCAGCACACTCGCGTGGTGCAGCCAGACTCCCAGCGTCAAGAGCAAAATCACCGCCGCGCTCGCGGTCGCGGCCCTTCCAGCCATCGTGAGTGAGGCTACGAGCTTCTCCCTGCGCTCCAGGAGGTTCGCCCCCCTGTTGGACAGGTCGAGCTGCCCATACGCAGGGCAGCCGGCTATAGTGGCCTGCCCCATCCTCTGTATGTCAATGTCCGAGAGGTTTTTCGCGTCGGCCACGAATACGTTCCGGGCGTCACGCCCTCTCGAAGCGATATACGCCAGCACCTGTCCCTCTTCTGTCCGGACGTCGCTGTCCAGGGCGCTCGCGGTCTTGTAGTAGGCGGGTGCCCAGTCGTCCAGCCAGACCGTGGTGATAAAGCCGCCGTCTGACCAGATGACCGCGCCGTTGCCGCCGACCTCGGCCGCCGCCGCTAAGGGGGCAGGCCATACGGTATAGCCCCCATAGCGCCCGCTCTCCTCTATTTTCTCAGTTTCGCCGCCGAAGAGGGTGAAAACGCATCCGTTTGACAGCTTCCTCTCGCTCTTCACGAAGAAAGGTATGAGCGACACGCCGCCAGACCCTTCGCCCAAAAGCGGCCTGAACTGTATCATGAGGGCATCTTTGACCCTGGATATGCCAGAAAACGGGAAGGAGAACGCGTGCGCGGACATATTCCTGAACGGGTACAGCAGGACGGCGTTCTCCGATTGCGCCCGCGGCGCGCGGCCATCGTCGAAAAGGACAAATTTGTACGACTGATTATTTTTCATCCGGGATATCTACTCTCTCCAGTTGAGTATTTGGCATTTACCGCTCCCCCGCTTCATCATCACTGTGAAATTGCGCTCCATGGCGCCGTTGCCTACGCCCAGGCTGACAGAAAAATAGCCGCTCTTGCCCGATATTACCCCGCCCAGCCGTGTCGCGGCCGCAGGCGGGAAGCCCGGCACTTTCGCGAGGTCGGACGCGCTTTTCAGGTCGTTGTCCTCCCGATAGATTATGACGGCGTCCGCCGCGTCCATGCCTACGTCCTGATCCAGCAGCGCCAGCACGTGCCGCGGCGCGAAGTTCACGTTGATCTTCTCGTCGCCGTAAACGGTAAAATAATCGGCCAGCGCGGCGCTGTCGGCTGATCCGCCGTAAACCATGGCGGCCGTTATCTCCGGGAGGTGGAGGAGTTCGCTCAGGTCGCTTATCTTCCCGTTAGCGAAGTAGTCCTCCTCCCTTCCCCCCGCCCTCGCTTCCATGTCGCTGTCAAGGAAGTCGAGCGCCGCGATCCCTGTGTTGCCTCCTCCAAAAAGATCCCATATCTCCATCCAGGGATATTCGTATTCAGCCCTCGTCGTAACGCCGTCCGGCAGGAAAACGCCGTTTATCGGTATGAGCGCGTCCAGCGGCGTTATCCTGACGCTCACGTCCCATTCGTCGAAGGGCAGCGATATCGGGAAATCAGGCGCGTACAGGAACTCCCTGGCCGAATCGTAATCGTTGCTGTCGCCGGCTATCCACTCCGAGACTGCCTCGCTGGCGATAGCGGCCAGCGTCCTGGACACGAACGCAAACTCCTCGTCAGAGGCGCGGCGCATCTGCGCCCTCGCGAACAGCGCGAAACTCGTCGAAGCGCTCAGGAGAATGACCGACAGCATGAGGACTGCGACCAGGACGAACCCGCCCCTAGCTTTTCGGCAGCCAGATGTCATAGTTCTTTTCCTCTTCGCCCCTTTCCTCGCCGTACTTGAGGAAAACCCTGAGCGCCTGCGGCATGTCCCCCATGTACTCATCGAGCCACTCCCCGCCGCTTAAGGCATCGAAGCCGACGTTTTCTACCCCGGCCAGGATCAGCCGGCCGTTTTCCGGCTTGAGCTCATCGACGTTTATCACCCCCGGGCGCTTGTCGTCCGATAGGAGCCACCTGTAAAGGCCCTTTTGGTAATCGTCCCCGAGAACGCTGTCAGGCGGCATCCCGAATACGATCGTCCCCATCGGCAGCCGAGCGTATGACGGGGAGAGCGTCCAGAGCAGGAGGTAGTCCTTCCGCCCTTCCAAAGGGCCGTTGCGCAAGAGCCGCAAGGAACCCGATACGCCGTTCGAGACGAGTTCCCTGGCGCCCTGGGCTATGGCGTTTACCGCGTTGCGCTCCCTGCTTTCCTCCGTGAATGCCGCCCTGGCCTCGGACATCAGCCTGACGGAGTAAACCAGCGGCGCCAATCCGACGACCATGATCAAGCCTGCGATCCCGACCACGATCATTACCTCTACGAGAGTGAAGGCTTTTTTCATGCCTCAGCCCCGGCTATTCCAGAGCCTCTTCGGACGCGTCGCCCGAAAACCCTGGGATCATGTCTGGCTTGAAGTACGTCGACATTATCCCCAGGAGCTCACTGCTCCCGATCTGCCGCGCGTAGTCTGTGATCTCGAACAGGAGCTTCGACGTGGGCCGCCTGACGAAGGCAGCGTACAGCCCCCCGACGCCGTCGAGGAACACTTCCCGGTCTTTCTGCATAACCCCGACCTCCACGAGAAGGTAGCCGTACTGCTCGCGCGCGTCGTCCCGGGACATCAGGTACCCTTCGGCCTTTTTCAGCAGGTCATCCTTCTCCCGGAGCGTGCCTGGCTTAGCCAGCGACTCGAATATCAGCTTGTCCCCCTGTATCCCCCCGGCGAGGAATATGAAACCAGAGATGGACACGACTGCCACGAAGACGCCGAACGCCCTGTACACCCACGCGCTGTCCACTGCCGTCCACTTTGCGCGCTGCGGGAGGATAGACCTGTTGGAAAGCGCGAAGGCCAGCGCCATCCAGACAGAGTTTTCGATCCTGTGGAACGGCCTGCTGAAAAGCGCGTCGAACCAGAGCAAGAAGAGCATCGCACAGCCCCATATGGCTTCCGGCGGAAGCTCCTTTCTCTTCACCAGGGCCATTAGGAATGAGTAGAGCCACCACGCGGCCATCGCGGCCAGCAAGAGCGCCCCTGCGACGCCCGTCTCGCACAGCCACTGAATGTATTCGCTATGCGCCCAGTACGTGAACTGCCAGTCGTACTCCGGGTCGTCCATAAGTTCCGGGCTGGCGCGATAGAGGTTCCTCTGTCCCTCTAGGAAGTGCCACTTGTAATGGCCTATGCCTACCCCCGTCAGGGGCCGTATCTTGAAGACCTCGAAGCTCGTCCTCCAGATGCTTATCCTGTTCCCTATGGAGGTAGGGTTTTTGACCATGTCCATCATCTTTATAATCAGCGTACTGCCCCGGCCGATCCCTAGGTATGAACCGCCGGCCAGGACAGCGGTCAGGAGGGCGATCACGACACCAAAGACCTTGTAAGACCGTCTGAGCGCCAGGACGTAGCCGCCGCGCCAAAGACCGGCTATCAGGATGACGAACGCCACGACGAAGGAGAGGATGCCGCCGCGCGCGGTGGAGTTCCACAGGCCCCAGGAGTTCACGGAGAGGAAAAATAAATTAAGCAGCAACAGGGCGATCAGACCAGGGCGATCAGACCACTTCTCACCCTCTTTCCGCAGGCCGACATACTGTAGGTGGAGGTAAACGCAGTTCAGCACGGCCATGGCCATCCAGAGGCCGAACATCTCCTGCTGCGCCGTGTTTCCTATGTAGTTCCCGGGGACGTCCAGTATGAAGTCAAAACCCTTGTTCGTCCCCCGCATCAGCATCTCGGCGAAGAGCACGTTAACGGACGCGTTCAAGCTGCCGCCCCACAGGAGCGCGCGGTGCAGCCTCTCGCCCCGACAGGCATTGTACGCCAGCATGTAGGTAGCGAAGAGGCAGGAGAAGTAAAACCACTCCTTGCCGAACGTTGAATAGCTCGTCATCGGGGTGAAGAGCGGCTGGGCCGTGACAAAGAGGACTAGGACGAGCCAGAGCGCGCCGAACGGGTCGAGGACGAAATCCACCTGCTCCAGCCTGCGGGACGCCAGGATCACCCCTGCGGCCAGCGCCAGCACGCCGATCGGAACCATCGTCACGGCCCATTTCATGATATGCAACGTGTCGAACCAGTAACGGCCCGAGAACACAAGGTTCGGCGCGGAAAACGAGATCAAAAAGCAGACCCACAGCATCCACTGCGGGACTAACGGGACCTTTGCCGCCGGCTTGCCGCCTATGCCCTTGAATTTCACATTCTGAGGCGATTTTTCGACGATGCCGTCCATCAATCCTCTGCCTTCTCCGTTACGGCGCTTTCCAGCAGGTCGACCGAGATCTCCACGACCAAGGAGCTCTGGTTCATCTGCGTCACGCGCCACTGCGCCGATACGCCGTTGTTCCTGTGCCTGTTCACGAGCGAGGCCAGGTCGCCGAGCAGCTCCCCGGCCGGGCCGTCCGACGAGGGCTGCTTTTTCTTTTCCGCCCTTTTAGCCGGCGATTGGCGGTCGTTCCAGTTCTCAGCCAGCGTCTCAAGCGCCCTTGCGCTCAGGTCCTCGTCCACCGCCTTCTGCGCGAGCAGCTTCTGCTCGTCCACAGAGAGGCTCAGGAGCGATCTCGCCTGTCTTTCGCCCAGCTTTCCTGCAATCACGAGTTCCTGCACGGACGGGTCGAGCCGGAGCAGCCTGAGCTTGTTGGCGATCGAGGCCTGAGAGCGCCCCATCCTCCTGGAAAGCTCCGTCTGGGTCCACCCCGTCTTTTGCTGGATGTCCTGCAGACACACCGCTTCCTCTATCGCGGAGAGGTTTTTCCTCTGTATGTTTTCGACGAGCGCGATAATCTGCTGCGTCAGCGGTTCCGTCTCGATCAGGACAGCCGGGATTTCACCCAGCCCTGCCCTCTGCGCCGCGCGGAGACGCCTCTCGCCCGCTACCAGCTCGTAGCCCGATTCCACCTGCTTGACCAGGATCGGCTGCAGCACGCCAAGCTCTTTTATAGATTCCGACAGCTCCGTCATCTCATTTTCGCCCATGGCCTTCCTCGGCTGGAATGGGTTGGGCTTTATGTCAGAGAGCGGCAACCTGAGGAGTCTTTCGCCGGGCTGCCTGGCGTTTTTCCCCGAAACGGGCCGTTTTTCCGTCCCGGCGGACCCGCTATCCGCCTTAGGAGCGGCAGCGGCGGTCGGTTCAAGGGTGTCTGCCTGTGGCTCCTCTGGAACGACGGGCCTTTGAGATGCCTGTTTCGGGCTGCTCTGCTGCGCGTCAGGCGGCGCTTTTTTGGGAGACGCGGCCTTCGCCTCGCCCTGGACGGCCATTGGTGAGACCTGTGAGCGTACCCTGGCGCTCTCGACCTCTAGAGCGAGAGAGGCGGCCCCGTCATGCCCTGCGGCATCCTGACCTTCATCAGGCCCGGGGTCGGCGAGCGACTCAGCCAGTTGCGAGCCGATCGCTTTTTTCTCGGCCTCCGCATTCGTTCTCGCGGTGTCATCCCGGTTGAGATCCCCGTCCGGAGTTTTGAGAAATCGAAGAATGTCCCACATTTTATCAGCCACAGCAACGCCCCCCGGGAGTGTCAGTCGTAGTCTATTTCATTCGGACCCTTTCCGCAGTGTATATTTGTACAAGGATACCAAAACATCGCGCCCGCGTCACCTGATGAATCGCTGGTTAAATGTACTCCAGAGCGAAATGGGGCAGATTCGTCAATCAGGGATCCCCTGACCCATATATCAGCGCTGGCGGCGGGCAAGGTTATCGAATCTTGAGAACTCCCTGTAAAACAGGAGGTCGGCCTTCCCCGTCGGCCCGTTTCTGTGTTTCGCGATCGCCACCTCGGCGGTCGGATCCGCCGAGTCCTTTGCTTGCTGATAGTATGCCGGCCTGTAGAGGAACGCCACGAGATCCGCGTCTTGCTCGATGGCCCCGCTGTCCCTGAGGTCAGAGAGCATAGGGCGCTTGTCCGATCCGCGCTTTTCGACCTCTCGCGAGAGCTGCGACAGGGCTATCACAGGCACCGCGAATTCGCGGGCGAGACCCTTCATGGCGCGCGAGATGTCTGAGACCTCCTGCTGGCGGTTTTCCGCCCTCCTGGAGTTCACCATGAGCTGGAGGTAGTCGACTATCACGAGGCTCTTGGTGTCCCTATGCTCCGCGAAGAACCTCCTGCAGCGGGACCGAAGCTCCATCGTTGACAGCGTCGAGCTGTCGTCTATGAAAATCGGAGACCTGCTGAGCCTGGCCACTGCATCCGTGAGCGCGTTCCATTGATCCGTCCTCACGTTGTTCGACTGCTGGAGTTCCCGCAGGTTCACCCTGGCGACGGAGCTGAGGAGCCTCCCCGCGAGCTGCTCGGCCGACATTTCGAGGCTGAATATCAGCACCGGGACGTTGTTTATCAAAGCCGCGTGTTCCGCTATGTTCAGCGCGAACGCAGTCTTCCCCATCGACGGGCGCGCGGCCACTATATTGAGGCTACCGGGCTGGAATCCCCCCGTCAGTCTGTCAAAATCGGTGAAGCCTGAGGGGACCCCGTTGGCCGTGGCCCCTTCGGAGAGGCTCCGCTCTATCTCGTCGAAAGTGGTCACGACCACGCTCGATATTTTGCGGATGCGCGACGTCGTGCCGCGTGCGATCTCAAAAACTTGCTTCTCGGCGGAGGAGAGGGCCTCCGAGGACTCCACGTCCTCGCTGAACCCGGTGCGCGCGATTTCTGCGCCTACCTTGATGAGTTCCCTGTGGACAGACTTGTCCCTCACTATGTCGCAGTGATACTCCACGTTCGCGGTCGTCGTGACCGCGTCCACAAGCATCGCTATGAACGGCGCGCCGCCTATGCGCTCCAGCAGACCGCGCCTCGACAGCTCCTCCTGGAACGTCAGCGAGTCCACCGACTTATCCCTCTCCGCCATATCCGTCATCGCCTTGAAGGCCATGCCGTGGCGCGGCTCATAGAAATCCTCCGGGCGCAGCGCCTCCACCACGCGCAAGAGCGCGTCGCGATCCAAGAGGCAAGAGCCCAGCACGGCCCTTTCGGCGTCCAGGTTGTTCGGCGGTATCCTTTCCGCCCCTGACTCCCGCAATCTAGCCAGCCTCTACCGACAGAGTCATTTCCGCCTCAACCCCGGCTGAGAGCCTGATCTTGAAGGGATACCTGCCTAGCCGCTTTATCTGCTCGTCCAGCTTGATTTCCTTTTTATCGACCTCCACGGAGAGCTGTTCGCAGACGGCCATGGCCACCTGCTGGCTCGTCACGCTCCCGAAGAGGCGCCCCTCGTCGCCGGAGCTCATCCTGACGGCGACCATCTTGCCGCCGATCTTCTTCTTTATTTCGACAGCCTGGGCGTGTTGCCTGGCCTCGCGGTTTTCCTTCGCCTTCTGCTGTTCCTCCCACTCCTTGACCTTGCCCTGGGTCCCCTCCACAGCGAGCTTTTTCTTGAGCAGGAAGTTTCTGCCATATCCCTCGGCGACCTCGACCAGATCGCCTTTAGACCCCAGTTTGTTCACGTCCTGAACCAAAATGACCTTCACGGCTGTTTCCTCCTTGCCCTTTTTCGCAGGTCGAACCCCATGTCGATTATCCCGACGATGGAAAATAAGCTCCCCAGATATTGGGTTATCGGGGTTAACAGTATAATAGCAACTCGCACGGCTTTGGGAAACCCTCTGGCCTCCATAAAATAGTACGCGACGGCAAGCCCCTGGACGGCGAAGAGCGTCCATGCAAGCGTGCCAAGGTTGGCGCTGACCTGCGCCAGCAAATAGGCGTCGGGGTTACGCTGCGACACGTACCCGCAAACGAGCGCAACCATGAGCGTTGCCAGGATGTTCTTTGGAAACGACCACTTCCCGAACGGGGGCAGCTTAAAGAAAGCCTCCCCTCCGCGCGCCGCGTGTACCCTCGACGACAGGGTATACGAAAGGAATACCTCAAGGGACGAAAAGAGGATCATGTTGAACGGGATGAGCAGAAGGATGTAACGCACCCTGCTGGAAATGTCCTCCCTGAGAGCGGACGCGTCGATGCCGGGCAAGGTCGCCATGCGGCTTTCGAACAAGGCCAGGAGCGTCTGCTCTACCCCCGCCGGATCCGGCGAGAGCAAGTTGAAGCCAGTTGCCCTGTACAGGAAATACGTCGCCGCCAGCTTGCAGCAGAGGGAGCAAATTATGCCTGCCAGCAGAGCGTCCGCGCCATTGAACTTCCTCGCCGCTGCCCCGAGCAGGATGCCGACTGAGCCTATCGACAAAACGTATATGACCGACGGCACAGCAAGGAATGCGGCAAAGAGCGCGCTTGAGACGCACAGCACGGAGAGCGTCCCTGCCCGGACGCCGCGCCCGTAGGTGAGCAGGGCCTGAGGGAAGGGACATATCATCAGGATTACCGGGGAGAGCGCCGGAAACGCCAGGCAGGCGATGAAGAGGGCCAGCCCCGCCGCCGAGCACAAAACCCACTCGCGCGTCACTGTGTTGGAAGGCATCCGATCACCATGCAAACCATAAAATAAAGAGAAAAGGAGGGGCAAAGCCCCCCCGCATACGTCCGACGCTCGTTTAGTCTGAGGTAAAGGGCAGGAGGGCCAGGAAACGCGCCCGCTTTATCGCTCTCGTCAACTGGCGCTGGTGCTTGGCGCAGGTGCCTGTGACGCGCCTGGGGATTATCTTGCCCCTGTCCGTTATGTACCTGCGGAGCTTCTCTGATTCCTTGTAATCCACGCGGTCGATCTTGTCCACGCAGTAGTGACATACCTTAGGGCGGCGCTTGCGCCTTTTCCTGAACTGATTATCCATCTTTAAAATCCATCTCCTTCGCTAAAACGGGACATCAACGTCGCCGCTCCCCTGCGAGTCACCGAGCTCGGAAAAATCGAGGGGGAAGTCTTCTTCGAAGTCTATCTCGTCCCTCAGGCTGCCGACGTCCCCGTCTGACGCGGCGGGCTGGGGCGCGCGTCTCGCGCCTCCGGCCGGCGCCTGGCTCTGATACGTCTGCTGCGGACGCGGCGCCGGGATATCGCCATATGCGTCATCCTCCCTGCGGCCGCCTGGGAGCAGCGTCAGGTTTTCGGCTATGACCTCGGTCACCCACTTCCTGGTGCCGGTCTTCTGGTCATCGTAATCGCGGACCTGCATCCGCCCCTCCACCAAGACGGGCCTGCCCTTGCGCAGGTAGCGGTCGCACAGGTCAGCGAGCGACGCCCAGGCGACCACCGGTATGAAGTCAGTCTGGCTCTGGAGCTCGCCGGTTGCCTTGTTCTTCCACTGACGGCCGACAGCCACGGTAATCCGCGCGACCTTCTGTTTGCTGGGCGTGTGCCTCACGTCGGGGTCGCGCGCGAGGTTGCCCATTATTATCACTTTGTTGAAGCCTCTGGCCATGGCAGATCTTACTCCTCGTCCATTGATACGATAAGATGCCGCAATATCTGCGAGCGCAGGCTGAGAAGCCGGTCAAGCTCCTGGATCTGCTCGGATGGGGCTTTCATCGTTATCATTGAGTAGAAGCCTTCCATCTGTTTCTTGACAGGATACGCGAAACGCTTATTGCCCCAGAAATCGATCTTCTCAACCTCCGCGCCAAGCCCGCGCACAACCTCCGCTATCTCCTCGGTAGCCGCTTTGTGATCCTCCAGTTCCGAAACTAGTATTACCGTTAATTCGTAAAGCCGCACAAGAGTCACCTCCTCCCTATGGTCTTACAGGCCGCATAAACGGCCTCTCGGCCTCCATCTCCCGAAGGAGGCAGGGATATAACAGCGAGTTATTATATCCTGCGGCGCGCCATCGCGCAAGCTCAAAAAAACAAGGCGAGTTCGACTCCGGCCGGGGAGCGATAATGTCCTCACAGAGGAGGAGATTGACATACCGCCATATTGATGGTATAAGTTCACCATTCAAAGCATCGCGCCTAGGAGTCGATGATTAAAATACAGAAACAACGTTTAAGGTTTTTAGGACACGGATCCTGACAGGATTTAAATTTTTTCTGCGCGGAGGAGGAAGAAGTCAGTGGGCTTGATCATCAGGTCGTTCGGCGTTTCGTGTTTCGGGATAGGACGGTCCTCCTCCAGTTGCTCCGGCGCCTCTAGCGGAGCCACACGGCTTCTTTATGCTCCTCGCCTCGGAGAGTTTGGTTCAATGCGAAAACCCTGATCTGACTGTCCGCTCGATTTAACAAAAAAGATTTCATCGAGTTTACGAAGCGAGGAACCGAAAGGATCCTCGCTTTTTTTGTAAAAGGCATGGGGGCAAAGGGATAGAGAATCAAAAAACTGCCCCCGGGCCTGAAGCTATCACACTACTGAGGAGGTTTTTTCGCATGAACAGGTACTTGATGACCCCAGGGCCGGTCCCGGTGTCCCCGAACGTCTCCATCAGCCAGGCAAGGCCGCTCATAGGTCATAGGGGGGGCGATTTCTCCGGCCTCTTCCTCTCCATAGAGGATAAGCTGGCGCGGCTGTTACGAAGCGGCGGGAGGACCGTGTTGTTCCCGTCCTCCGGGACAGGCGCGCTCGAAGCCCTGGCCGCTAACTTCACCGGGCCGGACGTGACGGCCCTCTCCGTCTCCTGCGGGGTCTTCGGTGACCGATTCCGCGAGATAACGGCGCTCTACGGCGCGAAAATCGTGAGCGTGGACGTCCCGTTAGGCGAGGGCGTTACACCTGATGTGGCCGCAGCCGCCGTGGAGCGCAACCCGGGTTGCGGCGTCCTGCTGCTCACGCAGAACGAGACGTCCACCGGGGTCTTCAACCCCATCGACAAAATAATCGCCGCCATCCCCAAGGACAAGCGTCCGCTGATCTTGGTGGACGGCGTGAGCTCTGTCGGGGCGATGCCCTGTTTCCCGGAAGAGTGGGGCATAGACGGCCTCGCCACCGCTTCGCAGAAGGGGCTGCTCACGCCACCCGGACTGGGGCTCGTCTGGCTGTCCGAGAGGGGCTGGGAGGCCGTTTCCAAGAGGAAGTGCGCGAGCTACTACTTCGACCTCGCCCGCCAGAAGAAACTGCTGGACAAGGACGCCCCAGAGAACCCGTACACGCCGCCCGTGTCACTGTACTACGCCCTGGACGCGGCGCTGGACGAGATACTGATCGACGGCTGGTTCAGCCTCCGCAGCCGCGCGGCCCGTTCCCTTGCCGCAGGGATAGAGTCGCTAGGCTTCAGCCTGCTCGTCAAGGACGAGAATTTCCGCTCGCCCGGGGTCACGGCCTTCTCATCACCGTCCGGGGATATCGCGGCAGTCTCGAAGGCACTCAAGGCCGCAGGGGTAGAGCCGGCCGGCGGGCAGGGCGAACTGAAGGGGAAGATAATCAGGATGTCGCACTACCACGACGTGAGGTGGCCTGAGATCTCGCTCGCGCTTGGCTGCCTTTACGCCGCCCTGGGAGCGGGCAGCGCGGGTGTCCGCGACTTCATGAAGGACGCGCTCGCAGTCTGGGAGGAAAAGTAAGATGGACAGATTCAAGGTTCTCGTGCCAGAGGCGCTGGGCGACGAGGGGTTGAAAATCCTGCGTGAGTCGCCCGACGTGGAACTCGACGTTAAAACCGGGCTCTCGAAGCCGGAGCTGCACAAAATCCTGGGCGAATACGACGCGATCATAACGCGCAGCGGCACGACGATGGACAAGGAGGCTATCGAGAGCGGGCTGAGGCTCAAGGTCATAGCGCGCGCCGGGGTCGGCGTTGACAACGTGGACCTACAGGAGGCGAGCCGGCGCGGCATCGTCGTTATAAACGCCCCCACGGGCAATACCCTCGCGGCAGCAGAGCAGACCATGGCCCTCATGCTGGCGCTCGTCAGGAAGACGCCGCACGGCTTCTTCTCGCTCAGGGCCGGCGAGTGGGACAGAAAGCGCTTCACGGGCAGGCAGCTCAACGGGAAAAAGGCGCTCGTCATAGGGATGGGCAGGATAGGGATGCAGGTGGCGCTCCGATGCAGGGCGTTTGGAATGGAGGTCACGGGGTTAGACCCGTACGTGCCGGACAAAAAGATGGCCGACGCCGGAATCCAGAAAGCAGACGACCTGGCGGGCGCGCTTTCCCTTGCGGACGTCGTCACCGTTCACGTCCCTATCACGAAGGAGACGCACTGCGTCATAAACGAGAAGATGATCCGCGCGATGAAGCGCGGCTCGTATATCGTCAACTGCGCGCGCGGCGGCATCGTGGACGAGGCTGCATGCGCCCAGGCCCTCAAGGAAGGGAGGATCGCAGGCGCGGCTTTCGACGTGTTCACGCAGGAGCCGCCGTCCGCCGACAACCCGCTCTTCGACAGCGAGATAGCGGACAAGGTGGTCCTGACGCCTCACCTGGGAGCCACGACGGTCGAGGCGCAGACGGAGGTGGCGCGGATAGCGGTCACGAACATGCTGGCTGCCCTGCGGGGCGAACCCTACGAACACGCCGTCAACCTGCCGTTCATGGAGCAGCAGCTCTCCGACACGCAGAAAAATTACCTCCGGCTGGCACGGAAGATGGGCATACTCGCCGGGAGGCTCACCGAGAACGACGGCCCGCCTGGCAAATGCAGCGTGATGCTGAGGGGGGACGCACTCGTCGGGGACGACCTCCCCAGAGGCGCGATGCGCCCCTTCACCATAGCCGTCATAAAGGGGCTGCTCGAGGTAGCGCTCGGCCCCGAGGTCAACTATATGGTCGCGCCGATACTCGCTCAGGAGCGCGGGATCTCCATCGAGGAGGGTACCGGGGAGTCGAAGGCATACAGAAACCTGATCGAGGTGGAGGTGACGGCGCAAAATGCCGTGGCTACCCTCACAGGGACGATCACGGAAGAGGGCAGGCAGCATATCGTGAAGATGAACGACTACTGGGTGGACTTCGTGCCGCACGGGAATCTGCTGATATTCCAGAACCATGACAGGCCCGGCGTGATCGGAAAGATCGGCAAGCTCCTGGGCGACTCGTCGGTCAACATCGCGAACTTCAACCTCGGGCGGAGGGAGTCGAGCGGGCTGGCCCTGGCCGTCATGCAGATAGACGCTCCTGTATCGGACGACCTCCTGGCGCAGATGCAAAAGGACGGGGACATGATCTGGGCCGCGACAGTGAAATTGAACGGAGAGCCGGACAAATGAGGCTGTTCCTGGTAAGACACGGGGAGAGCGAGTGGAACGCCGAGGGGCGGTTCCAGGGGCAAAAGGAATCGGATCTGTCACAGCGCGGCTACGAGCAGGGCATGAAGGCAGCCGAGTTCCTGAAGGACATGCGCTTCGACGCGGTAGCCACCAGCCCGCTGAGGCGGTCGTCCGTCACGGCGCGGAAGATCGCGGAGCTGAGCGGCTGCCCTGTCGTAGAGGAGCTGGAAGGGCTGACCGAGATATGCCACGGCGACTGGGAGACCCGCCTGACGAGCGAGGTCATAGAGCAATGGCCCAGGCTCTTCGACCTCTGGCACGCCGAGCCGCACACGGTGGTCATGCCAGGGGCAGGTGGCGAATCGCTCCGCGACGTCGAAAAGCGCGCCGTAGCAGCCGCCGAACTCCTAGCGTCGAAATACCGGGGGGATGTCTGCGTCGTGTCCCACGATGTCCCGATCAAGATGATCATTTTTCATTATCTGAATATGCCGCTTTCCTGTTTCTGGAACGTCCTCATAGCCAATTGCAGCCTCTCTGTCCTGGAGCTGCGCGCAGGACACCCGCCAAGGCTCAACCTGCTTGGCGACGCGCATTACCTCGGAATGGGCTTCGACCTGCCGGAACAGAAGAGCCTGTAGATTTTTGCCGTGCAGGGAACCCCCCGTTCGATCCAGGGGGACCCTGCACGATCCAGTCAGTTCAGCCCGCGTAGTCCATTGCGGCCAGGTGCTGGTAGTAGCGCCACTTCAGCTTGAGTTCCTTTTCTTCCTCGGCCAAGAGAGCGGCAGCGATATCCGGAGACGCCTTCTGAAGCGCCTTGTAACGGACTTCGTTGTAGATATAGTCGGCCAGGGGCAGCGTCGGCGCCTTGCTGTCGATCGTGAGCGGGTTCTTCCCTTGGGCTATGAGCGCCGGGTTGTAGCGCATCAGGATCCAGTGGCCCGAATCGACGGCTTTCTTTTGCTGCTCCAGCCCGCAGTGCATTTCGATGCCGTGGGCGATGCAGTGGCTGTAGGCCAGTATGATGGACGGGCCGTCGTAAGCCTCCGCCTCCAGGAACGTCTTGACCGTGTGGGCGTCGTTCGCGCCCAGCGCGACGCGCCCGACATATACGGAGCCATACGCCATGGCCATGAGGGCCAGGTCCTTTTTGCCCTGGCGCTTCCCGCCCGCCGCGAACTTGGCGATGGCGCCGCGCGGCGTCGATTTCGACATCTGGCCTCCCGTATTGGAGTAGACCTCGGTGTCCAGGACAAGGATGTTGATGTTCCGGCCCGATGCAAGGACATGATCCAGCCCGCCGTAGCCTATGTCGTAAGCCCAGCCGTCCCCGCCTATGGACCATACGCTCTTCTTGACGAGCGCGTCGGCCACGGACGCGAGTTCCTCGGCCTCGGGGCAGTCGAGCCAGGCGAGCTTTTCTTTCAAAACCTCGACCCTGCCGCGCTGCTCCACGATCTCCTTTTCCGTTGCCTGCCCCGCCTCGGTTATCTCCTTGGCGAGTTCCTCGCCCACCGAGCCAGAGAGCTTGTCCAAGAGCTCTGCGGCGTATTCGCGGTGCTTGTCCAGCGTGAGGCGGAAGCCCAGGCCAAACTCAGCGCAGTCCTCAAAGAGCGAGTTCGACCACGCCGGGCCTCTCCCCTCGTCGTTCGTGGCCCACGGCGTCGTCGGCAGGTTGCCGCCGTAGATGGAGCTGCAGCCCGTCGCGTTGGCGATGAGCGCCCTGTCGCCGAAGAGCGACGAGAGCAGCTTGAGGTACGGGGTCTCGCCGCATCCGCCGCAAGCGCCGGAGAACTCGAAGAGCGGATGCAGGAGCTGGACGTCCTTAACAGCGCCGTGGTTCAGCAATCCGCGGTCGACGTCCGGTATCTCCAAGAAGAACTCCCAGTTCTCCTTCTCCGCCTCGCGCAGCTCGATCTGGCTCATCATGTTGATCGCCTTCTTGCCTGGCTCGTTCTTGTTCTTCGCAGGGCAGTTCTGCACACAGAGGCCGCAGCCGATGCAATCCTCCGGGGCTGCCTGGACGGTATATTTCTTCCCGGCGAAGTTCTTCCAGTTGGCGTCGGCCGACTTGAACGTCTCAGGCGCGTCCTTGAGCAAGTCCGCGTCATAAACCTTGGCCCGTATAGTGGCGTGAGGGCAGACGAGCGCGCACTTGCCGCACTGGATGCAGACGGACGGATCCCACGCCGGGATATCGATCGCCACGTTGCGCTTCTCGTACTGGGTCGTGGCTGTCGGGTAACTCCCGTCCTCGGGCATCTGCGAGACTTTGAGCTTGTCCCCCTCGTTGACCATCATCGGCCCCAGGACTTCTTTCACAAAGGCGGGCGAGTCGCCGGCCACGGCGTCCCTGATGTCGAACGCGCTGGTAGCCTCCGAAGGGATCGCGACCTCGAAGAGATTCGCCAGCGTCGAGTCCACGGCCTCGATGTTCTTGCGCACCACCTCGTCGCCCTTCCGCCCGTAGGTCTTCTTTATGGACTTCTTGATAGCGTCAATGGCTACGTCCTTGGGCAGGACGCCGCTTATGGCGAAGAAGCACGTCTGCATGATCGTGTTGATGCGGCCGCCCATGCCGGTCTCCTTCGCGATGGTCACGGCGTCGATCGTGTACAGCTTTATCCGCTTCCCGATTATCTGCCTCTGCACCGTGACGGGCAGCTTGCCCCACACCTCGTCCCTGCCGTAGGGGCTGTTCAGGAGGAATGTCGCGCCGTCCAGGGCGTTTTTGAGCATGTCGTAGCGCTCAAGGAACGAAAACTGGTGACAGGCTATGAAATTGGCCTTGCTGATGAAGTACGACGCGTAGATAGGGTTCGGGCCGAAGCGGAGGTGGCTGGTCGTGATGCCGCCGGACTTTTTCGAGTCGTACTCGAAATACCCCTGCGCGTAGTTGTCCGTGTCCTCGCCGATTATCTTGATCGAGTTCTTGTTCGCGCCTACCGTGCCGTCCGCGCCAAGCCCGTAAAAGAGGCAGCGGACGCACTTCGGGTCCTCCGTCGTGTAGTGAGGGTCATATTTCAGGCTGCTAAACGATATATCGTCGTCGATACCGACCGTGAAGCCGTTTTTCGGCGCCAGGCTGTTCAGCTCGTCGAATACCGCCTTTACCATCGCAGGGGTGAAGTCCTTCGATGACAGGCCGTAACGCCCGCCAGTCACGGAAATTTCCGGACGACCGGAGAGCGCCTCTGCCACGTCCATGTAAAGCGGCTCACCAGGCGCGCCAGGCTCCTTGCAGCGGTCGAGGACGGCTATTGATCGGACTGTCGCAGGCAGGGCGTTCAGGAGTGCCGACGCGTCGAACGGCCTGTAAAGCCGCACGACGATGACGCCTACCTTCGCGCCGTCGGCAGCCGCGCGCTCGACGGCCTCGCGCGCCACATACGCCCCGCTCCCCATGATGACTATCACACGCGTCGCGTCAGGCGCGCCGTAGTAGTCGAAAAGACGGTACTTACGGCCTACGCGCAGGGCGAAGCGATCCATCGCGCTCTGCACGACGCCGGGCATCTCGGCGAAATACGGCGAGCAGGCCTCACGGGACTGGAAAAACGTGTCAGGGTTCTGCGCCGACCCGCGAAGTTCGGGGCAGTCAGGGGTGAGCCCCCTGAGGCGGTGTTCGTGGACGAGATCTCTGTCTATGAGCGCCCTCATGTCATCGTAGCCGATCTGCTCGACCTTCATGACCTCATGGCTCGTGCGGAAACCGTCGAAGAAGTGGAGGACAGGTACGCGCCCCTCCAGCGCGGACATCTGGGCGATCAGCGCCATGTCCATGACCTCCTGGACGGAGGATGAGCAGAGCATGGCCCAGCCCGTGGAACGCGTCGCCATCACGTCGGAGTGGTCGCCGAATATGGAGAGCGCGTGCGTCGCGACCGTCCTGGCCGACACGTGCATCACCGTGCTGGTGAGCTCGCCGGCTATCTTGAACATGTTCGGGATCATCAGGAGCAACCCCTGGGACGCCGTGAACGTCGTCCCGAGCGCGCCGCTCTGGAGCGCCCCGTGATACGCGCCGGCCGCGCCCGCCTCGCTTTGCATCTCGACTACGCTCGGAACCGTCCCCCAGATGTTGGGCCGCCCCTCTGAACTCCACTGATCCGCCCATTCGCCCATGTTCGACGACGGGGTTATCGGATAGATGGATATCACCTCGTTCGTCGCGTGTGCTACATAAGCAGCGGCCTCGTTACCGTCAAGCGTTACCTTGGGTCTTGTCGACATTAAGCTACCTCCCGCAAAAAGTCTCCCGAACGCGTTTCGCGCCGGGGATCGAAAAAACGACAGAACTTTAATTTCGGAGTTTATACTTTTTTCATCGCCGGCGAAAGAGCAAAATCACAGATTTACCGATCCCAGCCGCCCACGAGGCGGGAGATCGATTTTGCCGTAGCGTGGAAACGAAGCGAATAGCAAGGCACGCCGGAACTGCCAGACGGTTCCGGCAGACGCTCAAGAGAGGCAAGCGCGCCTGTAGGAAACTTTATCCGCAGCCCGTCCTGCGTTCCTGTCAGCAAAAACGCCGCCAGGCTCGAGACGAACGGCTGGTGTCCCACGGCCATCACGTCGTCCTGCTCCTCGAGCAGCCGATCCGCGAAGGACGAGACGGGGTCGCCAGGCAGCAGCCCGTGACAGAGCGAGGTCCTTACGCCGCTGCCGAGCCTCCGCGCTACGATCTCGGCAGTCTGGGCGCTCCGCCTCAGTTCGCTGTGGAGGATCGCGCCAGGCGTTTCCCCCAGGCGCAGCAGAAACTCTCCCGCAAGACAGGCCTCCCTGCGGCCTTCTTCTGACAGCCGCCTTTTGGAGTCAACACCGCCGATTTCCGCGTCTCCGTGCCGCATCAGTATAATCTTCATGAAATATCCCTGCCAGGGCTTACCAAAGGATCGGCGGGTCGCCGTCCGCTGTTTTTTTGATTACGCCGTTGTCGATCTGGAGTTTCTGAATGGCTTTATAGCATTCATTGAGCATCTTGACCCTGTTTCGCGTCTCTATGATGTATAAATCAATGGTCTTCAGGAAAACGCCCATGGACGAGATTTCCTTCCCGAGGTCACCCGACACGGCCTCCAGCACCTTTTCGTCCAGACAGCACTCCTTGGCTATTTCTCTCATCAAGAGGAACTCCCCGGCGGCAATCGAACCGTTTATCTTCTTTAGTATGTCGATCGTTATTATCACGGTTACGACGCCCCCATCCTGCCAAACTGGCAGCCTTGACATATCCGAGCCGCATTGCTCGCCCTATGGCTCATGATAAATATATATGATAAAGCCAAAAAATGGAATATCTTGGAAGGCCATACAGGCGCGATAAGTGATTTAGTTTTTTACAAAAATAAAATCCGCGCAAAATATCTGGATTTCTGACGCGAACGATGTCCCTGAAAAAAATAAAAACCGATCGACTTATCTCGGAATCGAATGATGCAGCGGCTATGGACAATGCGATCCATTAAAGGTAAAATTAACTACATTGAGGGGAGTTTGGCGTAATTTGATACGGGCGGTAGTTTTTAAATATGATTTTCAAAAATAGAGCTGGGAGGAGATATTTTGTTCATAAGGAACTTCGCGATCAGGTTTATTCTGGCCGTGATGATTGTAAGTATTTTCACGATAATTCCGTCTGCGGCGGAGGACAAGATTGGCTATATCGATTCGCCCAGGGTTTTGCTGGCGCACCCTAAGTACGACGAGCTGCAAAAGCAGCTTGACGGGTTCATCACGAAAAAATCTGACGAGGCGCGCGCGGCGGCTGAGAAGGAAAAGGATCCGGACAAGAGGAACGAGATAACAGAGAAGGCGCGGCGCGAGAGCGGCGAAGAGCAACTCCGCCTGATGAACCCGATCACCGAGGAGATAAACAATGTCATCGAGGCCGTGGCGAAATCCAAGGGCATTACCATCGTCCTCAACAAGGTTTTGATCTTTTACGGCGGCCAGGATCTCACCGAGGCAGTGGTAAGCGAGCTTAAAAAGCTGAAATAACCCGACGTGCATGAAGCAGGCAGGAGGCCCCTAGATCAAGGAGGAGCCTCCTGTTGACTTACCAGAGCGACGATTCATGCCAATTCAGTTTCCACGACGGAGGAAGGATGACGGCGGTAGACGGTATATCCGCGCTATTTATCTGGCGATACGCCGTGATCAGATTATCGATAAAAGGAAACGCCGTGCCGAAACGATTCAACGAGAAAAACTGCCTGCCGCTCTTGCTGATTTCGACAGTCCCTGTTTGCATAGCCCAGGCATAAATGTCTTGAAACAGATACTTGTAAGTATCAAGAAGCGCCCAGGAGTCCATTCCTACATAGTCATAATTTCAGGAAAGACCAGCCATAAAAAGTCAAGCCTTTTAAAGTAAAAGACAGCAGGAAATGTTACAGTACAGTGGAGGGCCTAAAGATAAGGTCTAAGTCGTAAGATATATATAATATGGGGACAGATTATAACCGGCAACTATATAAAGAATATGAGCGGGCGATGCTTCGGATAGAA